>JAILOI010000060.1 GCA_024690885.1 Lachnospiraceae bacterium
ACTAGTCTTTCTTCTTGTTCATCTCAGCTTTGTGCTCCGCCATCCACGGTTTGAACTGCTCGTGATAGAGGATGTTTAGGATCGCTGCGAATGGAATCGCAAGTAAGATACCGGGGATACCAAACATCTTGCCACCGAGAATGATGGCAATCAAGGTCCAAACCGCCGGGATTCCGAAGGAACCACCGAAGAGACGAGGCTTTAAGATGTAGCCGTCTATCGTCTGGATAATGGCTGTAATAATAATAAAGTATAGCGCCTGAATCGGGTTGTTCAATAACAGGATGATGGCTCCAACTGCACCACCGGCAATCGGGCCGAAGGTAGGAAGTAGATTGGTAACACCCACAACCACAGAAATCAGGGCAACATACGGCATACCGAAGATGGCCATAATGATGGCATTCACCAAACCAACGATGAAGCCGTCCAATAAATCATAACCGATGAACTGGATAAAGATTTCATGGACACGCTTCCAGAAGGTGTTGTGCTTCTTTAACTGGTCCGCCGGAATGAACGCTTTGCGAATATCATAGATGCCGTTGAGTAGGTACTTTTTGCCAAGCAAAAAGTATACACCGATGATAAATCCGATGACTGCATTGAACAGGGATCGGCCAAAGTTGGTGGATGCAGATAGAATACTGTCCGAATTCTGGTTCATATATGTAAGTAACATGCCAAGTGCCTTGTCCGTGTATTCCACCAACTTGGATGGATCCAAGTGGAAGCCCAGATGCAATGCATTGAGCTGCTTCATCAGGCTTCGGATATTGGCTGCATAGTTGTCTGCATTGGAAGCAAGACCAACCACGCTACTTACCAGGGATGGCACCAGTGCAACGAAGAATAAAACAATCAATAGGAGTACCACTACCAGGGCCAGGATGACCGCAATGGTACGTCGCACCTTCTCGTTTTTGATCTTATGCAGTACGCGGAATTCCCAAAACTTCGTAAAGGGATCGATGATGTAAGCAATGATCAGACCCACAACAATCGGTGCAATGGTATCCATGATTGCCGCAAATGCACCGGCAAACATGTATAAGTGTGTCATTAATAAGTAAAACAAAATACCGGCGCAAACCACAAACAGGTTTGCAAACCAACGCTTTTCCAATAACTCGTGAAACTTCTTCATAGCTGCCACCTCTCTTACAGATAACCGTACATACCTCGTACACTCACTTCACCGGAATTCAAGGCCTCCATGGTCCCATCCGGATACTTCACTTGAATGGAAAAATCCTGATTGATTCCAAGAACCACCGCATGACGCGGTGTATGTGCTGCATCCTTGCCAATTTCCGCTTCCGATGCCGGCGCCACGGAAATCACGGAGACTTCCTTGGCCGTCATCTTGCAACGACGCTGATACTCTTCCAGAAATTCATCAGCTGCCTGGGGCCAGGACGCGTACATGCAATCCAACTCTTCGATGAGCGCTGCCGCAAGCTTCGCGCGGGAGAACTTCTCCCCGCTTACCATACGAAGGGATGTCGCCTTAGAGCGAAGTTCCTTCGGAAAGTCGCTTTCCAGCTCATTCACGTTGATTCCGATACCGATGATAATACTCTGAATGCGTCCGGTCTCGGACTCCAGAGACATCTCGGTGAGAATTCCACTCACCTTCTTCTGCTGTAATACGATGTCATTGACCCACTTAATCTCCGGGGAGATGTTGCAGGCCTTCTCGATGGCACGGCACACTGCCACTGCCGTCCAGGCCGTAATGGTGGTGGCATCCGATGGTGCCACATCCGGTTTCATTAAATAGGATAAATAGATGCCCGTATCCTTCGGTGATTCAAAGGAACGTCCCAGACGTCCGCGTCCTGCGGTCTGTTCGTTGGCGACTGCCACCAAACCGTCTGCCGCCTCGTAGGCAATTCCATGTAAATATAAATTGGTAGAGGGGGTGGTTTCCAAACAAACCACACGCTTCATCCGCTCTTCCCCAAGATAGGATTGGATTTCACCGGCCTTCAGATGGTCCGGCCCATGCATCAGGATATATCCCTTGTTGGTTACCGAATCGATGGTATAGCCTTCACTCCGCAATGCTTTTACCGCTTTGTTTACTGCTGCCCGTGAAATTCCAAGTTCCTTACTGATTGCTTCACCGGATACGTAATCTTCTGCATTTTTCAAAATGGATACTATGTTGTCTTTTGTCATATACGCACCTCGTAAACTACTTCTATTTTAGTAGTCCACCAGCCATTTCGTCAATCAATTCATATCCTCTAAACGTCCATGTTTTTCGTAATTCGTCTGACGGGAAATCTGATTTTGTTCGTCCACAAATACCACCTTCGGCTTGTGGGTTTTCACTTCTTCCTCCGACATATGGGCATAGCACATGATGATAACATGGTCTCCCACCTGTACCTGACGGGCTGCTGCGCCATTCAAACAAATCATACCGCTGCCCGGCTCGCCGGCGATGGTATAAGTTTCGAAACGGTTGCCGTTCTCCACATCCACAATCTGCACCATCTCATACTCGTAGATACCAGCTGCCTCCAACAACTTGGTATCCACGGTAATGCTTCCCACATAATCCAGTGCCGCCTGGGTTACGACGGCACGATGGATTTTTCCTTTTAACATTGTCAGTTCCATATACTTCTTACTCCACAATAAAATTATCAATCAAACGGGTCTTACCAATATATACGGCCACTGCCACCAGTACTTCCTTCGGTACTTCGGTCTGTGGCTGCAACTCGTTCCAGTCCACCAGTTCCACATAGTCAACACGTGCCAGCGGTTCGCTTTCGATTTCTGCTGTGATGGTTGCAACTACCTTGGCTGCATCCTTCTCACCACCACGCACCATGGCATCACCTTTTTCCAGGGCGCGATGCAATACCACTGCAGCCTTCCGTTCTTCTGCAGACAGGTAGGTGTTACGGGAACTCTTGGCCAATCCGTCTTCCTCACGAATGATTGGGCATCCCACGATTTCAATGTTGTAATCCAAATCTCTGGCCATACGACGTACGATTGCCAACTGCTGTGCGTCCTTCTGTCCGAAGTATGCGCGGTCTGCCTGGCTTAGCATAAAAAGCTTGGTGACTACGGTGCACACACCATTGAAGTGAATCGGACGGCTCTTGCCGCAGAGATTCTCGGACAGTACATTCACGCCTACATAAGAATGGAAATTCTCGGCGTACATTTCTTCCGGTTCCGGATGAAAAATCAAGTCTGCTCCCAGACTTTCACACAATGCGCAATCTGCCTCGAAGTCTCTTGGATAAGTGGCCAAATCTTCCTTCGGTCCAAACTGAATCGGGTTTACAAAATCAGAAACGATGACACGATCGTTTTCCTTTCTTGCCCGGGCAATCAAGCTGCCGTGGCCCTCATGAAGATATCCCATGGTTGGTACCAATCCGATGGAGAGGCCCTCCTGCTTCCATTTCTTTACCTGTTCTCTTACTTCCTGCTTGGTTGTTGTTCTTAACATGCCTGATCCATTCCCTTTCTTACTTCGTCCATGATTTCATCGGAAATCTTAAATGTATGCTCTTCTGCCGGATATGCTCCGCTTTTGACCTCTGCATCATAGGCTGCAAATGCATTGCGCATGGTCTCGCCAATCTCTGCAAAGTGCTTCACGAACTTCGGCTTCATGCCGGAGAACATGCCAAGCATATCCTGATATACCAATACCTGTCCGTCGCATCCGGCTCCTGCGCCGATTCCGATGGTCGGGATATCCAAGATCTCTGTAATATAGCTTGCCAATGCGGCCGGAACGCACTCCAATACCACCATGAATGCGCCTGCTTCCTGTACAGCCAATGCATCCTCTACCACCTGGCGTGCTCTGGCTGCATCCTTACCCTGGACCTTGAATCCACCGAAGGTGTTCACGGACTGTGGAGTCAATCCGATATGGGCGCACACCGGAATATCTGCCTTAACGATGGCACGAATCTGCTCACATACCGCTGCACCTCCCTCTAACTTAACGGCCTGTGCATGGCCTTCCTTGACCAATCGTCCGGCGTTTACCACCGCATCGTAATTATTGGTCTGATATGATAAAAACGGCATATCTGCTACCAGGAAGGTATCCTTCAATCCACGGGATACGGCTCTGGTATGATGAATCATATCCTCCATCGTGACCGGAAGGGTATCCTCATATCCAAGCATGGTCATGCCCAGAGAATCTCCAATCAGGACTGCATTGACGCCTGCCTGCTCTACCAAGCAAGCGGTCGTATAATCATAACAGGTCAGCATGCTAATCTTGCTGCCTTCTTCCTTTTGCTTGCGTAAGGTTGTTACCGTGTTTTTCATGTTTCTTATTCCTCCTCGTCTTCATACAGAAGCTCTGTTAATCTGATGTCATCCATTGTCCCATTTTTCTCTTGCGCCAGGCGCAGCACCTCCCGTGACAACAACCGATAGATTTCTCGGCTATCTCCGGAAAAGGCCTTCAGGTGTCCCTCCACGGTACTTGCATCCCCGCGCTGGATTGGCCCGGTCAATGCCGTCACAAACGGCTTCTCTTCGGCCTTTATGGCATTGGCTAGATTTCCTTCTGCCAGGGACAGTATGGCTTCGGTCGCTCCCTGTTCACTAAAGCCGGCGGCCTGCAGCTCTCTTTTTGCCACAGACAAAAGGCCCAGCATCAAGTTACTGGCCATCACCGCCGCTCCATGGTATGCCGCCTTGGATTCTGCTGTGATTTCTTCCACCTGCAAGTCCAAATCCTGCAACAGCGCAAGCATTGCTTCCTTATGTTCCTTGCGTATGGGCTTACTTTCCATGGTAAAAATCGTATGGGGTAAATTCTGGTATGACTCATGGCGACTACTAATCGCCACAAACGGATGAATGGAAAAAGCGGACGCGCCGTATTTCTCTATTCCTTCAAAGACTGCAGTAGACAGTGCTCCACTGCAATGACATATGATTTTATCGACTAGTTTTGTTGGATCCAGGCTCTCATACACGCTTCGTATGGACTGGTCCGGTACGGTCAAAAACAACACATCACTTACATCCAGTAACTCATTGATTTCTTCAAAATGCGTTGTATTTGTAAATTGTGCTGCCCAGGCAGCGGAACTTGGACTCCGACTATATATGCCGCTTACTTGTTTCCCGCGCTCGGTAAGCAACTTGGCCAAACTACAGCCCACTTTCCCTGCGCCAACAAATCCAATGTTCATGCAACCACCTCCTATCGTACCAAGGAAGTGATGTATGGTCTTGTTCCATCACCGGATACAAGCCGATAAAACTGAAAAAATATAGTAAACATCAGCGGTACAGCTTCTTACGAATGCCATCCGCCCTATACTATAGCACGGCCCCACCCCATTGTAAACGTCAGATTTGTCCCGGCCCCGCCGACCGCCTCCCTCCCTTGCGCCAAGGTTTGGTGCTTGCGCAATGATTTTCTAAGCATCCCATGCCCATACGATATAAGTCGTGTGTTCTTTACACGTTTTACAATTCTTCTCAGGCGGTTTGTCTCCCGCTGACATTGGTTTTATATTGGTCCCTGCCATCCATGTGTTCCCGGTTTTTTGTGACTTGGAGTGAGCCGTAGAAAAATAAAAGTATGGTTTGCAACAGCTGCGGGGATGACGCGCCAAGGATGGCGCGGAAAGCAAAATCGAAGAACGGATTCGATTATTTTGCGACCCCGCAGCAGCAAACCATGCTTTGTAATTTTTCTAGGCGAATGGAACCGGAGCAAAAAACCCGGGGACATATGTGGTGGCAGGGACGAAGAATTTATATTGTCAGCGGTGTGGACAAACAGCCTGCTCGAATGGTAAAAGCGAGTAAAGGACACACGAGACGTATGGGCATCCGGGATGCAAGAAAATGGATTGCGCGCCCACAAGAACCTCGGCGCAAGGGAGGGAGGCGGCCGGCGGGGCCAGGGGAATTGAGATGCATGCTAGATGGGGTGGGGCCGGGCAGAAAGAAAAGCACCCCCGGATGGAGGTGCTAAGAGAGCGTTAATCTTTGGGGCGCATGTAGAAGGAGCCCTGAAGTTGTTCGGTACGGATGACGTTGACGAAGGCGTTTTCATCGATGTTGTCGATGATTTTGAGGACCTTGTTGATTTCTTCCGCGTTGATGACGGTATAAAGCATGCGGCGGCGTGCACCCTGGTAGGTGCCCTGGGCGTCCAGTTGGGTGGCACCGTGGTTGGTGCGTTTGTAGAGGGCCCTTGCAATTTCCTCCGGATAGTCTGTGACAACGAAGAGGGTCATCTTCTTGTAGTGCATGTAACGGGCATTTAAAATCTGGGTGGTTACAAACTGGAAGATAATGGAGTAGAGGGCTTTGTCCCATCCGAAGAGGATACCGTCTACTGCAAGAATCACCGCGTTAAATAACAGCACATAGTTCCAGGCGTCTTTGTGGAACTTCTCCGATACGTAGATGGAGATGAAGTCCGTTCCACCGCTGGTGGCGCCGGCGATGAGACAAAGCATAATGGCAACGCCATTGATCATACCACCGAAGATGCTGATTAACAGGATGTCCTGGGTAATCACATAGCTTGGGATGACGTCCGTTAGGATGGCAACCGTACCGATGGTTACACAGGAGAAGATGGTGAACTTTTTGCCGATTTTACGATAGCTTAAGATAATCGGAAAAAGGTTGGTTAACAAGTATAGTGGTGCATAGGGCATATTATAATTGAAGAATGTGCGGCTGATTTGTTGGATTAACAACACAAAACCTGCAAAGCCACCGGGCAATAGCCCTCCGGTATGAGCAAAGGTATTGTAGTTAATTGCCATCATCGTACCGGCAAGAACACATAGAAAAACTCTACGTCCATCAGATTTTACAGTTTGAATCAAGATACTACCCCTTCTGGTTCCGGAACGGAACGAAACATATTACTTCACTATTATATACACTCGGCGTGGGAGTGCAACGAATAAATTACGCCAATTGAGATTTAAGAACAAGCAAAACAATCATAGCGGATGGCCTTGCCCTTGATGGTGTAGCCCGGCTTTCGTCCGGCCAGATACGGGCCCTTCAACGGGCGCTTGATTACCAGCTTCTTCGGAGCCGCTGCATAGGCACTTTGGAAGAGGGCTTCCTCGTCATCGCACGGGCGTTCCAGCTGCTGCATCAATTGGAATTTTTTCTTTATTAAGCCACTCTTCTGGCGTTCCGGAAACATGGGATCTAAGTAAATCAAATCCACGGTGCCCGCACTGGCGGCAATTCCCGCAATGCTATCTCCCGGCACAAATTCCATACGTGCCACCACTTCTTCCAACTCCGGGATGAAAGCTGCACGACGTAGGCTATCCTGCAAGAGGGCTGCGATGACCGGATTGTATTCGAATAATTTCACTTGGTATCCGGCTGCTGCCAGTACCAGGGAATCCTCTCCCATTCCTGCGGTGGCATCGATGGCCACCAGCGGATGTTCAGCATCCTTGATACGTGCTGCCTTTACCAACATCTCCTGTGATAGGCGGCGAATGCGTGGCAACATGGTGGTCAGATCCCCATGCATCTCCAGGTTCCCCTGCTCCAGTGATACCAGCTCCGGCGTGAAGTGGAGTACCAATTCCTCCGGCGGGATCCATGCGGCCTCCCGCACCACGGTGGCGTGATATTGTGCTTCGATTTCGGCGGTCTTCGCCTCTGTCTGATCTAAAAAAATATACATACAAGCTTCTTTCTATATCTAGTCGAACGCAACCTGCTTCTTCTGCGCTACGTATCTTACCATTCTTATTTTACTCCATAAAGAACCAGAATCATAACCTTTTCCATATAGGTAGGATAATACATCCTTGTCCCATTCTTATCCGATTCCCACCCATCTATATAGAAGAAACTCATTTGCAATTCATGAACGACACCTTTTTGCGACCAACGACATTCCCCATCCCACCACAAAAATAAAATTTTGTAACATTTTCCTTACGAAAACGTTTGACATGTCCCTGGGATTATGCTATTTTATCAAAGGCAATTTAATAACTTATGTAGTATGTAACTTTAAGTAGGCATAAACGACACAAAACACACGGGGTGTTTTATTTGTTTATGTCCTTTTTTTATACTTTTTTACATAAACACGATAAATCATCTCGGAACAAATCTAAGGAGGTTTATTGTGAAAGACAAGATTTTTAGTGTTTTGCAGCGAATTGGACGAAGCTTCATGCTTCCAATCGCACTTCTTCCAGTAGCTGGTTTGCTTCTGGGAATTGGTGGATCATTCACCAATACTACAATGTTGGAGACCTATCATTTATTAGGTGTTATGGGACCGGGAACCGTATGGAACGCTCTCTTCACCGTAATGAGCCAGGCTGGTGACATTGTATTCGGTAACTTACCGGTTATCTTCGCCATGGGTGTTGCAATCGGTATGGCTAACAAGGAGAAGGAAGTTGCTGCTCTTGCAGCTGCTATCGCATTCTTCATCATGCACGCTTCCATCAGCGCTATGATTACTATTCATGGTGGTGCTGATCAGATGTTAAGCGGTGCTGTTGCTTCTGTTTGTGGTATTCAGTCCCTGCAGATGGGTGTATTCGGTGGTATCATCGTAGGTCTTGGTGTTGCTGCATTGCACAACAAGTTCTACAAGATTCAGTTACCTAGAGTACTTTCCTTCTTCGGTGGTACTCGTTTCGTGCCGATTATCTCCGCTTTGGTTTATACCTTCGTCGGAATCTTGATGTTCTTCGTATGGCCACCAGTACAGGCTGGTATCTATCACGTAGGTGACATCGTATTACAGTCCGGTTACGCTGGAACATGGGTATACGGTTTGATGGAGCGTTTGTTAATCCCATTCGGTCTTCACCATGTATTCTATCTTCCATTCTGGCAGACCGCTGTTGGTGGTACTTTGGAAGTTGCCGGCGAAACCATCGAAGGTGCACAGAACATCTTCTTTGCTCAGTTGGCTGATCCTACAGTTGAGCACTTTGCTGTATCCGCTACCCGTTTCATGTCCGGTAAGTTCCCGCTCATGATCTTCGGTCTTCCGGGAGCAGCTCTTGCTATGTATCGTTGTGCTCGTCCTGAGAAGCGTAAGGTCGTTGGTGGTCTTCTTCTCTCCGCAGCTTTAACTTCTATGTTGACCGGTATTACTGAGCCGATCGAGTTTACATTCTTATTCGTAGCTCCTGCTCTGTATGGTCTTCACTGCGTATTCGCAGGTGCTGCATACATGTTCATGCATATGTGTGGCGTTGGTGTTGGTATGACTTTCTCCGGCGGATTAATCGATTTATTCTTGTTCGGTATCCTTCAGGGAAATGCAAAGACCAGCTGGATTTATGTAGTTATTGTTGGTATTGGATATTTTGTTGTATACTATTTGTTGTTCTCTTTCTTGATCAAGAAGTTCAACTTAAAGACTCCTGGTCGTGAAGATGACGATGAAGAAACCAAGCTCTACACCAGAGCTGATTACAACGCTAAGGGACAGAACCTCTCTGAAGAGGATGCTGTATCCGATCAGATCATGAAGGGTCTCGGCGGTAAGAAGAACATCACTTCTGTTGACTGCTGTGCAACCAGACTTCGTGTCAGCGTTGAGAATGCAGACCTTGTTAACGATGGTATGTTGAAGGCTACCGGTGCTTCCGGAGTTGTTCACAAGGGACAGGGCGTTCAGATTATTTATGGACCTCATGTAACTATCATCAAGTCTAACTTGGAAGATTACTTGGACAAGGCTCCAAACACCCTCTATGATGCAAACAACACAGTTGTTGCTGCAGCTGCTGAGGAAACTAAGGCGGTTGATAAGTCCGCTATGAAGGTTGTTAAGACCGCTGTTGTATATAGCCCGGTTGATGGTACTTGTGATGATATCTCTGCTACACCGGACGAAGCATTCGCTAGCCGTATGATGGGCGACGGTGCTGTTGTAACTCCTGAGACCGGCGTAATTTACGCTCCTGCTGATGGTGAAGTTGGTTTCGTATTCGACACCAAGCATGCCATTGGTTTCAACACCGAGGATGGTGTAAGCTTATTACTTCACATCGGAATTGATACCGTTAAGTTGAATGGTCAGGGATTCGAAGTATTAGTTGAGAACGGCCAGAAGGTTAAGAAGGGTGACGCTTTAATGAAGGTTGATTTAGATTACTTAAAGTCTAACGCTCCTTCCGTTGCATCTCCTGTTCTTTGCACCGATATGGACGAAGATAAGATTAACATTCGCCTTGTAAAAGCAGGCGCAATCAAGGCTGGAGAGCCTTTGTTTGAGGTAGACTTTTTAGCGTAAACCTCATTGGAGTGGATGGTTATGTATAAGATTAAAAAAGTTCTAAATCATAATTCGGTGATAGCAGTTGATACCGATGCGTTGGTTGAATATTTGATCATGGGCAAAGGTGTAGGCTTCGGAATGAAGCCTACACAGGAGCTGGTAATTACACCGGATTCCAAAATCTTTTCCCTGGCAGAATCATCCGAACGAGGTAATGCGAAAGAAATCGTAAAGCATGTTGATCCTGTGTTCTTAGAAATTGCGGAAGCAGTGCTTCAACATGCGGAAACGATTTTCGATGTTGTTGATCATAATATCGTTTTTCCTATGGCAGATCACCTTGAATATGCTGCCAAGCGTATTGCAGATCGTGAGCAGATTTCCAATCCGTTGTTAAACGATATTAAGATATTGTTCCATGCGGAATATAAAACCGCTGAGATTGTAAGACCTTTGCTCAAAGAGAAATTGAATCTCGACATCTCCGATGACGAAATCGGCTATGTCGCATTGCATATACATTCTGCGACTTCTTCTGACAAGATTTCGCAATCCATCGAAACAGCTCAGGCCGTTCGAAATTGCATCTCTAAGATTGAAGAGATTACGCAGAAAACCATATCCGTTGATTCCCTTTCATACAATCGTATGATGAATCACATTCGATATATGGTTGCCCGCATTCAAAAATCTGAGCCCCTAAAATTAGATATGAATGATTATGTTTTAAACGCTTTTCCACAATCCTTTGAGATTGCCAAATCCATCTGCGAGGAATTGAGCAATAGCATTGGATCCCCTTTTGACCAATTGGAAATCGGCTATCTTGCAATGCACATCGAGCGTGTCAAAGCAGATGTTATGGACGTATAAAAGAGGACCTTACGGTCCTCTTTTTTTATTAACAGCATGGTACACATGCATCACATTCATCGTAATTCCAGCGGTATCCAATGCCCCAGATGGTTTCGATTGGATTCACCGCTACTTCTTTGCACTTCTTTCGAATGGAATAGATATATTCCGTTATGGTTTGAATCTGTGTATCCTTTTCCAAATCGTAGATGTATTCATAGATATGATCCTTGGTAAAGGTCCTCTCCGCATTCTTCGCCAGGGTCTTACAGATTCGATATTCATTCTTGGTTAGATAGATCCATCGATTATTGATGTATACCTTCAGTTCCTGGTTACTAAACAGTACCCCATTATAATTTTCCACCTGCGCTTGTTTCTTGCGCAGCAAACACTTTACTTTTACCATCAGCTCTCTGCTTCGAAGAGGCAGGAAAATGTAGTCATGCACTCCGGCATCCGCACACTCCTGCAGTTGCTCCACAACCTCGTCCCGAACGATGGCAATCACCTTGCATTCAAAGGTATTGATTAAATCCTTGAAATACAAATCTGCACCATCCTCCGGAATCTCAGATAGAATCAAATCACAGGCTTCCTTTTTTATCAGTGCGTAATCATAATCACGGACAACTTCTACGTCGTATCCTTCCGGAATTAACACCTTGCTTACTTCTGCCTCAAATTCTAGTTCTTCCCCAATGATAAAAATTTTCTCCATGTAGTCTCCTATTCTTTGCTCGTAGCCACAAAATAATGATTGTTCATGACAACAACAATTGCATCATCGCGGTCGTTCAAAGAATAGATTCCTTCATACATTCTCTGTTCCCTAGGCGCTATTTCGTCTGTCTCAGACATCACGATTTCACCCAATTCATCCTGTGGTATGACGGTTTTGGTATCCGTATTCACCACATAGCTCATGCCGATGAATGCAATCATGTTTCCGAGCTGCGCTTGCTCTACCTCCTCTCCGGATAGCAGGTAGCAGCGGTCGCCGACGTACACCTCATCCATATTCCCTTCATTCACTCTCGCTCCCCCGCCTGCTGCCGTATCTTGAGCGGCCTGGGAAACATTGGATGGATTTAATGGTAGATCTGTGTCCGTCAAAGCGTCCTTACGCTTCGCTCTGTAGTTTACACCATTAACCATAACAGAGACCTCCCCGTCTATACCGGAATTGACGGAACTAACATATAAATTGCCGGAAAATGCATCGACGCGACCGATCCATGCACCTAACTCCGAATTTTCTACCGTTTGTTCCAGGACCACATATTCCGTGGTTCCATCCGACACCGTGATGGTATCCGCCACCTCTGCGGTGTAGTCTGCAACGTCCTCATAGTCCGCCGCCGCATCCCGTACACCGCATCCCATAAGGCTTGCAGCCACCAGGATGCCGGCCAATAATACGCGCATCTTCATTACTTCTTTCTTCCTTCCCAACGACAAAACCATGCACAAAACAGTGCCATAGCAATCACAATCAATCCAACGCAACTACCCCAGAATGGAAGTTGTCCACCCCATGCCTGATTCATAACGTCACTTTTCCACTCCATCGGCCAAGCCGTCGGCAGATATTTCCAGATACCAACGATGGTGATATTACTGTACATCACGCTCTGCAATAACTCTAAGATTGCAAAAAACATGGATAAGGCAACGCCAAACTTTAAGTTCAACCAGAGATGGAAGGTCACACCTAACATGGATAGCAACGCTTCTCCCAGGATAAACAGCAGCACCTGCTTGCCACAAACCATCATACCAACCTGTAGGCCAACCAATCCGAAGGTTAATAACAGACGGATGCTTTCCATACTCCAAACCATAAAAGCCAGGGTCAAAAACTGGGTAATTCTTCTCTTGACGGAAAGCAGCTGATACATATTCGCCATCTGTTCTTCCGGGTTGATAATGAAGAATACGGTCAGTGCGTGCAGCAATGGCAAAAATGTGCCATATATCTCAAAAAGCAATTGTAATCGCTCCTCCACCGGTTTGTAGTTGTATAACACGTTATACAGAAGAAACATGCCGATCAAACCAACGGTGGATAGGAATAAGTACCACGCAAACGGGGTGCGTTTCATTTTAATCAACTGTGCTTGAATCATTACTTTCTCACCTTCTTTTCACGGAATCCACGCTCATATAACTTCGACTCCCAAATAGATAATGCCAAAAATACAATGAGTGATAATACCAATGCCAGAATTACGGTCAGGTTCCATCCCTGTGGAGCGATTAAATCACCGCTGATCTTCACGCCAGCCAATGCTTCAATTGCCTTCGGGCCGTAGCAATATGGACATACCACCCACAGTGGGGTATCTGCTAAAAATGGAGGAAGCAATAAGTTCAACATCACCTGTACGCCCAGTAGAATGTACGCATTGAAAAAGCGACTTAACAACATGCATGCCGGCAGCATCCATAATCCACAGAGAAACAGCACCAGATATGCCAATACATTGGTTGTTAAAGGGAAGGAAATATATCCAAGGAACATCACTGCAACAACGGATACCACCGCCATCACCGCATATACCGCCAATAACTTGATTGCCAAGGCAACAATGCCAGCGTTACGGAACCGATACAAGTCGATGGGGTAGGTATAAAGCATCTTATCATTGCCGGACTTCTTGTTCTGGCGTTCATGCTCGGAACAAAACAGCGCTGCAAGTGCCGGTGCCATAAAAGTACTCCACCAATACAGACTAAAACTCTCCAAATTATAAAATCCTGCAATCAACATACAAAGTAACAGGTTAATAATCGGTGCTACCACAACAAAGTAGGATACGATGGTTCTTCTGGTTTTGATTGATTCTGCAATTACATAATTCATCCTGCTAACCTCCGATTCTTGGTGTGCTCCATGAAGATGGCGTTCAAATCATCCTCCGGTGTAATCATTCCCTGATATACCACATGTCCTTCTGAAATAATTCCCACCGCATCTGCAATCATCTGTACTTCACTTAAGATGTGGCTGGACATAATAATGGAAATTCCCTGCTTGGAAAATCCCTTCAACAGTTCTCGCAGCTCCTCAATTCCGTATGGATCCAATCCATTGGTTGGCTCATCTAAGATGAGAAGCTTCGGATCGTTTAAGAGGGCCAGGGCAATTCCAAGTCTCTGCTTCATGCCCAGGGAAAAATCTCCTGCCTTCTTCCGTCCGGTTTTCGCAATTCCGGTAATCTCCAACTTCTCTTCAATCTTATTCTTCGATACACCAAGAAGCTTTGCTTTCACCAGCATGTTCTCATATGCGGTTAAGTTCGGATAAATCGGTGGCATCTCAATCAGTGCGCCAATATCGGAAAGTGCATTTCTTGTCCAAGGCTTTTCATTGAAATAAATTGTTCCGCTTGTTGGCGTTGCAATACCGGTTACCATCTTTAGGATGGTGGATTTTCCGGCACCGTTAGGTCCAAGCAATCCGTAAATCTTTCCTTCCGGAATCTCCAGGTTGACATCTTCTACTGCGGTAAATCCGCGAAACTTTTTGGTTAAATCTTCTGTTCTTAAAATCATAGGTATCTCCTCCTTATCTACTTCTATATTAGAATCCAATTTTTAAGATTTTATAAAGATTTCAAAAGATTTTTTATTTTCGTTAAAAAAACAATAGCAATCAATTATCAAGAAAGTATAAATTTTCTCAGGCACAAGAAAAATCCCGCACCTTTTGGGTGCGGGATCGTGTATTGGTTCACATTCGAATCTTACAACTCAATGGTAACACCACAGTTGCAGGTTGCAGTCTGGTTGTTGCATCCCTGTAAACATCCGGTAATGCATCCGGGTGTGCAAAGAAACTTGCTGGTAATCTGTACGTCTGCTCTCTTAGCGTCGTCCTTAGAAGCTGTTACATCCAAATTGAAATCATTCATCTTTTCCATTTTTAATATCTCCTTTTGTATTCACGACGATCTCGTGATTCTTCTTGTTTTTGTTACTTTCTTTCAAGTAATAGCTAAAGGCTATGATATCGAAACGAATATCACTATCATATGCCATGGTTCTTATCTCTTTTTGCCTGCTTACGATTCAAATGCAGGCGTTCGATCTACAAGATCAATTATTTTGCCTCGATTGTTACAGAGCAGTTGCAAGAAGCGGTCTTGTTGTTGCATCCCATTAACCAACCGGTTACACATCCAGGTGTGCAAAGGAACTTGCTGGTGATCTGTACATCAGCCTTCTTGCTGTCATCCTTAGAAGCAGTTACATCAAGGTTAAAATCGTTAAAGTTTGTCATAATTCTTATCTCCTTTTTTCTTGCGGTTTCCAACACATGGGTGTTGATTTGCTTGTTTTTTTAATAAATTACTTTACATCAATTGTTACAGAACAGTTGCATGAAGCAGATGAACCATTGCATCCCATCAACCAACCGGTTACACATCCAGGTGTGCAAAGGAACTTGCTGGTGATCTGTGCATCAGCCTTCTTCGCATCATCCTTAGAAGCGGTAACATCCAATGTGAAATCATCGAAGTTTGCCATCGTATTTGCTCTCCTTTCTCTTGTTTTCCTGTCGACAAGAGAAATATACCAAGCATTTATCAAGAAAAAATCAAGAACCAAAACTTATTTTAAAATTAATTTTATTTGTGCTCCGCCCTCATTTCTGTTGGCAATCAAAAGCTGTCCATGGTGCAGTTTTGCGGTGTTTTGTGCCATATATAAACCGATGCCGTAATGCTTCTTACTGCTTCGACTACTCTCTCCCATCTTAAAAAGTTCCACGCCGGAATGAAGCATCTCCTGAGAAAATCCGGGTCCCTGATCTTCTACCGTTACTGTCACTATTCCATCCGCGGCATGGGCATGCAGCGCTACAGTGCCACCCTCCGGGCTATAGTCGATTGCATTGGATAATAAGTTTAGAATTGCTCGCTCCACGCGATTGCGATCCCCCAGATAGTTCGTATCCATAAAATGATAATCGGTTCGAATTGCCACCTTCTTCTGTTCTCCAATAAGGCGCGCCTTGCTTTCGATTCCATCAAAGAAAGAGGCTAACTCGATAGATGTTTTCATCAGCTCCACCTCACCGGTATTCTTGGCCATATCCACCAGAATTCCAATGTAATCCTCGCTGTGTTTCACCTCGCCGATTGCCACATCAATCATCTGCTTTTGATCTTCGCTCACCCCGGTTTCCGCCAGCAAATCCAGATTTCCTAAAATCACGGTCAACGGTGTTTTTAAGTCATGGGCCAGGGCCGCAATCTGGGCCCGGCGATTCCGTTGTGCCTGCCACTCTCTTTCCAGAGAATCCGACAGTTCCTGCTTCATCTTAAGGAAGGAATCTGAAACACGGGCCACCTCGGATACGGTTGCAGGTGGAAGTTCCACCTCCAAATTATCCAGGGAAATCCGTTCTGCTGCCGCTCCCAGAGGCTTTAATTCTCCCTGGAAAAAGCGTTCCAATCGACGTACATTACCGATGACCACAAGAAGAATCATCAGAAACGCAAAAAAGCCCATGGCATACGCCGGGCATAAAAAGTACCGATTCAAATAGGTGGATGCGTAGAAGGAACGCACATAATATTCTAAATACAAGGTTCCGTCAGAAAACTCCTGCTGTAGCCAGCCACTGCGACCAACCAGCAGTCCCTCCTTCGGTTTCGGATTGATGGTCTCCCCGATTTTGTTGGGATGATTCGATGCAATCACCGCACCGCTTTCATCCACCAGATAGTAGTTCACATAATCCTGAATGTTTTCTACCACATCCGATGCCCGGTCCACCGCTTCCAGCTCTTGCATCACATTCTTCGCATACTGCTCCGAAAAATTTGCCGGCAAAATCCAGCCGAAATACAAGCCCAAGGTGAAGATTCCAACCAACAACAAACCGCCGGCAACCATTTCGGCCCCGACGCGTAAAATAAATTCCGTAAAAATACGGCGTAATGTTTTCTCTTTTTTTAGTTCCATTTGTATCCGGTCCCCCATACTGTTGTAATTGGCGCAATGCCAACTTTATCTAACTTGGTTCGTATATTGGCCACGTGGGTGGAGATGGTGGTACTGTCACTGTCCTTGTCCAGTCCAAATACTTCCTCAAAGATTTGTTCCTTGGAAAAGACCATCCCCGGATGCTTCGCCAAATACTCACATACACTGTACTCCGTTTTGGTCAGCGGCACCTCTCGATCTGCCACAAGCAGACGCTTGGCATCCAAATCCAGACTGCAACTTTCAAAATTTAGGAAGTGTGTTTTCTCCCGATGCTCCCGTCGCAGATGGGCCTTCACACGGGCACGCAACTCTGCCACCCGGAACGGCTTCACAATATAATCATCCGCTCCGATTTCCAGACCATGGGTGATATCCTCTTCCAATACCTTGGCGCTTAAGAATACGATAGGAATATCCACCTTGTTTCGAATCCGTTCACAAAACTGATATCCGTCTTCTCCCGGCATCATAATATCCAGCAAGGCCAAATCGAAGTGTCCCATATTGCCGATATCAATCTCAGCGGTCCCCACATATCCGGATACCGCGTGCCCATCCAACTCCAGGGCACGTTTGATAATCGCTACGATTTCCGGTTCGTCATCCACAACCAAAATATTTGCCATCTCGTCCTCCCACATGTCATCTTACTTATAAGCCAAATGCACTTTGGTATACGGCGCGTTTCTTGCCGTCATCCTGAAGTGCCAATACAATTCCGGTACTTCCACACAGAAGTCCCGGTTCATGATAATCCACAAACTCCTTCTGATCGGAGCTGAATTCATGGTCACAAAAGCCAAAATGCAAGGTTGCATCATAGGAATCTAAAATCATCTGCTCTAAGGTATCACACTCTTCCTGTAGGAAGTTATGCTCCACCAAACGCTGGGATGCCTTGGCAATTTGCAGCAGGCCGGCATATCCATGGCAGTAGGTCGGGGAATAAATCGCATCCCGATGCTGCAGTGCCTTCTTCATGGTTTCCATTGCCATCTGTCTGGTTTTCCCATCGGCCACCACATCCGTTGCCTGCAGAAGGCCGTAACATATTCCCGGCGCACCATAGCACCATGCATCCCGACGGAAGAAATCTCCATCCACCGGATTCTCGGCTCCGGCATCGATTGCTTCCAGCTCCTCGATTCCCATCTGGCCCTTCCAGATATAGCGATCATCCTCAAAGATTTTGAATCGATCATAGTATTCCATGATTCGTTTGATTGCATCCATCTGACCCGGGCGCACGATTCCTCGCTTGCAAGCCTTCGCTAATAATCCTAACACACCTGCGATGCCATGTGCATACCCGGAATTAAATGCCCCACGTGGGAATTGTTCTCGTTCCAAATCGCTGAACAAAAAATGAGGCGGAACCAGCCATCCATAACGGCCCTCATCGCCCAAGCTAAAGCGAATCAGCGCATCCACGAAGGCTTCGAGGGTGTGGTATACCGTATCATCTTCGGTATGCAACAACAGATATCCGGCAATACCGGAAAGTCCGGAGATGATATCGTATCCAATGATGGCCTTGGCATCTACCGCCGCAATCAAATCATCGGCATGGGCTGCAATGGCCTGATGGATGGTTCCAAGTACCTGCTCATATCCTCCGGTTTTCTTGGCCAGGGACGTAATTCCAAGTCCTAATCCAGCCAATCCGCTATGCAAACTGCAATCACTGCTACCGTTCTGATTAAATAGTTCCACCGCCCGGCCCAAGTGAGATTTGGCGGTTTCCTCCAAGCCTTCCACGCCCGTATCTGTTCCAATCAATTGGGAAAAAGCAAGGCTGATGCCCGGAAGACCTGCACACAAGGATGTGGTGTCCCAGGGAATCACATTCCCCAGGGCTGTTCGGCTGTTGGCCGGATCCATCATCACTTGTTTCATCTGCTCATAGTTTTTTAGTTTCTCAACTGTCGTTGCAATCACATCTCTTTTGTTCATTCTTATTAACCTGCCTCTGCGTAATTTTCTGCGTCATACATATCCTGATATACGCTGCAACGTGCAATCAGTTCCTCATGGGTTCCGATATCCACCACGTGACCCTGTTGCATTACAATAATTTCATCCGCCATCTTGGCCGCACACAACCGGTGAGAAATATAAACCCCCAGCTTATCCTTGGAGAGACGGAAGAATCGATTGAATGCATCCTTCTCGGATAAGGTATCCAGTGCTGCGTTTGGTTCATCCAGCAGGTAGCAATCCGCCTCCTTCATATAGATGCGGGAGAGTGCCACCTTCTGCCACTGTCCCTGGGACAATTCTCTGCCCCCTTCGAACCAGTTGCCCAGCTGCATATTCAAATCGATTTCTTCATCCTTGTTTGCCAAGAAACCTGTGCCCACTTCCTGCAAGGAATCCCGAATCCGATCCTCCTTGTCCATGTTTTGTACATCGCCAAATCCGATATTCTCCTTCAGGGATAACTCATACTTTACAAAATCCTGGAAGAGCACGGAAATGCGACGATAGAAGCTTTCCTTCTCCACCTTGGCACTGTCCATACCATTGACCCGAACCACGCCCTTCTGCGGTTTATACAGGCCTACAATCAATTTCAACAAGGTACTCTTACCGGAACCGTTAGGGCCTACAATGGCAATGCGTTTTCCACGCTGCAATCGCAGGGACACATCGTCCAATACCGGACGGCTTCCATCATAGGAATAGCTGATGTGGTCCAAGCAGATTTCCTCAATGGGTTCATTGAGCTTGCAAATCGGTGCTTCCTTCTGTACATTCTCCTGTAAGAATTCCTGAAGCATCTGCATGTAGAGGGAGCAACTATAGATGATATAGAGGCCGCTCATAATGCCTTTTGCCTCTCCTTGTACGGTGGAGACGGAACGGATGATACTCATCACATTACCCACCAGAATATGGCCCACATAGGCATCGAATACGGATAATCCGATGACAATTCCGCTAATTGCATAGATGACACATCCATACAACAGGTTAAAGCCCGTTTTCTGATTGAGAATGCGCTTATTCTGTGCAATAAATCCATCGGAAGCTTCCTTGTATTTTCCTAAAATGTAGTCTCTTAAGTTTAATACCTTCATTTCCTTGAACGAAAAATCATGGGTCATCAGGTAGTTGTAATACCACAGTTTTCGCTCCGCTCCGGCCCGATTCCACATCAAATCAAATTCCTTCTGTCCGATGCGCAGATAATACGCCATCGCCAACAGTGGTACCACCAGCATACCCAGTGCCACCAGCGGCTTCCACAAGAAGAGAATCACCAGCACCGATATCAATGACATCAGTGAGGTAAAAAGGGAAATCACCGCCATAAACATCTGATACGGACGAAAGGCAATTTCGGTGGTCAGTTTCTCCACCCGGTCGTAGGTTTCCGCTTTTTCAAATTTACTTAACTCCAACTCCGAGCATTCCCGCATCATACGCAGTTGCAATCCGTATTGGAGTTTATACTGATACACGGTAGTGATGTAGTTATACCACTCTCCCAAGAAATAGGCGATGACGTTGTAAGCTACAAACGCTCCCACCAACATCATGGTACGTTCCATGGTGCGATTGCCAATCTCCACAATGGAGTTGATCAAATTCTGGGTAATGAGAATGCTTGCGACCGGAAGTAATCCGGATACAATGCTCAGTGCCACCAATAATATGAACAACCGCTTGTCTACGGAGGATAGAATCTGTATGGTCCCCGGCAACTGCCGCAGGGCTTTTCCGATATCTTTGAGTGTTACTTTTCCGTTTTCCTGTTCCATGTTTTTCTCCTAAGCAATGACTTCCGTCGCTTGCATCATCTGATATTTTTTGCTGTGTAAAATTCCTTCGGCGTAGCACATTGCTCTGGCTTCTTCCTCCCGATTGATTCCAAGCATCCGGTTACAATGCAGGTGCAATACGCTATATAAAATTTCCTTCTTCCGCTGATAGCCCGCTCCATCCAACAGTTTCTGATAACGACGGATCGCCGGGGTACGATAATCCATCACCTTCATCATCCAACCCTCATCTCCTCTGGCGAAGGAATGCCAGTTTTGTTGGATATCACACAAAGCCATGAATCGCTCCTTGTCCTGCTTGAAGGCCGGCTGATGTTTCATGGTATGGAACCGTTCCAGAAAGTCCACCTGTTCCTCCACCGTCGGGAAGAATTCCTGGGTATATCGAAGAATGGATATCACCGTCATGGTAAAGGCGTCTAACTTGCTGTTTCCTAATCGTCGTTGCAATAACAACTGTTCCACCACATGGCTGTCTGCCACAAACAACTGCTCTGCCAGCGGAATCATATGCTCACCGCCATAACGTTCCGTCTCCTGCTCGTATACGCTGATGGTGTAGTCTCCCACCAATCGTAATTCCATCATCTCGTTCAACCAGTTTAAAATCTTCGGCATGGCCCCGTAGAGCTTCTCCGGTTCTCCACCGAATCGAATCCGCAGATGGGTGCGAGTATCTACATAACGCATGAAGAAGTGATGTAATCCATAGGTTTCTTCCAGTTTTTTTGCAAATGGATGTAACTCCATGGTAATCAGTTCCTCTTCTCTGGACTGCTTGCAATACACCTTGAAATACAGCCACTGTTCCAACGGTTTCTTCTGATATTTCTCCCGGGCCACCGAAATCCGCTCTGGCACCTGTATCTCTGTCATCAATTTCTTCCGCTTGGTCATATTGGTGACGATTTCCATGGTATGTGCACCGTCTCCCATAATCAGCGATTCTTCCTCATAGGCTTCGATGATCACTTCTTGATCGGATGATTTTTTGACCAAATCATAGAGAATTTTCTGTCCCCATGGTGTGGTGGTATCCAGTCGCATCTTGTTATCTGCTTCCACCAGCTGAATCACCGATGGAATGTGGTGCTCGGCTGCATATCCTTCATAGGCCTTGGCAAAACTTTCCGGTGACAGCTTCTTACCACTTAATTGCAAGCATTCCTTTGATAGATGCCAATTGGCTCTCATCACACAGATATCCTTGTAATAGATGGCCGGAACATACGGGAAGTCCTTGAACAGACGATCCCATGGATAGTCATACCAGGTATAGGCGCCGTCATTGCAGATTTCCAGTAAGAATCGATATACGTTTGGATACATCAACTTATTAAACATGTTGCTGCTGCCGAATCGAAGAATTTCGCCGGTTCTTACATTTTTTGCATAGAAGCGCTGATTCCAAACGCCTACCACCACATCTTCGATGCGGACTTCCCTCTGCGCATCCACCCATGGGCCCATAACATAATCCCGATGGGTACAAGAACGGCATACATTGCCGTTTCGAGTATCCTGTGGAAGGAACTGAATCTCACAGGTTTTTTCTCCTTCCCTGGCTACATGATTCTGGACATCCCCCAATAAGTTCCGAATCCGGTCATCATGCACCGAGAATCGTCCCAGGGTTGCCCCTGCGATTGGGGAACCGCCGCTGGCATTGTAATACAGACGATAATCCCCGTCCTTTTGTGCCAGATGGAAATATAAATCAAAGGAATCATAAGCTTCATAAGCCTTCGTATCTGTCAGCAACTCCTGCAGGCCTGCATCCTCCAATTGAATGTTGCCACCGTGCTCCACAGCCTCTTCGTAAAGCATAGACAAGTACTTACGTACCTTGTCATCCGTATGATAATCAATACTCTTCTCACTCTGATAATCCCATGGGTTTAAATATCCATAGGGTGCTCCGATACCCACGGTCGCATCCAGAAGTTCCAATACCGGTACTTCCCGGTCTTCTCCGTATTTTTCCAGGAAGCGATTGCGATATTGTTCGATCACGCGATAATCAATGCTGGACTTCGTTGCCAAGGCCGAGAGGAAATTAGCGAATTCTTCCACCTGGGTTTTGATCTCATAATTTAGATGGGTTCCATCATCCTGTAGGATGCAATCCACCTGTACACATTCCTCGCAAGGAAATACCGCTCGCATCTTCTCCTGCAGAGTGTCATAGAATTCCATGCCACGTCCTGCATCCGCATGTACATATGCTTGCATGGTAGCCCAGATTTCTTCCAAGGCTGCCACATCTCCTACCCCATATGTTTTACAAGCCTCCAACAAATAAGCGAAGGGCTGACGTTCCTCTAAACTTGGTCGCAGGGAAGACACCAGGATATGGTGTTCCACCAGCTCATGCAAATAGCGTTCAATCACTTCATCCCCCACATCCAGATACTGGCTGCGGATTGCCTGCACCAATGCATCATAGGAGGAATATCGCTTCGCCTTGGATTCTACAATCTCAAATACTCTGGTATTTCGAATACTCTTCTCATCTGCTGCTTCCTCATTGGTATATAAAAGGGTAATACGGTTTCCATCATGAACTGCAGCTCCGGTCACTTTCCAATCCAATTCCTTCAAGTAGGCCTTCTCTAAGGTTTCAATATACCCATACAACCACTTGGCATCCGGCAGGATATGCTTCTCAGTGGTATGTTGTACTTCCAACAAATCTCCTTCTTTTTCAAAACTGCCCACGCCCACGCCGGAAAACAAACCGAATGGGGTGGTTCGATATGCAGAACGAATGTAGTACTTATAAACCGAAGTCAGTACTTCCTTTCTTCGCTTTGCAGAAATTCCTTCCACATCTTCCGCTAGCTGGCGCATGCTCTCATATAGTCCGGGACTTGCGATGCGCACCTTCTCCAAAAATACTTCATCCGAGCACAATCCAAGCAGGAATTCCTCGGTCACTTCCGGATTAGCCTCGGTTAATGGCATCCGGTACATAAATTGTTTCTCACAGTTATAATATTTCTCCATAAACCTCTCCTAACATTCCACAATTCTTAGGTTATGCCTGAAGTCTACCGAAGAATTATCAAGAAAATATCAACGCATAAAAAAACGCCCCGGGAGCACTCCCGAAGCGTTCTCGTGGCATTCGCCATCTTGTGAATTTATGATTGATGCAGCAATGCCTGGATTTCTTCCACGCTTGGCATCACCTTCAATGCGCCCCGTCGTGTGGTGATAATCGACGCAGCAGCATTGGCTTCTGTTAATATTTCTTGTAAGCAGTCCTTGGTCAAACCTTCCAGCCCATGGGTTAATATACCATGGAGCACACCGGCCATGAAGGTATCTCCGGCCCCTGTGGTTTCGATGGTATTGGGATTTACAAAGGGAGCAGCTTCCACCACCTCACCTCCATACAATCCATAGCTGCCATCCTTACCTAAGGTGGCACATACCAGAGGAATTCCATACATCTTCTGAATCTCCTTGGCCCCTTCTAACACATCCGTACAACCGGTGAAAAAGGTAATCTCATCATCGGAAATTTTAAGGATATCGCACTTGGACATACCATAGGCCATCTTCTCCTTAGCGATGGCCAAATCCGACCACAGCGGCGGACGAAGGTTTGGATCGAAACTGATTAATTTCTGATTGGCCTTGGCCAGATCTATGGCCTTCCTGGTTGCAGCTTCACAGCTTGGATGGGTCATGGATAGGGTTCCAAAATGAAAGATTTTGGTTCCTGCAATCAGCTGCTCATCCACCTCTTCCTCTCTCAGCATCACATCTGCCCCCGGATTTCGATAGAAGGAGAAGCTCCGATCTCCATCCGGCTTGGTATGTACGAAGGCTAAGGTGGTTGGAATGACGTCATCCATGCACAATCCGCTTGTCTCAATTCCTAAGGATGCCACCGTATCCCGTAAATATTCGCCGAAATTATCCTTGCCCACCTTGCCGATAAACGCCGTCTTGTGCCCATACTTCTGCAACATGGCCAGTACGTTGCAAGGTGCACCACCTGGGTTTGCTTCCAATATGGGATTTCCCTGGTTACTCTGTCCGTTCTCGGTAAAGTCAATCAGTAGCTCCCCTAGCGCTACCACATCGTAGTTATTTTCCATTCCGTTCTACTCCATTCTTGGTAACATCAAATTCTGCAGACCCGTAGGATTGGAAGGATATCCCCCTCGCATCATCCCCCTCAGAAAGCATCATAGAACAACACCAACGTCCGTCGTTTACAAATACTTCCAGACAGTTTTTATCTTTTAACATACGTAGCTTCAATGCTTGTTGGTCCAGCGTAACATGGAATGCACAGACGGACGGAAGTTCTCTGCGATTGTAATTGCAACTGCGATCCACATAGAGCATCCCTTCTGTGGCGTCGTACTTGATTACTGTCTTATAATCCCCCTGTACCCCTACATTCACCTTGAACCAGTTCATATCTGCGTTGGGTCTTATGGTTACAGTCATATCATAGACCTTTCCACACACATCCTCAAGCACGCAATCTCCCTGAATGGCCACATTGGAATGGGACACGCAGTCCGTATAATAGGAGGCCAGTTCTCGCACCGGTGTTTGACGCAGCGTTCCATCCACAATCCGGAGTTCCCGCGGGAAGGTCATCTGTCCGAAGAAACGCTTGTCATCATGGCCTACGTTACAGGTATCCCAGCTCTGCATCCAGGCAATCATGACCCGACGACCATCGGTTGTCTCCAGGGTTTGTGGCGCATAGAAGTCGATGCCCTGGTCAATGGGTTGTACACTTTCCCGTTGGAATTCCAACAAACCATCCCCATGTCCTAAGAGAGCGATGGTCTTATTTCCCGCACGCAAACAACCTTCCTTCGGCAGCATATCCTGTGGGCTCGTCAGCATTACCTGATAATCATCCAGAGCAAAGTAATCCGGACATTCCCACATCTTACCGTATTCATCGTTGGAGCGATCGATTACGCCCACATACTCCCAGGACTTGGCATCCATGCTGCAATATAACAGGATGGCACCACTGGTATCTGCCGTACGGTTTCCCACAACCAGGTAATACTTCCCATCTTTGGAAAAGACCTTGGGATCCCGAAAATCCATACGATGATTTCCACTGGGAATTGCACTTGTAGTAATCACCGGGTTTGCTACATACTTCTCATAATCCACTCCATCTCCGATGGCAATACACTGTTGCTGATAGTCCGCCTTGGTTCCATCTGCTTCAGTACACTCACTGACACCGGTATACACCAGAAGCTGTTTTCCATTGGGCAGCTCCATAGCACTTCCGGAGAAACAGCCCTTGTTGTCATAGGCCTCATCCGGCGCCATGGCAATGGGTAGGCGTTCCCAGGTCACAAAGTCCCTGGTTTTCACATGTCCCCAATGCATGGGTCCCCAAAATGTAGAATATGGATGATACTGAAAAAATAAATGATACTCCCCTTGATATACCGAGAATCCGTTGGGATCATTGATCCATCCCACTGCACCGGTCACGTGAAATACCGGTCTCGTACTCTCTTCAATTGTTGCTAACTCTGCCTGTTCGTATTCACGTGCTTGTTGTAGTTTTTCGCTTCTCATAAATACCATTCCCAGAAAAAGTCATACCGCCGGGGGATACCATCCCCCGGTGTATGAACGTTATTTGTTCCTATTGCGCTTCCTTGTAACGATCGTAAGCATCCTGATATACCTGCAGTAACTCCGACATACCGCAGTTCGAGTTTAACATCTCCTTGTATGCTTCCCACTCCTCGTCAGTTGGGCCACCTTCCTTGATCCACAAGCCTTCCTGCTCTGCGACTGCATCACAGAAATCCTGCTTGTACATATCGATAGTGTCCAATTCCTCATTGGTGAATACACAGTCGATTGGATAGGTTGTAGTATCCTTCACCTGTGGCATCCAGTAATCATAGAGGTCCGTCAAACGCTCGATGGCACGATCCTCCATATTGAAGGTATCTGCATAGTAATGAGAGAGAATCAACTTCGGTCCTGCAACCTCATAGTAGCTCTTCAGCTCACCGGCACCCTTGCCGTACTTTTCCTGTGCCTCATCCTCGGTGATGGAGTTCCATACACCCTTGTCATCCTTGCCGGTGAAGTACACATCGATTGGACCATACTGTAACTGCATCACATTCTCGCCCACATACCACTGATCGAAGAATTTCAACAGGTTTACCGGGCTCTCACATGCAGAGGTGATGGAGAGGTTTCCGGAAGACGTACCGCCGCCGGTACGTACGGTTACGTTGCTCTTGCCTTCATACTCACTGTCCTTCGGTCCGGTTAAGATTGGAAGGAATACATAATCATCGGCATAATCGCCCATCAACTCCTCGATGTACCACCAGGTAGATACACCCACATAGCCCTGCTGGCATTTTGCCATTAGCTGGGTATCATCCTGGGAGAACATCTCCTGGTCCATTAAACCTTCCTGATACCAATCACTAAAGTACGTCAGCGCATCACGATAATTATCATCATCACAAACGAAGTTTACACTTCCGTCCGGATTTAATACCAAATCATCACATACATCATTGATCCAGTTGGTGAAACCAAAGCCTGCATAGAAGACATTCTGTCCCCAGCACCACTGATCGTATCCGGTCGACATCGGGATGGTGGATCCGGCAGGTGCACCGTAGTACTTTGCCGCCATATCGTTGTCCTTGAAGGCCTTCAGTGCATCGTGTAACTCGTCCAAGGTGGACGGAACTTCTAATCCCAAATCATCCAGCCACGCTTTGTTAATCATAGAAAACTGTGGTACGGTAAAAATGGAGTAATCCTCATCCTTTCCAATACCTGCCGTACCCATCTGCTCTCCGGAAGGAAGACCATAGATGCATCCATCGTCCATGGTAATGGCTGCCTTGATTTCCGGATGTTCCTCCAGAATGGCTGTCAGATTCGGCATGGTCTCTGCATTCAGATAAGGTGTTAAATCAATAAAGGTACCGTCTCCACCATAGGTAGAGAGGTCGTAGTTGGAAAAACCAACCCCCATATATGCATCCGCCAAATCGCCACCGGCAATCTGGATATTCACCTGCTCTGCAAGAGAATCGCTCATGGTATTCCAGGAAATCTTCACTCCCGTATCTTCCATCATCTTGTTTAATACCACGTTATCATCGTATCCCGGAGACAAAGCAGACTGTCCGCCTACGATGGTAAATTCGGTCTGGTCGGTGGATGTATTTACTTCTCCTGTATTGGTATTTCCCCCTTTTCCTCCAGAGCCACATGCAGTGCATGATACAACCATGGAAGAAAGCAAAATAGCTGCTACTATTTTCTTTTTCATTATTCTCTCCTTTCAAAAAGAGCATTTTTATTTCTTATATTCTAATGGGCGCTCATTGAACTGCCGGCATAATGCTCAATGTTCTCCCCCAATTAGCTACCCTTTGACTGCGCCGGACATCATCCCTTTTTCAAAATACTTCTGAATGAACGGATAGATGACCAGCATTGGTGCTGCCGCCACAACGATGGAGGAGAATTTAATCATCTCCTTCACCTTGTTCAACTCTGCGTATCCGCCGGATACCGTACTTGCCTGGGCTGCACTGGCCGAGCTCTTGATTAGGATATTTCTTAAAACCAGTGGTAAGGGGGCCATGTCCGGATTCGGTAAATAAATCAAAGCCGTAAACCAGTCGTTCCAATAGGCCACCATACTAAACACCACCATTACCGATAAAATCGGCATGGACAGCGGAATCACAATCTTCACTAGCGTTTGTATCTTGGTACAGCCGTCAATCTCCGCCGCTTCAATGAGCTCGTGCGGGATACTGTTCTGAAAATAATTCCGAACCAGAATCATATTCGCAACCGACACACCACCCGGAATAAAGAGGGCCCACATGTTTCCGATTAAGCCACTGTCCTTGACCACAAGGTAAGTCGGAATCAGGCCTCCGCCAAAGTACATGGTGATGATGAAAAAGATGCTAATCCACTTCCGGCCCGGCAAATCCTTCTGCGCTAAGGGATATGCAGTTAAGTAAAGCATCACCACAGAAAAGATGGTTCCGATCACGGTGTATTTAATGGAATTGATATAACCGCTGAAAATGCTTGGGTCTGCAAAAACCGCCTGGTAACCTTTGAGACTAAAATCACTTGGAAGCAGGAAGGTTTTGCCCGCATACACGTCATACGGATTCGACACGGATGCAATCAGTACGTAATACAAGGGATAGGCCACAATCAAAGTCATGGCCAATGCAATGAGTACCAGAATTACATCACTGACTCGATCCGATAATCCAAGGGATGCACGTTTTGTTCTCTTCATGGAAGTTCTCCTTCTAGACAAACTCCACATCGGAATGTTTCTTGGCGATGCGGTTTACTATAATCAACAGAATTAAATTGACCACCGTATTAAACAACCCGACGGCGGTAGAGTAGCTGTACTTGGCATGTTCAATACCCTGTTCGTACACATAGACAGCAATGATATCGGAGGCTGCCTTATTCAAGTCGGTTTGCAACAACCAAACCTTCTCAAAGCCGATGTTCATCAGGGAACCGGCGCTCATAATTAAGTTCAAAATTGCCATGGGAAGCAGTGCCGGAATATCAATGTGACGGATGCGCTGCCATACACTGGCGCCGTCCACCTTGGCTGCTTCATAGAGGGAGGTATCCACCGTTGCCAGGGTTGCTAAGTAGATAATGCAGCCCCATCCGGCATCCTGCCAAATTCCGGAAGCAATATAGATGGTACGGAAGGCTGCCGACTCCGTTAAGAAATCGGTGCTTGTTCCAAGGATTAAGTTCAAAAGTCCACCGGATGGGCTTAAGAACATCTTAATCATTCCACAGATAACCATAGTCGAAATAAAATGGGGTGCATATAACACCGTCTGCGTAACACGCTTTAACTTTGGGAAGCGAAGCTGATTGATACATAGGGAGAGTATGATTGGAATCGGAAATCCCCAAAGTAAGCTGTACGCACTGAGCAGGAAGGTATTTTTAATCATGCGGAAACAATTCGGTGAAGTAAAAAACCGCTTGAACCAATAGAGGCCAACCCACTCACTTCCGGTGATGCCCCGTGAAGCCTTAAAGTCACGGAACGCAATTTGAATACCGTACATCGGTATATATTTGTAAATAAAAGTAATAACAACCGGGATGAGTAATAACACATACATCTGCCAGTTTGCTTTTAGCTTCTGTTTCATGATTTCCTCCTGTGTGTGAAACGTTTCATTCTATTTCATACAGAAAGCGTGGTCACTTTAGAACCCGCTATTTGGTGAAACGTTATTTCGTAAACCAACGATACCATCCGAACCGGTTTGTGTCAACGAGTTTATTCTTGATTCTTCATGTTTGTAAAGCTTTCACGAATAACTATTTCTTTTTTTGTGCAACTTTTCTTTTTTCATTTTTCCCTTTACGCTGTCCTCGTTTTGTTCTAATATAGAGTCAATCGGTGAATTGTTTCACCATTATTTCACGTAAATTTCACAGGAGAATCATATGAGCAAATCGGCAAAACTTCCTACCATGAAGGATGTGGCCAAGAAGGCCGGAGTCGCCCTGGGCACGGTATCCAAAGTATTTAACGGCATCCCGGTAGGGGATGAATATCGAATCAAAGTAGAACAGGCAGCCAAGGAATTGGGCTATCAAGTGAACGTCTATGCCCGGGGCTTACGCGCCAGCAAGACTAACACCGTGGCGGTTATTCTGCCCAACCTGATTCACCCTTTCTATTGTAATATGGCGGATTTGTGTTGCCAGGACCTAGCAGCCAGAGGCTATCGGATGTTGTTATCCACCACCTCTTATGACCCAAAAACTGAACAGGGTTGCATCGATATGGTCCAGCAGAACAAGGTGGATGGCATCATTGCCATTACTTATAATCCGGATTTGGAAGTGAAGGAAGACATTCCCTTTGTCATCATCGATCGTAAATTCCATAACACCGTGCCCTGTGTTTCCTCTGACAACTATGCCGGCGGACAATTAGCAGCCGAAAAGCTCTCTGAGAAAGGCTGTAAGCACCTTCTATTCCTCGGCATTTCTTCCCGGGTTCCCGGTGAGGCCGATAAACGAAGTTTAGGATTTGAAAGCTACTGTGCAAGTAACCACATCGATTACACCATAGAGAAGGTCTGGGATGACGAAGGCATTGATGCATTGATTGCCTTCTTGGATGGAGCCACGGCCAAGAAGAATTTTCCATATGATGGCATCTTCTGTGGTACGGATATGTTGGCGCTACAGATCATTGATTATCTAGAGAAACATCAGCTTTCGGTTCCGGAAGACATCCAGGTTATCGGATACGATGGTATTCCTAAGTTTGCTTTGGATGAATATTACTGTTCTACCATCCGCCAGCCCCTGGATCAGATGGCCGCAACCGCGGTGGATATTCTACTATCGGATCGATCCGCTGCACCGGCTTTGGTTTGTCTTCCGGTTACCTTCTGTGAAGGTGGCACTACGAAACGTTAGAAAGGAATCTTTCCATTATGGGTTTGTTAATTCGTGATGATGAATATGACGAAAGCAGACGTATGGTTGGCTTTCGCCGCTACAAACAACTCCTATCCTTCCATACCGGTCATTGGGTAAAGCTTGGAATGCTCACCTTCCTTGGTGGTCTGCCACTGATGCTTGGTATTACCTATGCCATCCTATCCTCCTCTTCCTTAGTTGCTCTGGTTGCAGGGGTATTGGGCGGCATCATCTTGGGGCCTTTTGTTGCAGCCCACATAGACAGTCTCTATCGCGCCATGCGAGATGACAGCGGCATGCGATGGGCCGGCTATCGGAAGGGATTTCGACAAAATTGGAAGGATAGCCTGCTGCCCGGCGGACTCCTCGGATTATTTATAAGCACTTCTGTATGGTTACTCTACATGAGCATCTACACCGATGCCTTTCCCTTAAGTCACGGCACTCTGGTGTTATTATTCGTGGCCTTGGGCGTATTCCTGATAGTTTCCGATTTGTTTTGGCCACAGTTGGTACTGTTTCGCCAACCCCTTTTGCAAACCATACGAAACATCCTGTTATTTACATCCAAGTATCTATGGATGATGGGTAAGATTTGCCTGCTGCAGATTCTGTTTCTGGCCTTTCACCTTGTGTTTGCACCCTATACGCTGGTATTCCTGCCATTCTTCAGCATCTGGTATTTCCTGTTCTTTTCACAGTTTCTGCTATACGATGCCCTAAATGAAGAATTACAAATCGAAGAAAAATACAAAACCCCATAAACCCGGTCTCCCGGATTTATGGGGTTTTTACTTATCCAAATAATTTCATGAATTAATGGCAACCATGAGATCCGCAATCGCCGTGGTGGCACTCATGACCCTCTTCGTGATCATGATGTTCATGGTGATGATGGTCGCACTGGGTGTTTGGATCGTAGTTTAAGGTACCGTTCAAATAATCGGTCACAACTGCGTCTGCTTCCCCACTGACACCCGGGAATAACTGGATACCCACATCGCCTAAGGCATTTCTGGCACCCATTCCGATTCCGCCGCAGATTAACACTTCCACCTCTGCAGCGCGTAAGAATCCGGCCAATGCTCCATGTCCGGTTCCATTGGTATCAATAACCTGTGAAGACTTCACTGCCTGATTCTCGATTTCATAAATCTTAAACTGCTCGGTCTTACCGAAATGCTGACCGATCAATCCGTGTTCATATGTAACTGCAATTCTCATGATTTGTTCTCCTTTTGCACTGAGTTTGGCACTGGCAGGAATGGAATCAATCCGATAGGATCCTCCGGTGATCCGAATCCGCTTCCCGTTGACCAAGGCATCCGCCAGCTTGCTGCGGGCCTGCTCATAAATTCCGGTTACCGTCGCTCGGGATACCCCCATCAACGCGGCACACTCCTCCTGGGTCATCTTCTCGTAGTCAATGCACCGAATGGTTTCATACTCATCCAGCATGAATTCAATAGTTTCCCGATTTGCGCATCCCTCAGGAGCAAAGCTCCAGAAGTCCGGATATCCGCAAATTCTCCTGCATCGTTTGGATCTAGGCATAGAAATTCCTTTCTGACATATGTCAATTATAACTGTATGCTAACACCATTTCTGACATATGTCAATTATCTACGCCCTGCCGATTGCAAAAGGATATGAAGTTTTTTTATGATTTCTTCGCTTCCAAGGACTTCTCCCCCACCAGAAGCTCTGGTGGGTTTTGGTCCTCAGGAAGAAATACAAGGATGGAAACATAGGGACGTTCCGGAATAAAGCCTGCCAATTCGTCTCCGTGCTCATCTCGGAGCGAGATTGGTTTGCCTTCCCCCGGTACATTCCCTAAATCATATTGCCGGCAACCCATGTAACTGCCCACTGTGGGAGGTATGGCAGTTTCCGCGCTCGTGGTTGCCAGCAGGTATCCATCGTGAAATTCAATGGGCATATCCCGGTCCAAGGAATCATCCCCCTCATGGATGGGGGCTTCCACATAGACCTTGCCGCCATCCATATAGAAGGTTCCGTTGGAATCTAAGCCGTCCCCGAGGGAATTCACATATAACTCTCCTCCGGACATATGAATGTAGGGTTTCTCTCCCCCTTTACCGGAGGCATTGATTCCGTCATCCACCGCATGCAATCCCAATTTGCCGTCCCATATATTTACGAAGCGTGCTTCCACGCCTTCACGACTTTCCGTAATATCGTAGGTTCCCCCACGCATAGCAAAAAAGTGTTCCGCATGCACGGCGTCATCTCCACAGGAAATTTGAAGGGTTCCTCCTTCCATGTAGAAAAAGCCCTTGTGCGCATCCTTGTCATTGGAAATCTGAATGCCATCGTCACTGGCGTTGATGTGAAGAACTCCGTCTGCCATGCGGAAGGAATCCTTGGCAATGATGCCCATATCCCCTGCTTTGACAAACACCTGCCCACCGGTAATCGAGACATCCTTCCGACACTCGATTGCAGTTCCATATTTGGCATTCACATCCAGCATGCCTGCTCCAAGAAATACCAGATCCACATCACTGTAAATCAGAGGTTGCGGTTTCGCGCCCTCGTTGGCAGCTCCACTATTGATATAGTTTTCGCTGCCTTCTTCCAACTGGAAGTACACACAGTCTCCGGAGATAATATCAATCAGGGGCTCTGTCCCGTATAGCGTGGCCCCGTCGAAAATCAAAGATACGCTTTCGTCCTTTGGCACCTGTACCGAAAGCTTGGCTGAGGTGCTCTTGCCCCTGAGCCGATATGCGCCACCGGCAGTAATCTCATAGGTTCCATCCACCGTATCCAAATCCACGACTTCCGTTTCATCAGATTCCACAATGGTGGTATCCTCCAGAGCAAACATCTCTCCACCGTCCGGTTTCAGCCCTTGGTGCAGATGCTCCTCATAGGTCGCAACGATGTTATCTTCCGTTCCAACGTCGGTAGCTTCGCCCGGCGCAGCTTCTGTTGTATTTCCAACAGGCTTGGAAGTTTCCCCGCATCCAAGTAAACTTCCCATCATGGATAAAAAAACCAACCCTACCAGGATGCGCTGTGTTGCGCACCCCGGCCGATTGGTCTTGTTTCTATAACTCATCTCCCACATCTCTCATTCTTGAAAGTGCAACTTCTAAATTTCCGTTACGCTCCCGAATCTTGTCCATAAATTCTTTGGTACTCTTCGATGCATCCAAAACCACATCATACTCTAATTTGTACATAGTCCCCATATTGCAGGTCTTCACATGCATAAGCTCAAAGCTCTGTAAATACTGGTGAAAGATATCTTCGAACTTTCCTTCGTAGTCCAGATTCTCCGGAATCAAAATCCGAAGATTTCTGGATTCCTTCTGCTCCCCACCGAAATTGGTGAGGTAAATCACCAGCTGTACAATGGAAATCACCAGTGCAAATACCAGTGCCAACCATATATAACCCATACCGTTGGCCAGGCCAACTGCCATCGCCAGGAAGATTCCTGCAATTTCCTGTCCCTTGCCGGCGATGGAACGATAACGAACCAGGCTGAAGGCTCCGGCCACTGCCACACCGGCTCCGATGTTGCCGTTGACCAGCATAATCACGATTTGCACGATGGACGGTAAAATCACCAGGCTGACAATAAAGCTTTGGGTGTGTTTCCGTTTGATCATGTAAATCCCTGCAATAATAAAGCCACATAATAAGGAGCACACTGTTGCCAACAGCATATTCTCCACTGTAATATTTCCCCCGTTAATAATTGATTGAATCACGTATTCAGGCATAACCCCTTCTCCCCTTTTCTGTTCTCAACTTTTGCTTGTCCTGTTGCCATTCTACAAACGCGCATCCCCTTTACGTATTCCCTATAAGCACTTCCGTACTTAGAATAAGACGTTTGATAGATTTCTTCTTTGCTAAGGATTGCTGCCACTTCCTTCGGAATCGCTCCCCCGCATTTGATTTCCATTAAGCGATTTCCTTCCTCCAGAAGCTCTTCTCCATAACCTCCTTCTTGTAAATCCAGATGATCGCAGCGCCAGGTAATGTGGGTATCGAAGGTCACCCGAAAATCCGGGTCCTCCTTACCACGGAAGGCCAGTCGATCATAAGAAATTACCATCTTGGGTACCAGTGCATCATAGTAATCCGTAAAGCTGTCGATTTCACTCCCAATCTGTGCATCAACAAAGCTTTGGGTGGTTCGCTCCTCATCGGCGTCTTCGAAATGTTTCCCCGTATCCAAATGTGCTTTGGCCATTCCGTAAGGCATTCCAATGCGGCGCTTGTAAACCACACCTTTGTACTTCTTTTTAATTTCGACAAAGCTGTTGGATTCACTGTCCGGTACCAGATACGTTCGAAGCCGTAACTTCTCCTTGTAGGTCGGCTTCTCTATGGACTCACGTATGAGTCGATAGTTTGGCGTATCGTAGTAAATGTTGTAGATTCTCGTGTCTCCGTATTCATCCGGTTCCACATAGTCTTCCAGCTGCTTCATCAGCCGGTCGTATTGCTGTCTACTCAGCATATACTTGGTTTCGATTCTTGCGAAGTTTTCTTTGTAGGTTCCTTTTTTTTCCTCCATAAAGCCCCCCTTACTTCCCCCCTTTTCTAGTTTCTCTTAATAACTATAAATATCGTTAAAATACCTATGCAACCCGAATGTTACGAGCGTTTGGTTTTTGTTGCAAATCTCGAAATTGCTCCTAAACTAAGAAAAGCGGAGGATTTCTCCTCCGCTTTTTTCTCATTTCTGCATTCCGACGATATCCCGCCTACGTGCGAAATCTCCATATGCAAAACTCCGATGGTATGATATCGTTTCCATCAGTACACTGCTTTCCGCCGACAGTATTCCAAAAACTTCTGCTTCAAAGGCAGATAGTATCGGTCGGAAATCTTTAGGCGCACATCTCCCACACGCACGTATTTCTTCTCGTGGCCGTTGCCTTCGATTTTGTCCACATAATTGAGATTTACCATACAACTGCGATGAATCCGGCAGAAGTCGTAGTCCTGCAGTAGCTCTGCCAATCCACTCAACGATCCCCGATGCAACAATTCCCGCTCATTCTCTAAAACCAGTTTTACATACACCCCGCTGGCCAGGACATAGCGAATGTTCTTGCAGGAGACCCCCTCGATAAACACTTCCTCCTGCTGCAGACAGTCGATGGCTCTGCAGAGAAGTTTCGGCAACTGGGTCAAGAGATTCTCCTTGTCCACAAATCCCATGACGTGCAAGCCGAAGGAATCAAACACATAATCCGTATGTCCGGACACAAAAATAATAATTACATTCAGCTTGTTCGCCTCCATGTAATCCTTGATCTGCAGTCCGTTCTCATCCCCCATCTCAATATCCAACAGTAGGATATCGATATTGCGCAGATGCTTCTTCAATTCGCTTCCGCTGGCAAATTCCAGCAGTTCGAAACAGCGGCCGTCTTTGTGGTTGAGTTTCTCACATTCCCTGCGTATTAAGTTGCGGTATCCTTCGTTATCATCACAGATTGCTACCTTCATGCTACCCCCGTCTTCCCATCTAGTTTCCATTGAGCACTTACGTTAACACAAGAAAGTATAACAAAAAATCCGATACCCCGCTACGAAAAAGAGGTTATCGGATTTTGTCAGTTTCCATAAATCTTTAAAAACGAACCGTCACGGTAGTCCCAACTCCCGGCGCACTGTCCAGAATCAGTTTTGCATCATGAATCTCCACAATATGCTTTACGATGGCAAGTCCCAGACCGGTTCCGCCCGTGGCCTTCGAGCGGCTTTTGTCCACCCGGTAGAACCGCTCAAACACCCGTTGCTGATCTGCCGCAGGTATTCCGATGCCGTTGTCACGAACCACCAGTACCGGGCGCTGTTCCACATACACCCGCAGTTGTACCTTGCCGCCTTCGTTGTTGTAACGAATGGCATTGGCCACCAGATTCTCGATTAATTCCTTCACCATATCCCGGTTGCCCCGCATGTTACAGGCGCTACCCTCCAGGGAGAGGGATACCTGGCGTTGCCCGGCAGCAAATTCCAATCCTTCCATACATTCCGATGCCAACGCATAGAGGTCGAACTCCTCGAAGGCCGGTTCTCTGGGGCTTCGGTCCAATTCCGATAATCGTAAAATGTCATTGACCAACGTCAACAACCGATCCGTGTTCTTACGAATTTCCTGACAAAAATGATCCTGCTGTTCCTGGGGAACTCCCTGTTCTAAAAGCTCTGCATATCCGGAAATTGCAGTAATCGGAGTTTTTAACTCATGGGAAACATTGGCCGTAAAATCCTGTCTGGCCTTGGCCGCCGATAGAATATCCGCATGCTGCGTCTTGATGATTTGGGAGAAGGGTTCCAACTCCTTATAGGGCGCATCATAATCCATGTCATCCAAATTTCTTGCCATGGTCTCGATGGGGCGCAATAATTGCTTGGTCAAAAGATGAGACAAAGCCACACACAGCGCCACAATACAGAGAATAATCAGCGCTGTAATGGGAAAGGCGGATAGGAACACCGACCAAATACTCCTGGCATTATTGGCCACACGCAGGATGGTTCCGTTATCCAGAAGCAAGGCATAATAGAACGTATTCTCATTCATGGTATCGGAGCGGCGCACAATCTCACCGTATCCATGGGCCAAGGCTTCTTGAATTTCCGGTCGGTCCAAATGATTGGTCAGCCGATCGGACGTCACATCGTTGTCATAGAGTACCGTGCCATCTGCTGCAATCCAAGTCACACGCAATTCTTCCATATCCGTGGAGAGATGAATGAGTGATATATCCCCATGAACGGACTCGAAGTACTCCGTATCCCGTAGCAGCTTCGCACAGATTGCCAAATCATGGCGCACCTGTCGTTGATACAGGCTATAATATACCATTGTAATTCCGAGGACGGTGGCAACCACTGCCAACACGGTAATCCCCACCAGCCGTATATTAATCTGCTTTTTCATTCCACCACATATCCTACGTTGCGCACGGTGCGAATACGATTCCCGTAAGCACCTAATTTCTGTCGTAAGTTCTTCACATGCATATCCAAGGTACGAGACTCCCCTTCATAAGTGATGCCCCAAACCTCATTTAAAATCTGGTCCCGGCTTAATACCACGCCTCGGTTTACCAGCAACAAACTAAGCAATTCATACTCCTTGAAGGTCAGCTCCACATGCCGGCCCTCCACCAAAACCTCATGCTTCTCATGATTAACATGCAGACCATCCAGTACCAGCTCCTTGGAACGGGGCGGCATGCTGCGACGCAACAGGGCCTTGACCCGGGAGATTAACTCCATCACGGAAAACGGCTTCTTGATATAATCATCTGCACCATTCTCAATGCCCTTGACCAAATCCAGCTCCGTATCCTTGGCCGTCACCATAATAATTGGCAGTCTCATAAAGTCCGGACGTTTTCGGAGGGAGCGTACAATTTCATTGCCATCCTCATCCGGAAGCATCACATCCACCAGACAGAGATTCGGGATTCTCTCCTCTAAGGCTTGATAGAAATCCCTGGCGCAGCCAAAGCCTTGGACCTGATGGCCTGCATTCTGCAGGGCAAAGGTTTCGATTTCTCGTATATTTTCATCATCTTCAATAATATAAATCAGTGCCATACTACGTCCTATTTTTTCTTGTCTTTCTTCGGTTCCTTCTCCATTTTATCACTGGTTTTCTTCAAGGAATATTGCTTTTTTAACGCCTGATATTCTGCGTCAAAGGCCGTCCGTTGCTCCTCTGTCATCTCTTCCAGATAATCATGGGTATCACTTGCCTTGCCGGAAAACATCATCAGTTCCATTGCGATGTTGGAACAATGATCGGAAACCCGTTCTAAATTCAACAATAAGTCTTCCAGAATCAATCCCATTTCGATGGAGCATTCCCCCTTTTGCAGACGCTTCACATGACGGTTCTTAATCTTCTTGGTTAAGCGATCAATCACTTCCTCCAAGGGTTCCACATGCACCGCATCCTCTGCGTTCTCATTCAGATAATCTGCCGTGGTTTTCGTCACAATGTCATCAACTGCCCGACAGAGCACTTCCATCTCCCGCTTGGCTTCTTTCGAAAACTTCAGCTTTTTGTTCTTCATCTCTTCCGCCGATTCCACCAGGTTCTTGGCGTGGTCGGAGATACGTTCAAAATTGCTGATACTATGCAGCATGCCGGTGACAGCACGGCTGTCCGCACCGGATAAACTCTTGGTGGAAAGCTTCACCAAATACGACCCCAGTACATCCTCATAAGAATCTATCTCGGTTTCCAGCGCTCGTACCTGCTCTGCCCCCACTGCATCATAGGATAATAAAACCCCGGTGGAAATTCGTAGGGCTTCCTTGGACTTTTCTGCCAGCTCCATCATATAACGACGGCAGATCTCCACTGCAAACGACGGCTTTGCCAAAAAGCGTTCATCAATCACCAACCGTGGCTTCGGAACAGAAACTTCCAATGCTTCCTGAGGAGTACGTTCATCCGGAATGGTCCACTCTGCCAAACGTACCAATTGATTTGCCAGCGGATAAAGCAGGATGGTTGCCCCAATATTAAAGGCACTGTGAATCAACGCAATTCCTGCTGCGTTGGCTGCCATATGAAGGAATGCAAAATCAATCCAAATATGCAATCCATAGAAAACCACCATAAACACAATGGTTCCAATCAGATTGAAATATAGATGAATCATGGCTGCCCGCCTGGCATTCTTCGATGCTCCCACCGAGGAGAGAATGGATGTCACACAAGTTCCGATATTCTGTCCCATAATGATGGGAAGTGCTACCCCATAAGGGACGGCACCGGTGGCACATAGCGCCTGCAGAATACCGACAGAAGCGGAGGAGCTTTGGATAATCGCAGTCAAAATCGCTCCCATTAACATGCCCAAAAACGGATTGGAGAAGGTGGTCATCAAACTTGTGAAGGCCGCATTCTCTGCCAAACCGGAGACCGAATCACTCATGGTTTCCATACCAAACATCAATACCGCAAAGCCTAACAGAATTCCTCCGATGTCCTTGCGACGATCCTCGCCCTTGCCGCTCATCAACAGGATGATGCCCACTGCTGCAAGAATTGGAGAGAAGGAAGACGGTTTTAATAACTGTACCCAGATACTACTGCCATCAATACTGGTAAGGGATAACAGCCAGGACGTTACCGTGGTTCCCACATTGGCACCCATGATAATGCCCACTGCCTGGGACAATTTCATAATTCCGGAATTGACAAAACCTACCACCATAACGGTTGTGGCCGACGAAGACTGGATCACCGCGGTTACGCCCGCGCCCAAAAGAACTGCAAAGATGCGCTTGGAGGTTAACTTCTCCAATACGCCCTCTAATTTACCACCTGCCATCTTGGATAAGCCGTTGCCCATGGTATGCATTCCATACAGAAACAACGCCAATCCACCAATCATGTTTAATACTTGAAATATATCCATGTTCTACCTCGTTTTTTCTTCTATGCTCTCATGTTGATGATACGCACCTCAGGTAAAAACTATGTAGATGGCGATGTAAATTTTATGTAAATTTTTTAAAAAAAGACCTGCCCCTTCGGGACAGGTCGTCTGTTGTTTTTATTTCTTTGCGAACTGCTCCACCATATCCTGCAGTTCGATATAACGCTCCATCTTGGCTTCGATGGTAGCGTCCACTTCTTCCTTCTCCTTGCTAAGTTCCATCAACTTCGGGAAGTCCGTTGCCGCTGCAACAATCGCTTCCTCCAATGCGGTGCTTCGCTCCTCTAAGGCTTCGATTTCCCCCTCGATGGTATCGTATTCTTTCTGTTCATTGAAGGACAGCTTGGTTTTCTCCCGAGGTGCCCGATATTTCTCCTTGGCTGTCTTGGTCTCCGTCTTCGTGGACTGCGGTTTCTCGACTTCTTCCAAGGACTTCTTATGCATCAGATAATCGGAATATCCGCCCTCACTTTGGAACAATTTTCCCTCACCCTCGAAGGAGAAAATCCGTGTCACCACCCGGTCTAGGAAGTAGCGATCATGGCTGACGGTAATGATGATGCCCGGGAAACCGTCCAGATAATCCTCTAGAATGCGCAGGGTTTGAATATCCAAGTCATTGGTAGGCTCATCTAGGATAATCACATTAGGGGCATCCATCAGCACCCGTAACAGATACAGTCTACGCTTCTCTCCACCGGACAGCTTGCCGATGGGAGCATATTGCATCTCCGGGGTAAACAGAAAGCGCTCACACATAGCGGAGGCGGAAATACTGCCGTCCTTGGTTTGGATGTATTCCGCCGTATCCTTGATATAGTCCAACACGCGGCGGGATTCATCCAGTGCTTCGTTCTCCTGCCCAAAATATCCAATCTTGATGGTCTGTCCGATTTCCACCGAACCGCAATCCGGAGTTACCAATCCGACGATACACTTCATGAGCGTGGACTTTCCACATCCGTTGGGTCCGATGATTCCGATGCGATCCAACTTATTGAAGGTATAAGTAAAATCAGAAAACAATACTCTGCCTTCATAGGATTTAGATAAACCTTCGAGAATGATGGTCTTATTGCCCATCCGGGTTGGAATGGAACTAAGTTCCATGGCACGCTCTTCTTCCGGTTTCTCTCGATCTCGAAGTGCTTCAAAGCGCTGAATGTGAGCCTTCTGCTTGGTGGAACGGGCTCTGGCACCGCGCAGCATCCATGCTAAATCCTTCTTGTAGAGGGTGGCTGCCTTCCGCTCTGCTGCCTGGGCATAATCCAGGCGCTGTTGCTTCAACTCCAGAAATCCGGAATAATTGGCCTCATAACGATAGGTGGCCCCCTTGTCAATTTCCAAAATCTGGTTGGTCACCTCATCCAGGAAGTAGCGGTCATGGGTAACCATCAGAATTGCCCCGCGAAAATGCTGTAAGAAATCCTCCAGGTATTCAATCATCTCCGCATCCAGGTGGTTGGTGGGCTCATCTAAAATCAACAAATCACATGGGGTCATCAGTGCGGCTACCAGAGCCGCCCGCTTTCTCTGCCCACCGGATAGAATCTGGGGATTGCATTCCGGATTGTCAATTCCAAACTTGCCTAGATTTGCCTTGATTTCTCCCATCTTGTCCCAGTGATCCCCACCGGCATAAATCCGGTCTGTGATGTTTTGCAGCAAGGTCTTGCTCTCATCAAACACCGGATTCTGGGGAAGATACGAAATCCGAAGGCCGTTGGCGGTTACCACCTGGCCCCGATCCGGTGTCTCCACCCCTGCAATAATAGATAGGAGGGTCGACTTTCCGGTGCCGTTGGTTCCTACCACGCCGATTTTGTCCCCGTCATCAATGCCCACGGTAACATCCGTAAGCACCGGTTTGGACATATAGGTTTTCGATACGTTCTCTACGTTTAAGATATTCATATAATAAACAATCCCGGAGAACTTCCCCGGGATTTTCCTTCCTAGGTTTGGCAGTTTTTCTGCCTCCCCTAGGGTACCATATATTTTGTTTTCGTGGTGGAAAATTATGACATTTTCCATGCTGCTGATTTTAACTGCACCTCTTTCATATGAGCGAAAATACTGTTGGTTTGGCTACTTAACTCCTGCGGATCTCCGCACTCTGCCACACGTCCATCCTTAAGCACTACAATCTTGTCTGCACCGTCTACGGTACGCATCCGGTGTGCAATAATCAAAACCGTCTTGTCCTTAATGAGGGCAGACAATGCTTCCTGAATAGCGGTCTCGTTCTCCACATCCAGGGAGGCCGTCGCCTCATCCAAGAGAATGATTGGCGCATCCTTTAGGAAGGCACGGGCGATGGAAATTCGCTGACGCTCTCCGCCGGACAATTCCGATCCGTTCTCTCCAATGACGGTGTCGTAGCCCTCCGGCAATTGGGATACAAATTCATCACAGTTCGCCAGCTTCGCAGCCCTTAAGACTTCTTCATCTGTGGCGTCTTTTTTACCAATGCGAATGTTCTCCATAACGGAATTGTTAAACAAGGTGACTTCCTGGAATACAATGGAATACATGGAAAGCAACACCTCCGGATCCACCTGAGAGATATCCATACCACCGACGGTTATGCTTCCACCGTCCACATCCCAGAATCTGGATGCAAGGCGGGATACCGTCGTCTTGCCGCCACCGGAAGGGCCAATCAATGCGGTAACCTCTCCCTGCTTTGCAACAAAAGATACATCCTCTAACACCGTCTCATCACCGGAATATGCAAACTTCACGTGATCGAAGCAGATATCATACCCCTGATTGGTCAAGGTTTCTGCTCCGCTCTGAATTGGATGGGACAATACCTCGTCCAACCGCTCACACTGAATCTCCGTTGCGATGATGGCAGAAAAATTCTGTAAGCTGGCACTCATCGGATCATACAGTCTGGATACTACCATGAAGAAGAGGAACAAGGTTAAGAGATTGATTTCTCCCGAAGCAAACAATATTCCTCCCACCAATGCAGTAGTTCCGATGCCTACTTTCAGTAACATCTGCGCAGAAGAGACAAACACCGCCATGGTAATTTCCGTACGTAGGGTCTGTTTCTCTGCCCGACGAATGATGCCACGAAGTCCTTCCATATAGGTTGCATCCGCATGATTCGAACGCAAATCCCGCATGGATTCCAGGCATTCCTGTACACCATCCTGCAGCTCCAACTTTTTCTCCAGGTTCTTGCGTACGGCATTCTTCTGCAGGGTGGATGAGAATAATACCACCAAAAATGCCATAGGAATCACCCAAAAACTTGCCAAAACCAACCGCCAGTCAAAGAAGAAAAACATACTTACGCCCATAATCAATACCGAAATCACCGCGCCGATTAATTCCGGAATCCAATGGGAGGAGGCCGTCTCAATCTGTGAACAGTCCGATAAAATATTAGTGGTTAAGTCCGTCAGATTCTTCTTCGCAAAATAAGACAAGGGCAATTTACGAAGTCGTTCTGCTAAACTTTTTCTCCGCACACCACTTTCGATATACGTCGAGAAAAAGGTGGCATGATACTGAATGCGCTGGGTAAGTGCGATACACGCAAGAATCACCAGTGACCCCACCACATACACCAGCACATGTTCCCTGGGCATAGCGCCGGCCAATAAATCCCCAATCAACAGGTACAGAAGACCGGCCGGTGCCATCAATACGATATAAGAAATTGTACAAGCGACACAGGCCTTGATTAATCCCTGGGCGCCCTTTTTTGATAATGCATATTTGTGTTGTAATTTTTCTACCATGATTTACGCCCCCACTTTCCACTGTACAGACTTCTGATACTCCTCGTACATGGAGCAATAACGTCCCTGTGCTGTCATCAGTTCTTCATGAGTGCCTGCTTCGACGCAAGTACCCTGTTCTAATACATAGATGCAATCAGAGTTCTCCACGGTGCTCAGACGATGGGCAATCATAATCACGGTCTTGTCTTTTGCCAATTCTTCGAAGGCACGTTGTACACTAGCCTCGTTGTCCGGATCGGCAAATGCGGTTGCTTCATCCAATATGATAATTGGTGCGTTCTTTAGAAACGCTCTGGCGATGGTAATCCGCTGCTGTTCTCCACCGGAGAGGTAGGTACCCTTGGCACCGATTTGTGTATGGATGCCTTCCGGTAGTTTCTCAATAATGTCCATGCACTGGGCCTTCTTCAGCGCCTCCATTACCTCTTCATCTGATGCATCCGGCTTTGCAAGTCGCACATTATCTGCAATGCTTCGCTTCAACAGACGACTGTCCTGAAATACGAAAGAAATCTGCTCCATCAATTCCGATTCCCGAATATCTCTGATATCTACACCACCGATGGTAATGCTTCCTTCCGTTACATCGAAAAACCGAGCAATCAACTGGGCTGTGGTAGACTTACCACCACCGGATGGTCCCACAAAAGCCACATGTGCACCTTCCGGAATTTCCAAGGACAGATTCGATAAAGCATTCTTCTTTGCATTCGGATAACGATAGGTTACCTGATGGATTGCAATGTCATGATTTGTCGGCATTGCCTTGGTACCTGCATCTGCCAACGGTTCCATATCCAGAATGTGGTTTACACGTTCAATGGCATCTACCACCGTCATCTCCTGCTCCCCGGAATAAGCAAGCTTGGTCATCGCTACCGTCAAGAGTGGTGTGATGATAATGTAATACATCATATTCAAAACCAATTCCGGTGACACCCCATTGCGTCCCCAGAAATAAGCTCCGGCAATCAGTGCAACGAAGACGGCATTGATAGCGGTCATGAAGCGGACCATCGGTGCGGTCATCTTCGTGGTATAGTTGGTTGCCCAACCGGTGAAATCATCGATGGCTGCACCAAAACGTTTAAAACTATGCACCGTCTGACCAAAGGTCTTCACCACCGGAATTCCTCGCACGTACTCCACACCTTCATTGGAAATTGCTTCCATGGCATTCTGATAATATTTCATGCTTTCCTGCATCTTCGGTCCCATCATTCCGGCAATGAAGCAAAAACCGATGATAATCGGAACCATACTCAGCAAACCAATTTTCCAATCAAAGGCCAGCATCAAAACTGCAAGACCAATCGGTGTTGCGGCTGCCACTGCCTTGTCCGGCAAGATATGTGCCACGTAGGTTTCTGTTGCTGCGGTGGAATCATTGACAACGCGGCGAATTTTACCACTACCCTCTTCATCAAAAACACCCAGAGGCAATGTCAAAATGTGCTCCATCAGTCGCGTACGCATCACTGCTTGAATATGAAACGCCCCAATATGGGTACACATCAATGCCATCACATACATCAGCATGGAGCCAAGCATAATGCCTACTGCCGTCCATCCTATGGTTGGAATGGTATCCAAATTTTCTCCTGCAATTGCCAATCGTAAGATTTTCCATATTTCATAATATGGAACCATTGCCAGAAGCGCACTGACTGCCGCCAGTATCCGTCCCAGCAATATCAAGTTGTCATAGCCATCCATATAGGTGGCCAGAAGTTTTAATGGGTTTACTTTTACTTTCACCTGTATCCTCCCGTGTTATATTCCCAGGATGCTACACCAACCCGGCATAAAAAATGCCTCCACCAAATCCAGATAATGCAATACCTCCTCGTCGGAATAATCTTGAATCAGTGGCTCGAACAGCGCCGTTACATAAGCGGTAATCAACACATGCATGTCTTCCTTGGGAATGGTTTTCACTTGGAATCCGTAAGCGGCAATATCTTGTAACCCTTCCCACATTTTCTCCTCGTGTTCGCAAACCAAATCCCGAATAAAATGCTCATAACGCGTTCCGGCACTTTTGCTCATCAATAGGATACATTCCTTGCGATAGGGCAACATCACCTGCCGTACCATATCCACTTCGTTTTGACTGTTGAGCCCTTCCACATCCTGTTGCTCCATATAGGCGTAGGATTTCTTGATATGGTCTTTGAGCCAGTCATGGATGGCTTCCACTGCCGGGCTTACCACCTGCGCAAACAAGTCCTCCTTGTCCTTGCAATGGCGATACAAGCCGGCAGAAGTAATCCCGGCCAATGAAGCGATTTCTCGAATGGATGCGTTCTCATATCCACACTCTAAAAACTTGGTTCGCGCTGCCTCCAGCACACGCATATGCGTATCCGTCTTATCTCTTGGCATCTTTTCCTCTCCTATCAGTCATACGGTTTGTTTTCAAGTTAGCATCACCTAACTTCTGTGTCAATGATGTTAGTGATCAATATTCACTTTTTGATAACAAACAAAAATAAAAGAGACCCAAAGGTCTCTTCTACTGTGCTCTGTATGAAACTAGAATGATGCCATAAGGCAATACGTTCATCGGTGTTCTCCCGCGTATTAATACTTCGCCTGTAATGTTAGCATTGTCTAACACCATTGTCAACGGGACATCATTTCCCGATACCGATTCAATTCCTCCACATAGGCTTGTCCATACTCGGAAAGGTTGCTGCCCTTGCGAATAATATAGCCGATGGTGATGGGATCTTCTTCCTTCAGTTTGATGGCTACCATGCCTTGTAGGATTGCTTCCTCTCCGGAAAGCATGCCGGAGCCGATGGAATACCCGTGTAGCTGCGCAATCATCTCCATGGTGGTTGCCCGGTCATCCGATTTAATCAACTTCGGAAAGTCATAGTCTGCCAACGCTTCCTCCGGAAGGTAGAAATTGCTGTCATCACTCTGGTCGAAGGTGATACAAGGATACTCCGCCAGTTCTTCCAGGGAAATCTCCGCTCGTCCTGCATAGGGGTGATCGTTCCATACGTAGATGTAGGTGTTTCGCTTCATCAGGGGGACAAACTCCAGTCCATACTCCTTGATGAGCTTCTTCATGACCTGCTCGTTGCCTTCGGAAAAGGAGAGTATTCCCACTTCGCTTTTCAGGCTGGATACATCCTCTAGCACTTCCTTGGTCTTGGTTTCGTGAATGGAAAAATCGTATTGCTCCAAACCCGCCTGTCGAATCACCTGCACAAAGGCCTTGATGGCCACATTGTAATGCTGGGTGGAGACCGAAAAGCGCGCCTTCGTTCTATTCTTTGCCAGAAAGCGGTCCTCTAAAATCTCATACTGATTCAGGGCTTTCTTGGCATACATCAAGAACTCCCGGCCCTCGTCCGTCAATTGGATGCCCCGATTGGTCCGTTCAAAAATCAAGTGTCCCAGTTCCTCTTCCAATTCATGCACGCTGGCAGAAAGTGCCGGTTGAGAGACATACAGCTTGGTCGACGCCTCCCGCATGGACTTGGAATTTGCAATTTCCAATACATACCTTAGTTGCGTGATATTCATCTTTCGTTCCTCACAGGAATACGTTTCAATACTACGCTTTTAATTTATACCATTTGGGTAGGAATTACCATAACAAACGAAAGATTTTCACTTTTTTCTTTATACTGCCGCAAATCCCCTTTCCAAATCCGCAATGATATCATCTACATGCTCCGTTCCGATGGAGAGACGAATGGTGTTTGGCTTGATTCCCTGATCTAGCAGTTCCTCTTCGGAAAGCTGTGAATGGGTGGTGGAAGCCGGATGAATTACCAGACTCTTCACATCCGCCACGTTGGCCAACAAGGAGAAAATCTCCAGATGGTCAATAAACTTCCATGCTTCTTCCTGGCCGCCCTTGATTTCGAAGGTGAAGATGGATGCGCCGCCATTAGGGAAGTAGCGCTCATACAGTGCGTGATCCGGATGATTGGCCAGAGATGGATGATTGACATGGGCCACCTTGGGATGATTCTCAAGATACTCTACCACCTTCTTGGTGTTCTCTGCGTGACGGTCCAATCGCAGGGAGAGGGTCTCCACACCCTGTAACAAGAGGAAGGCGTTGAATGGAGAGATGGTTGCTCCGGTATCACGTAATAAAATTGCTCGAATATAAGTTACGAATGCAGCCGGACCTGCTACGTCATAGAAGGAAACCCCGTGATAGCTTGGATTTGGCTCTGCAATATTTTTATACTTGCCGCTAGCCTTCCAATCAAAGGTACCCTTCTCAACAATAATTCCACCAAGTGTGGTTCCATGTCCACCGATGAACTTGGTTGCGGAATGTACCACAATATCTGCACCATGCTCGAATGGACGAATGAGATATGGGGTTCCGAAGGTATTGTCTACCACCACCGGAAGTCCATGACGATGAGCCAATTCTGCAATGGCATCAATGTCCGGAATATCGCTGTTTGGATTACCTAAGGTTTCCAAATATACGGCTCTGGTATCATCCTGGATAGCTGCCTCTACCTCTGCTAAATTATGAGCATCCACAAAGGTTGTGGTAATGCCATACTGTGGCAGTGTGTGTGCCAGCAAGTTGTAGCTTCCGCCGTAGATGGTTTTCTGCGCTACGATGTGACCGCCGTTGGCTGCCAAGGCCTGAATGGTATAGTTGATGGCTGCGGAACCGGAAGCCAATGCCAATGCGGCGCTACCACCTTCCAGGGCTGCGATTCTTTTTTCCAATACATCCTGGGTGGTGTTGGTCAGTCGGCCATAGATATTTCCCGGATCTGCCAGACCGAAGCGATCGGCTGCATGTTTGCTGTTGTGAAATACGTAAGAGGTGGTCTGGTAAATCGGTACGGCTCTGGAATCGGTGGCCGGGTCCGCATTTTCCTGTCCTACGTGTAACTGTAATGTTTCAAAACGATATGTACTCATGATGAAAATCTCCTTCCTTTTTGTGTCCTGTTCTTTTGTTATTGATATCCTACCATCTTGGTATGAGTTTGAAAAATCCCAAGATTTTATCATGGGTGATAACTTCTACTTATCCCAGCCCAATGCCTTCCGCTTCTCTTTCATATCCTCGATTATCTGGTGAGCCAACTGCACCGGGTCGGTGTTTACATTCATGGTAGAGCCAAGCAGTTCCTCGGTTCCGTGCTTTAAGAATTCAATCACGTTCTTGGAGCCATAGATTTGAGCCTCCACGCAGTGATAGGAACTGATGCCGTTTAAGCGGAATCCAAGGGCCGCATCGATTCCCTTCTCATTGCCCCATTCCGGAGAAGAGAAGGCAAATGGCAGTTCACTTAAGTTTTTGCCAAGCTCATTGGCGATGCCGGCAAAAATTCCGGTGGACCGGGTGTTATCAATACACTCCCCCACATGCCATACCGGCGGCAAATCATCTTCCAGGAATTCCTGCAAGGATGCACCTGCCTTCTTGCGACCGGAGATGGCACAATACCCCAGCTTCATCAATGGGAAGGATGCACATCCGTTGGAAATAATCAGGACGTTGTTTTTCAGCAATTCATCTGCCACATCCACAATGCACTTTTCATAGAGTACCTTGGGATTGTTGCAACCGACCATATTCACTACGCCTAGAATTTTGCCTTCTTGCAATGCCTTGGCCAGTGGTTTCATACTGCCAAATCTGCGGTGGATGTATTCCACAGAAAATCCCACTTCCGCCTCTACTTCATACGGCGGAATATAAACCGGAATTCCCTTACGGGACTCAAAACTCTCAATTGCCCGTCGCACAATCTTCTCTGCTAAGGCCTTGGTCTCGGAAAGATTGCTGTGGTGATGATCATACTCATACCGCTCTGCTCCCGGAAGGCGTGCCGACTCACTGGTAGTGATGACCGCTGTTTGAAAGCACTTGGCCACATCCATAATGGATGGAAAGACATCCTGTACATCGGCCACCCACAAATCCAGCGCGCCGGTACCCAGTACCAGTTCCGCAGAGACCGCATTGGATAGCGGAATGACACCACTATCTCGATACATTGCAGACAAACCGGAACAACAGATGCCATAGAAACGAATGCCCTTCGCGCCCTTGGATTTTGCCAGTTCCACCAAATCTTCCCGCTTACCGGCTGCCACAATCTGGCTGACCAACAACGGAAGATGTCCGTGCACCGCAATGTTTACGTAGCCTTTTTTCAATGCTCCGATGTTCACCTTCGAGGTTACCCGGTCTCCCACACCAAACAAGGCGTCGGTGGCTATGGATGCGCCCACTACACCGGAAAAAGTGAAGGCAAGTCCGCAGCGTAAGAACTGCTGCATAATGCTTTTCCAGTCTCCGTCCGTGGCGCATCCGCTCTTGTGATATGCTTCAAATACTTCATGATATGCACTGATTGGAAGGATATCCAATTCCTCCCATACCTTCCGTCGCTCCGGCAAGGCACAAGCGGTTATGGTCTTGTATTCATCCGGTACACTTCTGGACAAATCCTCCAACAAGGCATCTGCCAAATCTTTTGCTACATGCTTTAACTGGCGATGCTTCTGTGGAATGCCAAACGCTTCCGCAGTGGAACGAATCTTCTGTTCCCCGAGAATCGGAATGTCCAATTCTCCTTCTGCCGCCTTCTTTAAGGAGAGCATAACCTCTCTGGCGTGCATACCGTGCTGCGATGCACCTGCTGCCGCAGAACGCAACAGATTTCTGGACACAATCAAATCTGCATCTGCGCCACAGACCCCTTTCGGTGCCTTGGCCGTCACGCGACAAGGTCCCATATTACAGACCTTGCAGCATACACCGGCTAACCCGAAATTACACTGGGGTTTCTGGGCATCGAATCGATCGAACGCCGTATCAATACCTAACTGCTCCATGCGCAGCAGCATCTCACGAACCGCCGGATCCGGCGTCTGGTCGATGACATCCTGTTTGGATGGGAATGTCTTCCGATATTCCGCCACTGCCTGCATATAATCTCTGGTAAAGTCTCCCTCTTCTTCCCCGCCATGATGACTTGCTTTCAATGTCACGGTGGGAATTCCGTGCTCATCAAATCCAATCAGGTTCCGATGCGAATGAATATGTGCGATCCCACCATGCCCATGTTCATGTTTCTGTTCCTGGGTGTGATGATGGTGATGATGCGTCGTGTTACTCATAATCTTTTTCCTTTTCTCATTAGATGTTGTATTCAATATCTGTTTCCACCTTCATGCTGAGCACGTCGAAAATCTTATCACGTACCAGAAGAAAATCTCCGCTGGTCCGGTCTCTGTCATGATGCAATGGCACCGGAATCACAGCCTTAATCTTGCCCGGATTTGGTGTCATAACCACCACCCGATCCGCCAGATACGTGGCTTCGTCAATATCGTGGGTAACAAATATGATTGTCTTCTTCTCGTTTCTGCATAACTCTACAATGTCGTCCTGCAACTTCATTCGGGTGATGGCATCCAATGCGCCAAACGGCTCATCCATAAAGATAATATCCGGCTCTACTGCCAGTGCTCTTGCAATTGCCACCCGCTGTTTCTGTCCGCCGGATAATTGTCCCGGGAAGCGATTTTTAAATGCTTCCAGCTTTACCACCTGCAAATAATGCTCGGCGATGCGGCGTCGCTCCTCTTTCTTTAATGACTTCTGTTCTAATCCCAACTCTACGTTGCGGATTACGGTTCGCCACGGGAGCAGTCCATAGTTCTGAAAAATCGTTACATTCTTCGTGCTTGGGGCATTCACCTTTTTCCCATCAATTTCTACTACTCCTTCGTCCAACAAATCAAAGCCGGCGATGGCATTTAGTAACGTGGACTTCCCACAACCGGAAGGACCAAGCAGACAGATTAGTTCTCCCCGTTCGATATCCAGATTTACATCGGATAGGGCGCGAAAGATTTGATCCTGCTCCACATAGGACTTGCCCGCGTGTTCAATATGTATGTATGACATCTTATGCACCTCCCCATGCGCGAAGAATTGCTTTCTCCAAACGACCGATGAGATAATCCAGAAGCAAACCGATCAAGCCGATGACCAAAATGGTTGCTAACAGATAATCTGCCCGGACATTGTTTCTGGCATCAATAATCTGATAGCCCAAGCCGGACTGGGCGCCTACCATCTCGCCGGCTACCAGGAAAATCCAGGCGCTGCCCAAACTGACATGAATGGCGTTGGCGATGGATGGAAAGATGGCCGGCAATATAATTTTCCATAACAATGCCGGATACTTGATGCCAAAGCTTTCTGCCACACGAAAATACAAGGGATCCATCCGAAACACCGCGGAGGCAGTGGATAATAGCACCGGAAAAAAAGCGGCGATAAAAATAATAACGATGGCCGGCACATCTCCGATTCCAAACAGCAACACCACAAAGGGCATCCACGCCGTCGGAGACACCGGTCGCAAGACCTGTAACAATGGATTTACATAGCGATACAACGGTGGAATACAACCCAGCAATAAGCCCAGCATCACCGCGCACAAAACGGATAACACATATCCAATCACAAATCGATACATACTTGTTCCAAGAGAGGTAAGCAATTGCCCGGACACAAGCATCTCCCCTAATGCCTGAAGGGCCATCAGGGGAGATGGGAATAATGCCGCGCTATAATCACTGAACACAAAGGCAATTTGCCACACAATCAACAGAATCAAAATGGAAACAATTACGTATCGCAATTCCAGTAGTTTCTTCATGTTCTGCTCCTTATTCAAACTCTGTTTTTACAAATTCCTCGTAGGTTGGAGGGTTCTCCAACAGGCCGTACTTTTTGACCTTGTCTGCCAGTTCTGCGTACATCTCTTCCGTGATTTCCAAATCATCAAAGGAAATCCATTCCAAGGAGAGATCCAATACTTCATCTGTCTGGTTTAGGTTTTCTTTTGCCACACTTAAGGCTTCGTCCCTGGACAGATTACTGCCGGCCGTTTTATAGGTATCTACCACCGTCTTGGCAACCTCGGGCCGCTGCTCAATGAATGCATCCGTAAGCACCAAACCGCAGCAGATGGAATCCTTCCAAAGCTCTTCCGATTCGCATAACACATGACCGGCTCCGATGGATACACCCATGGCTCCAAATGGTTCGGCTACGCAGTATGCGTCAATCGTTCCGGCTGCAAGTGCAGATGGCATCTCGGTTGGTGCAAGTTCCACAATGTGAACGTCATCGACGGTTAAATCATTTCTTGCAAGCAAATCATTCACCAAAATATAATGGGAGGACTGGCGGTGGGGAATGGCAATGGTCTTACCGGCCAGCTCTTCCTCTGTAATTTCATTGGATGCGACGATTACATTACCATCCCGATGTCCCAGGGCAACAGCCTTTAAGCCGACGCCCTCTGCTTTGGATTTCATCGCAAGTTCAATCAGGATGGATGCACCATCCACATTCCCGGTGTTTAACGCATCCAGCAGTTCCGGCCAGGAGCCATACTTCACCAGTTCAATCTCCACATCCCCGTTCTCCTCTAACAGTTTTGCTTCCTCCAAAACTGCCAGAGAATGGGTGATGGGCAAATATGCAATCTTGACGGTCTGCTGCTCATTCTGTACGGTTTTGTTTCCACAGCCCAATATGGTGAGAGCAAGTAAGAGTGCTAAACCAATCGCTTTTACTCGTTTCATCTTTTTTCTTCTCCTCTTTCTTACTCAGTAAACAGTGGGGTGGAATAATAACGATCTCCGCTATCCGGTAACAAAGCAACGATGGTCTTGCCACGATTCTCCGGGCGCTTTGCCAACTCGATGGCTCCATACAGTGCTGCACCGGAGGAAATTCCTACGGAAATACCTTCCTTCTTTGCCAGCAACTTTGCAGTATCAAATGCGCTCTGGTTGGATGCCTTAAAGATTTCATCATAGACGGATGTATTTAAGGTATCCGGTACGAATCCTGCGCCGATTCCCTGAATCTTGTGTGCACCTGCAGTACCTTCGGAAAGTACCGGGGAATCCTCCGGCTCCAATGCCACTACCTGCACCTTGTCATTCTGCTGCTTTAAGTATTCCCCTACACCGGTGACGGTTCCGCCGGTTCCAACACCTGCGATAAAGATATCTACTTCCCCATCCGTATCCTTCCAGATTTCCGGTCCGGTAGTTGCTCTGTGGATGGCTGGGTTTGCCGGGTTTATAAACTGTCCCGGGATGAAGCTGTTTGGTGTCTCGGCTGCAAGTTCCTCGGCTTTTGCAATGGCACCCTTCATACCCTTGCTGCCCTCGGTCAATACAATTTCGGCCCCATATGCTTTGATAATGTTTCTTCGCTCCACACTCATGGTTTCCGGCATGGTTAAAATCACGTGATAGCCCTTGGCTGCTCCGATGGCTGCCAAACCAATTCCTGTATTACCGGAAGTTGGCTCAATAATGGTTGCTCCGGGCTTTAATGCTCCACGATTCTCTGCATCCTCAATCATGGCTTTTGCAATACGGTCCTTGACGCTTCCTGCCGGGTTTAAATATTCCAGTTTCACTAAGACTTTTGCCTCTAAGCCCAGTTCTTTCTCAATATTTACGACCTCCACCAATGGTGTGTTTCCTATTAACTCTAACGTTCCTCTATAAATCTTTGACATCTTATTGTGCCTCCTTCCTTTTGTTAGACCTATCATATCCGCAATCTCGCGTTTTGAATAATCGTTCGTTTTTATCGTCCGTGATAAATCCAGGTTATCCCGGAAGGCAATTAAAAAACGTCCAACGCAGTCATTGCTGCATTGGACGTATCCATCCGTGTTTTCATTTCGGATTGCTTAGATGGTCTCGTAGGCCAGGTATGCCACTTCTTCTGCCACCTTCGGATAGGTTTCATAGATTTCCTGCTTGTTCACCAGGCGAAAGCCTTCGTAGGTGAAGTTTGGTGTGGTTGCGCAAGAAACAAAGGTATAGCCGTCTTTTTCCAAATTCTCTGCTCCAAAGATGGCGCCCTTGGGAATCAGCACCATGGCGTGCTCCCCGTGCTCGATGTCATTGCCCAGGGTGAGTTTCTCCATGCGGCCATCCATCAGCATGGTAATCACCATACCGCAGCCCTCGTGATAATACCAAATCTCATCACAATCAATCTGATGAAAATGTGAGAGATCTCCGTTGTCCAGAAGGAAGTATATGCTTCCTGCCAGTGGGCGATTGTTGCATTCATAAGGTGCCGTGTAGACTTCTGCAAACCAGCCGCCTTCCGGGTGCTGCTCCAATTTATATTCCTTCTTTAACACATCTGTTCGACTCATGTTTTCCTCCTATTGCGTGCCGGCTAAAACAAATCCAGCGAGCTGTCCAAATAAATTTCCTCCCGCACCACTAAGTGATACTGTGGTTTTGTCATATAATATAATAGAAATTCCAACAAAATAGCACTTCCCAGGCTTCGCCCCTCGATTTTAAAATTATAAAATCCCTTGGGCAGGTACCTCTGTTGGATATCCTCGATTCCGATGAATCCGGGATTTTTCATCGCATCCGAAAACCGATAGCCCCGATCCGCCATCGGTGATACACACGCGTGATCCTCGCAGGCTTCTCCCAAGCTTTTGCGGCTGACGTTCTCATAGCAGGCTTGTCGATCGTAGCAGTCATACCAGCAACATTCATTGCAGAGAAATTCCACTTTCGCTTTTTCTTCCTGCGACAGCCCCTCCAAGTACTCCCAAGCCTTATTCAGGCGAAAATCGGGCACCACATATTGGAAGTCCCTGCGCTGCAGTTCCGCTTCCATTTGCTTCTCATCCCGCAACACCTTGGTAGTGGAGGATACGTAATAGAAGTTGGGATAGGTCAGCTTTAAATAAGCCAGCAATCGATCGGAATGCAGGATGATTCCGGTTTTTACACCCGGGATGTTTGAAAACTGTTGGCACAGTGCATTGCATTGCACATCGGATAAGTGCTTCTCCTCCAACAAGGAATTGCTGAAGGTCAACCGCGGAGATATTCCATATTCCTGCATTAACGCTGCTACGGCTGCAGGATTTGCTTCTCCAAATCCAACCCGGCCGCCGCCCCACAGGCAATCTCCCGGCGCCCCATAGATAGAGCCAATCTCGCACCAGTCATAGAAGTATTCCCGATGTTTCTCATACAACGGAAGAAATACCTGATAAAACTCATAAAATTCAAATAACCCGGGCAGATGATAGACTGCCTTGTTCTGTTGGTTCATCACGATACCACCACTTTTTATCTTATTTGTGATTCATCACCATTTTTGTTATACATTCTGTTTACAATTCTACCCAATTACAGATATATAAAACAAAGAGTTTCTTACATAAGCTGCCGTTCCACAAGCTCATGGACAATCTTTGAGTTCAAAGTTTCCTGTCCCGATTCAAATACTTCATATCAAAAGGAACAATGTTAGACTTTCTATGTACCGTACTTTTCTCCACAAATATCTGATTTGCTTTCGTCACAAATATTATAATGTTTCACTCTTCGTCTGATTGTAAATGATAGCCTGTGAAAAATTTAGCCGCTTTTCCATTCCCTGCAATTAACTTATATGAAAGAATTATATGTTTATTTTTTATACGTGCGTACAATGCCGATTACCGAGGCAATAAAAGCAAACGGCGCCAGTCTGACAAAAACAAATTCAAATCCATGCATGATTGTTCCTGCGACTGCTAATTCCGGATTATTATAATCCCAATTCAAATAAGGACTCTGCATAATCACAAGCATAGCAAATGTAATAACTATAAGTGCGCACACAAAAATCAGTATCCAACGCACAGTTTTTATCTTAGCCATACGGTTCTTTGCCAGCTGTAAATTAATCATCTCTAACTTTTCAGAAATCACCTTTCGATCATCAATGGTTGGTTCCGTCACCGTTTCTCCCAGTAATACACTCACAGAGGTCCCTAATTCATCTGCCAATAAAATTAACATGCTTGAATCTGGAACGGATAACCCATTCTCCCACTTCGACACAGTCTGTCTTACCACATTCAGTTTCATTGCCAGTTCTTCTTGCGAAAGGCCTTTTGATTTTCTAAGTTTTCTAATATTTTCATTAAGCATAACCTACGCCTCCTTGTTTTGCTGACTCAATTCTAGAATCAAATGAGTCGTTGCAACAAGCAACGCATATTAACATTGGCTTAATATAAGGTCAGGGTCAATACAAATTGCTCGTTCTATTTCACCGGTACACAGTGCTTGTCATTGATATCGCATACCTTCTGCACACGATTTCGATACTTTGGATCCATCAGTGGCTCGGTTGTAAGCCAGGTCTTCACCACTTCCATTGCCATAAGGCCACCTATAATTTTTGCCCCAAGGCATAAGATATTGGAATCCGTATGTTGTCTGGCAAGTGTTGCACATAACGGATCCTGACACACAGCTGCATAGCATCCATTAATTTTATTGGCAATCAATGCACTTCCATATCCGACACCATCGCAGAAAATTCCGCGGTCGCATTCACCCTTGGCGACAGCCAAACTTGCCGGATATACGAAGTCCGATAAATCGCAGGATGTACTGTCATACGTTCCGAAGTCTTCCACCTCATAGCCCTGTTCCAACAGATACTGCTTTATCTCTTCTTTCATCTGTGTTCCTGCGTGATCATTTGCCATGGCAATTTTCATATCTGATTCCTCCTTGGTCCTGAGACGTATCATGATTTCTATATCCTCACTTTATAAGTATAGCAAGTGTTCTCTAAAGAAGAAACTCCCTCACTTTTTTCTCTACCAGCGTGACATCCAACGGCTGTTCTGCTGTCTCCATTGTTACAATCAATTCTCTCGCGCCTCGCATACGAACCCCAGGGCCCGTCCACTGCCACATCCGCGAGGCGCTCTCCTCCCCATCCCCAAAACGCATCGCAATAAAACAGGCGGCACCTACGTGCCGCCTCGTCCATCTTATTTCTTGAACAGTTCTCCTGCAATACTCGTTACATCTTTCAGATCCAGCTTTCCATCTGCAAGTGCAGCCTGAACCTTCTTAATGTCCGCATCATCAATCTTGATGTTTGCCTTCTTCAGAAGCTCCTTGGCCTGAGATAAATCTGCCTTGGAAATCTGCTTCAAGAGATCCTTGTTTCCACTGATTTGCTTAATAATTGCATTAATATCTGCCATATGCTACCTCCCAACGAAAAGTTTGTCATTCAACAGCATCATTATACAATAGGTTCCAAAAATCCTTCAATGCCATCTTATCAACATCTTCTGATAAGACGCAAGATAGCTGGATGACATGGACCCCCGGCACTTATACAATGAATGGGTACCATAGTGATTCTGCGAATTTTCGCTTATGAAGAAGGGATTTTTACCAATGAAAATATTACTCATTCGACATGGGGAACCAAATTATGAACTGGATTGTCTAACCGAGCAGGGCGTGCAGCAGGCAGAGCTTCTCTCCCGCCGCATGGCCAATTTAAAGATCGATGAAATCTATGCATCGCCTATGGGCCGGGCACAGCAGACCGCCAAACCAACCCTCGAGAAGCTTGGCATGTGCGCCGAAACCCTACCATGGGCCCACGAATTCTATTACCTTGCACCGGACCCGAAAAATCCGGATGCCTCCTATCAGATGTGGGAGACCTTCCCCAGCTGCTGGGCCAAGGACCCGGAATTCTTCGATGCCACCCGCTGGGCTTCCCATCCCATGATTGCCAACAGCGACATCAAGGCTCTCTATGACGAGGTCATTGAACACCTCAATCAGTTTCTGTCCAAGCAGGGGTTTGTGCGTGAGGGCAACACCTATCGCATGACGAAAAAGAACGACAAAACCATCGTCCTCTTCTGCCACTTCGGATTGGCAACACTTGTGATGTCCTATCTTCTAGGCATGTCCCCCTTCCTTCTGTGGCAGGGGGCTAGCATTGATTTCACCGGGATTTCGGAACTCTTCCATGAAGAGTACGAGGACAACCTGGCCGTCTTTAAGCTCAATCGCTTTAACGACGCCACCCACTTACACCCGGAGGGACAATAGAAGTTTCCCCACATCCTCCGTGGTCATCAGGCTGCTCATCAGGCAAGCCCCCTTGGCCCCGGTGGCGCGCACCCGACTGATATTGCTTTGCGCAATGCCGCCGATGCCATACACCGGCAGGGACACTTCATCCACTATCTCTTGTAAAAAGGCCAGCCCACGTCCCGGCAGGCCTCTCTTACAATCTGTTTCAAAAATATGGCCGGCAACCAGATACGTTGCACCAAGGGAAGCTGCTTCTCTGGCATCTTCCAAACTATGGCAGGAGGTCCCAAGTCTGGGAACTCCTGCCTTTCTTTCTTCCGGCAATTCCCGCAGCAGGGGCAGTGGCAGATGCAAGCCATCCGCTTGTAACCGAAGTGCCACCTCCGGAAAAGTATGGACGATAAACGGTACTGCGTTGTCCTTACAGATGGACTGCACCTGCATAGCCAGTGCTTCATATGCTTCCGGCGCCAGATCCTTTTCCCGTAAGATGATGGCAGCCGGATGAGCCATGGCAATGCGTTGTACTCTCGTAAGAAATTCCTCTCCGCACAACCTTCGATTGGTAACACAAATCAAATCAGACGTATACATAATCGTTCAACACCGGCTGTAATCCTTCCCCAGCCATATCCTCATACATGCTCTGAAAACTACGGGTATCATTAATTTCAAACTGCTCATCCCCTTCAGCTGCATCGCCATCGGTTCCGGTATACTTGCTCTCATGATCCCCGATTCCGGTAGATACGCCGGCAGAAATCTTGGTGGCTGCAATTTTAACGATGCCATCCCGGAATTGCTTGCTTTCTCTCGATGAAACCGTAATGCCCACATAAGGTAGAAACAGGCGATAGGCACAGAGAATCTGGCACAACTGCCGCTCGCCCACATCCAAGGGATTGATCTGCTCATTATGGATGATGGGGCGCAGGCGCGGACAAGACAGGGACATCTCTGCATGGGGATACTTCCGCTGGAGATAATATACGTGCAGGGCGCTTGCCAATGCATCTTTACGAAAATCTGATAATCCCAACAAGGCGGAGAATGCTACCCCGCGCATGCCCCCGCGCAATGCACGTTCCTGGGCATCAAATCGATAGGGCCAGACCCGCTTATGTCCGGACAGATGCAAAGTCTCATACTTATCGGTATCGTAGGTTTCCTGGAATACGGTGACGTAATCCGCGCCGCAGGTATGCAGGTAGTGATATTCCTCCGTGTTTACCGGATAGATTTCGAGCCCCACCATACGGAAATATTTTCTGGCCAGTTTGCATGCTTCTCCAATATAGGGTACATCACTTTGGGCACGGCTCTCCCCCGTTAGAATCAAAATCTCTTCCATTCCCGAATCAGCAATCACCTTCATCTCATGCTCAATCTGTTGTAAATCCAACTTCAATCGATGAATGTGGTTATAGCAGTTAAAGCCGCAATACACACAATAATTCTCACAGTAATTGGCAATGTAAAGTGGCGTGAACAGATACACCGTATTGCCAAAATGCTTGGCAGTCTCCACGCTGGCTTTCTGCGCCATCTCATCTAAAAAAGGTTCCGCTGCCGGAGACAACAAGGCCTTCAAATCCTCGATACTACAAGTGTCATGGTCGAGGGCCGACCGTACATCCCGAGCCGTATAACGGGTGTAGTCATAGGTGTTCATCTGCTCCATCACCTGACTGCAAACATCGGAGGAAATCTGTTCCATCCCCGGCAGATACGTCATATGATTCGTTCTGGAGGACGGGTCATTCTCTAGGGTATGTTTCCGCTTCAACGCTTCCGGAGACAATGCATCGGAATCTACATAAAACTGATTTTCCATCCTTACGCTCCTTCACTCCGCAAAAATCCGGTCAGCGGATCGGATGCAGATGCTCCACGGGTTAATACACGGCCAAGGCCGGATAAGTATGCCTTCCGTCCGGCTTTGATGGCATCCTGAAATGCACTTGCCATCAGCGGCAAATCACCGGCAGTTGCCAATGCTGTATTGGCCATAATCGCAGCAGCTCCCATCTCCATAGCTTCGCAGGCCTGGGATGGTCGACCAATTCCGGCATCCACAATGATCGGCAAATCAATTTCCTCGATTAGGATTCGAATGAATTCCTTGGTGGCCAATCCCTTGTTGGAACCTATGGGGGATGCCAGCGGCATAATACTTGCAGCTCCGGCGTTTACCATATCCCGGGCCGCATTCAAATCCGGATACATATACGGCATGACCACAAATCCCTCCTTGGCCAGGATTTCTGTTGCCTTGATGGTCTCCTGGTTATCCGGAAGCAGATACTTGGTATCCCGCATAATTTCTACTTTTACATAATTGCCACAGCCCAATTCTCTGGCCAGTCGGGCAATGCGAACCGCTTCCTCGGCGCTTCTGGCACCGGAGGTATTGGGAAGTAGGGTGACTCCCTTGGGGATATAATCCAAAATGTTTTCCCGGTCCTTGGTATTGGCACGGCGCACTGCCAAGGTAATAATTTCTGCTCCTGCATCCTTCACTGCCGCTTCAATCAGCTTCATGGAATATTTGCCCGAACCTAGAATAAAGCGGGAATGAAAGGCATGTCCGCCAATCATCAGTGTGTCATCGTTGTTCATCTTTTTCTCCTTCTATCTTATACTTCATACATTCCTGCTAAAATACGTAGTACGGTATGGGCCTGATGTGCCGCACACAACATGACCCGAGGCGCCATCAGGCTTGTTGTATTTCCAACGTCGCTGACGCCATCTCCGCACACGTACAATCGCTTCATCTTCTGTCTGGTTTGAATGGTATTAGGCGTATCCATGCCGGCCATGCCGGACGCCGCCACCACGTAACACCGGGGCAATTGCTCCAGGACTCCGTTCACCAGCATCGCCTTGGCTTCGGCCACATCGAAAGCTTCGCATACGATATCTGCTTCCTGTAACAGGGAAACCAGATTGGCTTCTGTAACTTTGGTGGCATGAATCTCCACCCTGGTATAGGGCGCAATCTCTCCAAGAATTTCCTGCAACGCCTCCGTTTTATACTGCCCCACCTGGTTAGCCTTATACTGCTGCCGATGGAGATTGGTAAGATCCACCCGATCAAAATCCAGCAACCTTAGGGTTCCTATCCCCGCCCGGGCCAATGCAATCGCAATGTTAGAGCCAAGTCCACCTAATCCGCAAATTGCTACCGTAGCGGATGAAAATCTCTGTTGCAGTGCTTCGCCGTTGCGGGCAATCCACGCCTGCTGCCATTCTTCCTTTGATGGAATCACTCAACCACCTCCTACAAAGCTTACAATTTCCAAACAATCTCCATCTGCAAGTATCGTTGCCTCGTAGTTTGCCTTGGGCACGATTTCCCCGTTGCATTCCACTGCAATTCGTGTTGCATCATAGCCTGCATCCGATAGATACCGGGACAAGGTAACCCCGGCTATATCCAATGCCTGACTGTTCACTTCTACCATACATTCACCCCCTTCTACATAAAAAAACGGGAAACTTCCGATTGGAAAGTTTCCCGTATTGCTACACCTACATCCCTACGTTGGCATTATCCAAATCAGGTTTCTGGGTCGAAGTTCGTTTACTTCCTCTCAGCCTGCCCTACAAGCTCCCCGTGATTCAATTTTCTTTTTTGTTATACATCCCTTTTTCTCAAAAAACAATACTTCTCTCATGGCTTTTCACATTGTTTTCAAGAAAAACCATTGCCGGTATTGTCTAGAGAAACAGTTCACGAAATTCTTTGCGCCCCGGCACCCATGCCTTCTCGTAGATATGGGTGAAGTGATTTTTGACGGTTTGTTCCGATATTCCAAACATGTAAGCAATTCTGCGGTTGGAAAATCCGGATACCTTCAGATATCCCAGTTCCAGTTCTCGTTTTGTGAAATGAAATTTCACAGCAACACTTAAATACCGTTCCTTGGTTATACCCGTGTTATTCATCCTCGAAGTCCATTTCTTCATTCATTTTGCGCTCCGCATTTAAGCGCAGTGGCAATAACAGAAATTCGAGAATAACCGCGTACAGTGCAGATAAGAAGCAAACCGCCAAGTTTGGACCAATCATCGAGATATCCGGAATGTGTGCAAGTATAATCACGGCAGAAATCAGCATGGAAAACAATGCCGCATACACCACAACCTTCTGGGCTGCAGCGACTGCACCTACGATATTTTTTAGTTCCAATAAACGGTAATCCTTCATTCCCACAGAGAAGGCTTTCCGAAAATCCTTCCACACCCCCATAATCATAAGTCCCGGTATGGTAAATACCAGCATGAACAGCAGGGACGGGATATCCAAATACCATGTGATACTAACCAGATTTCCGCCGCAAGCAAAGAGCACCAAGCCAAATACCAAAAGAATAAACAACAATTCCCCCAGAAGAATTCCACGTATATTTTTCATACAAAGCCCCTTTCAAAATGATGTTTCTTTTTCTATACCATTACCATAGCACGTCTTCTGACAAGAAAAAATAGTACCTTTTTCAGCCAATCAACACCGGTGCTACGACGATATCATAGCCGCCATCGTTTTCATCTCGGGCCACAGTGCTTCGTTCAACCAGTTTATTTAAATAACCATCTCTTTTTATTACCATTTTTTGCGGCAAGATGCGTTTTTAGGTAGTACAATATAGTATCAAAAAGGTATCACGACACAAAAAAGGCCTGAAATCATGTTTTTTTAACATGATTCCAAGCCTTGAAAATACTTGATTTGTTATACCGACCTCTAAGCCACTCTAGGTCTACTCCATCTCTATGGTTCCAGGTGGCTTGCTGGTCAAATCGTACATCACGCGATTGACTCCACGCACCTCATTGATGATACGGCTCATAACCGTCTGAAGTACAGAGAATGGAATCTCTGCAGCTTCTGCCGTCATGAAATCGATGGTGCGTACGGCACGAACAGCAACCGCATAATCGTAGGTACGCTCATCTCCCATAACACCAACAGAACGCATATTAGTCAGTGCTGCGAAATACTGGTTCGGCATCCACGGAGCTTCCACACCGTTGGATTCCTTGTACTCACGTGCTGCCTTGTCCACTTCCTCACGGTAGATATAGTCTGCATCCTGAACCATGCGAACCTTCTCGGCAGTCACTTCACCGATGATTCGAATTCCAAGTCCCGGGCCCGGGAATGGCTGACGGAATACCAGATACTCCGGCAATCCCAGCTCCAAACCTACGGCACGAACCTCATCCTTGAACAGGTTGCGCAGTGGCTCGATGATCTCCTTGAAATCAACGAAATCCGGAAGGCCACCGACATTGTGGTGGGACTTAATCACTGCAGACTCACCGCCCAAACCACTCTCT
>JAILOI010000072.1 GCA_024690885.1 Lachnospiraceae bacterium
GACTTCTTCCAAGATTTCTTTGTCGCTGGAAATGTTGGCTTCCAACAATCTCTGTCTGATATAAGTATACACCTTGTTAAAGTCCTTGGATACTTCGTATTTGTCGTTCAAAGTCAGCTGGAACTCTTCGATGATGCGATCTGCCTTCACGATGTTCTCGCACTTTTTCTTGTTGTCTTCGTTCTCAATGCCGACAATGGCGATATTTACAAACTTGATGGCGCCTTCATAGAGCATCAAGGTTAACTCAGCCGGGGAGGCGGTCATAATTTTGCTGTTATTGTACTGCGCATAAGCATTTTTTGGTGATATCATATCCATCGACCCCTTTCTTATTGTCCAATCATTCCGGTAAGAGCGCTACTGCTGCTATTCAGCTGAGCCAGCGCTTTCTCCATAGCAGTAAACTGCTTGAAGTAACGATCTTCCATGTCCTGAAGCTTCTCTTCCCACTTGGTAATCTGCTTCGTGTAATCACTGTACTCGGAAGCCATCTCCTTGTCGTTGTAAACCTTGTAAGCACTACTCATGCTGGTAGACTTCATCTTGGCATCCAACTCGGTGTAGAGATTCTGAGTCAACTGTGAGAAAAAGCTGGCAACTTTGTCCGGATCGGAGTTCAATGCTGCCATTAACTTGTCGGTCTTAGCGGAAGAGCTCTCATCATCCGCATCACCGGCGATATGATAAGCATACTGCTCGTTCTTTTCTGCATTCAAAAATCCTAAGGTCTGAATTCCAAAGGTTCCCAGTCCCACATTCTCTCCATCGATGGTAAAGGTCTTAGCCATAGATGTCGTCATGGTATTAATGATATTGCCCAACGTATTGTCTCTGCGCAGGAGGGAGTCCTTAATTTTCTTCTCCCACTTCTCAATCTGGGTATCGTTCATGGCATCCTTCTCTTCGTCAGAAAGAGGCTCATACCCCTTGGCTGAATCTGCATTGTACAACGCCTGCAACTCATTGATGACATCATTGTAATTGGAGAAGAAATCCTTGATCTTATCATAAAGACCCTGGGTATCATTCTGTACATTGATGGTCACTGCCGAGTCCGTCTTATTCAACGCCTGAATATTTAATCCATTGATGGAAAAAGTACCGGTACTGCTGGTATACTGCACATCATTCAACGTAATAATGGCATTCTGTCCGGTAATCTTCTTTGCTGCCGCAGTTCCGGTTGCCGCAGTATTCAATCCAAGCAAATTCAACGCACTGGTAGCGTCTCCTGCTTCTGCGGACAAACTAAAGTCTCCTGCAGCCCCACTTTCAGCACCGTTCACATAAAATCTCTGCTGGGTGGTGTCAAAGTTGGCCTTCACGCCCTTCTCATTCAGCTGATTTACAATGTCGGAAATCTTGGTGGTAGAGGTAATCTCGATGGTTTCTGTCGTGGCATCATCTCCGGTACCAACCGTCAGTGTCAACGTGGTATCTTCGCCGGTATAGCCCAAATCTGCCATCGTCTTAGCGGAAGTCACCTGGTCTGTACTATCGCTTAGGGAAACCTTGCCACCGGTCAGATAACTGGTCTGTGCAACTTGAGTAATCTCTAATGTCTGAGATCCGGTAAACGCATCATTGCTGGCCGAAATGGTCGCTTTGGTGCTATCAGAAATCGTAGCAGTCTTCAAGTTATAGGACTTCTCATAACGGAAATTATCCAAAGAAGTATATAAACTATAAATCTTGGCATTGGCATCCTTCCAAGCGTCCTGCTTCCAGGACAGTTTGGTCTGTGCCTTCACTACGTTTTGTTTTTTTACTGCATATGAGGATACTAAAGCCGATACAATCGACTCTGTATCCAGACCGGAATTTAATCCTGATACTCGAATTGCCATACAACTACCTCCTATCGCTTCTCATCAACGAGAATTCCTGCCATCTCCCAAGCTTTTGCAATGAGGTCCAGGGTCTTCTCCGGCGGTAATTCCTTGATTACTTTCTGGGTCTCTTTATCCACAATCTTGATGGTTACGCGGTTGGTTTTATCATGAATTCCAAACTGTGCAACTGTTCCGGATGCAGCACGATTAATCTCAGACACAGCTCGCTTGATCTGTTCCTGAGATGCTTCCTTGTTCTGATTTTCAGTTTCTCTCTCTGGTGTCTCCGCAGATTTTGGGGCTACGATCTCTTTCGAAATATCCGGAGTTTCCGTAATAGATTTGACTGGAGCTTCCGGCTGAGATACATAACTTCCTTGTCCTGCAAAGTTCACAGCGCTACTTGCTTTTACTTCCATTGCTAACACCTCCATGTGTGCAATTCTCTTGACAATTATGCCCCCAGAGAAAAATCGCTGGGGGGCATAAATATTTACTTCTATGTTCTATATCGGTAGAAATTTGTAAAACTTTAGAATAAATTTTTCAAATCTTCTAATGCATCGGAGTTCATAACCTGTGTATTCTCCTGCTGGATTTGTAAAAATACTTCCTTACGATAAATCGGCACTTCCTTCGGAGCGGCGATACCAATCTTGACCTGATCGCCTCGGATGTCCAAAATCGTAATTTCGATGTTGTTATCGATCATCAGGGACTCGCCCTTTTTTCTCGTAAGTGCTAACATCCTTATTCACCCCCCTTTGCATTCTGCTGTAACAGATCGTAAATCGGGAAGCGAACATCGTTCTCGTCCTCGGTAATCAACTGGCCACCCTTCAAGGTGTCTGCATTGATGATTAATGGTGCACGAAGGTTCACGGTCATCTGCTTCACATCTCCCGGAACCTTGATGGTTACCAGAATCAGAAGGTTGTCATCGGTCAGCTCTCCAAGCGGCTCCAACAACTCGTCGTTGATGCTCGGTGCATAATCCGGAAGGATCACGGTTGGATCAATTACCGGTAATGCGAACTGCGGTTCGTCCAAAGACTGGAACCACTTAATCACGCCCTTGTCGCCCTTGTCCAAGTCAAAAATCAGGGTAAATTTCTGTAAATCAGGGAATCCGATAATGCCCTTCTCCAGGGTGACAATCTTGTCGTCCGCAATATCGATCTCCCCAAACAATCTAGTGTTTACTTTCATGTTCGTTCTCCTTCTCCCATGTCTTAAATATAGTTCAATAATGTCTGTCCACTGAGTTTTCCTGCTGCTGTCAACGAAGATTGATATGCGTTGTATGCTGCGGTGTAGCGAATGATAATCTCGGATAATTCCAAGTCGTCGTTCTGAGACTGGAGCTGCTGTACCGTCTGCTGCTGATCGTTCATACGCTTCTCATAGAGGGTAAGCTGATCCATGGTACATCCAAGTCTGGTAACGGAAAGAGAGACATCTGCAAGATATCCGTCCACCTTGCCGAGATCCTCGCTGAACATCTTAGAGAGATTATCATCGTAATAATCCATCTCCTTCTTGGCCAAGTCTAACCACTTGGTCAGTTTCTTCTGATATTCATCAGAGGAATAGGTCTCTTCAGCCATCATCGCCTTGATCTTATCCACCTTATCATGGGCCTCAATGGAATTATTGACTGCCTCTCTTAATTCTATCATATCCTGCTGAATACTACCATCGAATATCTCGCAGGCCTCCATGTTGACGTTGATGGTCTGGTTCTGAGCCACGGTATAATTAATATCATACGTCATGAACTCTCCATCGTCCGTCACCTTGTCATAGGAGATGACATTGTTGGTATCGGTAACGTTCTTGCAATCATAGTAGTATTCCGGACGCAAATCGCCCTGATTGAAACCGGTCTTGGTATAATTTACGGTAAAAGCTGCATGATCGGACTGTAGGCTGGCCTGGATGGTATCACCGAAGATGATATCGCCGGAGCTTTGGATAATTACCACACCGTCATCCGGGACTGTCTTGCCGCCCTGCGCAGTTGCCCAATCCGTCTCGGTTGCATATACCAATGGTGTAACCGTGGTATCCGTTCCTCCTGCGGTATAACTGATGCTCTCCACACTATCGATGTTGTCGTAGCCCAAACGCAAGCGATAATAATTGGTCTGCTGGATGGTATAGTCTGCTGCATCTTCTGTACCGGTGGTATCCGTACCATCCACCTTCAGTGCAGCTACCTCCGTTACGTTCGTCGGTACCTCTACTTCTCCATTGTAATAACGGGTCAATACCATATCGTCCGCATGCAACCGCTGTTCAATGGTGTACTTGGTATCTGCCTCTGCCTCGGTAAATGTCAGATTTTTGTCGGTACGAAATCCTGTAAATACCGTACGTCCGGCATAATCTGCATTGCCTTCGGAAAAGACAGCCTGCTGCAATGCTTCCAACTGGGTTGCAATGGTATTTCGATCGTCCTGGGTCAGTGTTCCGGTACTACCGTTTACACACAAGGTACGAAAATCCGTCATCACATCACGGATATTCAAAAGCGCCGTCTCTGTCACATCCATCCAAGACTCTGCATCCGGAATGTTCTTGTCGTAATACTGATTCACCTTGGAGAGGGTGGTCTGCAAACGCAAGGAACGCACAGCGATGACCGGATCTTCCGACGGGCGGTCAATCTTCTTCTGGGTAGTCATCTGGGTATTCCGGCTGTTTACCAGGGTCTTCGTTCCATTGATGTTTCCGGAACTGTTATTCATAATCATGTTATTTGTAATTCGCATAAGCTGCCTCCTTGTAAGCGCCGCTTTTATACACCGGTTCTTAAAATCAACTGATCGTAAATCTCTGCCAAAACAGAAATCATCTTGGAAGAGAGATTATAAGCATTCTGGAATTTCACCAAGTCCAGAGCTTCTTCGTCTTCATCCACACCGGATACAGAATCGCGCTGATTCTGAATGGTTTCCTCAATATTGGTAAAATTCTCGGTGAAGGTACTGCATTCCTGAGTATCGACCGTAACATCGGCGTAAATACACTGAAGGAAGGTATTGGCACCACCATCACGGAACACCTTTACGTCTTTTTCCAGCGTCAACCAGTCCTTGACCAGCGTTGCAGAATCCACTCCGTCGTTGATAACATTGTTATCGTCATCATACCGCTTCTTCGTGGTTGCCATCTTCTCCGGATGAGCACTGATGGCACTTGCCACCATCACATTTGCTGCGGTCAGGCGATAGTAAGTATCGGAGGAATCCCGAAAGGTAATGGTACCGGTGGCATCCGTGATACCACTTAAGTCATCCGCCGTCGTTCCATCCAGATAATATCCATCGAAGTCTCCCTCTCGGTTCATATTCACATCGTTGGCTACGAAGAACGAGGTTCCATCATCTCCGTTCATATCAATACCCTGCTTATGCAAGTCATTGGTGACGCGGGAGAAGTTTCGAAGAAACAGATTCATCTGGTTCATGTAGTATGGAATACCCTTGTAATCCACCGTGGAACCTACCACCAAATTTTGGGCTGCCAACTTCGTCTGAACCGTATCGGAAAAGCCGGTATCGAAGTTGAAGGTCACGGATGTAATATTCTCGTCTGCATCCATCTCCACGTCAAAGGAACTGTAATTATAGTACGTATTATTTACCATAATCGTACCTGTCGGCGGAAGGTTCAATTCCATGGCATTGGTAATGCTTGGATTGGTAATCTTTAAGGTATTGGTGCCGGTTTCCGAAACCTGACCTTTTAAGTTCTGGCGATCATTACCATCGCGAATTTCAAACAATCCTCGCAGGGAACCACGCTGATTATTGCCCCAAACATCAAATTTAACATCGGTAGCTTCCCAAACCACATCGTAAAGGCCATCGATATCGCTCTGGTTATACTTGTTGGTTCGAGTCACCGTCTTCAAGGTGTTGTATTCGTAGGTATCAACCAAAACCTGACCGTTGACCTTGATGGTGTAGGTGGTTGCTCCGGTATACATATCCGGATAATTGGAGTTGGTGACCTCCGCCTCCTTGGCCTCGATAGTCACAATTCCGGAAAGTTCATCCACCAACAATGCACGCTGATCTCGCAACTCATTGGCCTGTCCACCATTCTGCTCGATGGTGTTGATCTGCTTGTTTAACAGTGCCACCTTCTGAGCGATGGAATTGATGTTATTAACGGTGGTCTTGACCTCATCATTCACCGTAGCCTGCAGAAGTTCCAATCGGCTGGCATTGGTATTAAAGTAAGAGCACAACTTGCTGGCATCACTAATAAACTGGTTACGCACCGAGGTAGAACCTGCATTGGATTTCACTGCATCCAAAGAGTTAAACATAGATGCAAATACGGAAGAGAATCCCGGTGTTGTCGCATCATCGGTGTAATAATTCTCGATCTGCAGCATGTAGTATTCCTTGGTACTGTAGTATCCCTTGTAGGACTCGTTGTTCCAGTACTTGGTATCATAATACAAATCTCTCAATTGGCTGACTTGCTTGGCAGATACGCCGGCGCCCACGTTACCGTATCGGTCGAACGCACGGATCGCGGACTGTGACTCCAGCTCAACGACTTGCTTACTATAGCCCTTGGTCTGGACATTCGAGATATTGTTTGCAGTTGTATTAATGGACGCCATATAGGCATTTAATCCAGTATAAGCCACATTCAGGCCAAAAAACTGTGAAGACATAACCTGCTCCTATTCATATTCCAATCTTCAAGTTTCACCGGAAATCCATTTCCAACTACTATCCTTATATGTGTTATATCGGAAAAAACTCCAATTCCTTTACCCCTAAAATACAAAAACCACCGAAGGAATTCCCCTCCGGTGGTCAAAAATTCTTATAACGACTGTAACAGATATTCAATCATCTCACTCACCACATTCATGTAGCGGCTGGATGCATTGTAAGCGTTCTGATACTTGATCATGTTGGTTAATTCCTCATCGGAAGAAACACCAAGTACTTCCGTACGGGCATTATCCGTCTGCTCCTTGGTCATGCTAAGACTCTCACTGGTATTCTTGTAGATGGAACCGACCGTTGCAACTTCTCCCACCCACTTGGTGTAGAAATCCGCAAAGCTACACGGGGTCTTATCGGATGGATTCAGAATGTACTCCTCCGCATCCCAAGCCTCATACATACTCTGGGCCATGTCATATCCGATGTCTCCGTTCTGATAACGGTATGGTAAGATGTTCGGGTTTGCCACCACATCCGAATTTACGGACAAGGAATTAAGGGTATAACAAGTCGCTTCATCGGACGCATCCTCCTCATTGTAGAGGTATACGGTCTTCTCCCCCGTGCCGATGGTCATCGTCACTTTCTGATAACGTTCCGATCCAACTCTGGTAAAAAGTTCTGCCGGTGGCAAGTCTCCCTTGCTTCCTACGCAGCAGTTATTTACGTCCAGCACCTTCGTGTCTTTTTTTATCTCTACAGTGGAACCATCGCTGGTAGTCACAGTAATCGGATAGGTAAGTGCTCCTTCACTATCATACACATCCGAAAAATCTCCCAACGGCGAAAACATATTGTTAATGACGGTAACCATGTAATGAATCATGGTATCCATCTCTGCCTGCTGGTTCATCATAACGGAATTACCCACACCGGATTCATAGGCTCTGCTACTGATATTTGCAATATCCGTATAGTTCGCCCGATGATCGCCACGGGTCAAAAGCAGGGCCTTGACCTCTCCAATATCATTGTTATGTTCTGCATCTACATGGTCTAAGTTGAAGACCTCGTAGTATTTCTCTTGTCTTGGCTGAGACAACATCGGCCAATACGGCGTCACAAACCCCGTTGCCTTATCCGTATAGGTATCCATCGGGAAATCTGTTACCTCGGTAATAAAGTCCACACCTTCGATTTTGACTTTCAAAATTCCGTCATAAGTTTCGGAATAGGTAATATTCGCCAATCCGGATAACTCATCGATCAAGGCGTCTCTGGTATCGCGCAAATCCATCGCCGTCTCGATTTTACCGGCCTCAATCCGCTGAATGCCGATATTCAGCTCATGAATCTGCTTACCGATTTCATTGATGCGCTTTACATCGTTTTGTACTTTGACGTTGATATTGTCCTGATAATCGCAAAATCCTTCGTAGACAGCCTGAGAACGGGACAAGAACAGACTTGCCTTCTGTGCAATCAAGTTCTGGCTTACCGAATCCGATGGATTCTTGGCAAACTCAGCAAATGCACCATACAAGTCATCGATGGCCGTAGCAAAGCTATTGCCGGTTCCTTCCTGCAACTGGGTTTCTACTTCATAGATTGCGTCATAATTGGTTTGATAAAAAGAATAGCGGCCTGCCGACGTACGGTAAGCGCGATCCAAGAATTGGTCACGGGCATGCACAACGTCAGCGATGCTCACACCGAGACCGGTGAACTGATCACTGATAGATGCAATTCCGAACTTATTATATTCGACGTCCTGAAAAACAACCTGCTGACGTACATACCCTGTGGTATCTATGTTAGACAGGTTGTTCGCTACAACGTTTAATGCATTTTGAGAATTACGGAGTCCTGAGGACCCTACATATAAGCTTCCAAAACCGTTTGCCATATAAACCTCCTAAAAAGACACATATGGCTTCGGATATCGAGCCGATCTATATGCCTACTGCTTGGCATCGAACCCACCACTTGGGAGAATCTCCCCGGTGGCGTATGCTCCGCGATTATAATTCGCAGTCTCCGGCGCCTGGCGTAAGCTTCGAAATAATGTCAAGTCGAAGTCTACCAGTTCCATTGCCTGATTCAACAGCACCTGATTCTGTTGGTTTAGCATCTGCATTCTGGTTGCAGACTCCACCAACGCATCCTTGGCTACTTTCAGCTTCTGCTGCTCCACAGGCGTCTTCCCTAGTAAATCAATAATTTGTGACACAGTCAAGTCTTGTCCATCCTTACCGAGTACAATGGCCATGCTTTGCAAGCTCTTGACTCTGGCATTCTCCAGATTCTTAAGCTCACTTCCCAAGTCCTGTTCTCGGGACACAGTCTCTTCCAGTACATCCAACTTGCGATCGATAATTGCTGCACGCTCTGACTCTGCCAACTCGTACAACTGATCATAAGTTTCCTTCTCTGTCTCAAGGATTTTCAACAAATCTTCTACTAAACTTGCCACAATTATCTCTCCTTATGACAGACTGTTAAACTTTGCAAGAAGTACGTCTGCAAAATCTCCGGTATCAACCTGGAAATCACCTGAATATTTCTGTTTCATCTCGGCAACTAAATCTTCCCTGATATCCGAAGCATCTGCAACTGCCTGTTTTGCGACCTGAATTTCCTTACCGAATGAAGAAATCTGTACATCATCACGCTTCATAGCGGATACCTTCGTTACATCATTCTTACCGGTGGTCTTATTAGGCTTATAAACTTGTGCGATTGAGTTAAAAGCTTCTACACGCATAACGGCACGCTCCTTTCCTCCTGTATTTTAGCTCGTTCCATGAGCCTTCACTAGTTTTATCGGAAGGTTTTCTTAAATCTTAACCCTTTTTCACGAAATTTTTCAACATTTTCTGTTGGAATTTCCTTTTCATTCCGTCTAATTCCCGTAAATACGGCCTTCGCGGGTTAACGATTTCGAAAATCTTCCGCATTGTACTAAATTTAGTACAATCCTAGTGTTTTGTTTTCTCATAGTCCACGCTCCTGTCATCTCTTATATCGGTGCATTCCCCCAAAAGTTAACCCCACATCTTGTGGTCCTTCCCTTTTCTTTCCCCAACACCCGTTTTTTCTCATTATCCGCCGCCCGCCGCGCCTTGCCCCGTCCGGGGTATCCCCGCACACGACTTCGCATTATGATTTTCTAAACATCCCTGGGCGCATCCTATTATTTCGGTGTGTTCGTTCAATGGTTTACAATGCCACGTCGCCGGTACGTCCGAGTGCGGACACAACAAACGTTCCCTATGCTTCTATGTCTTCCTACCCCATCTTTTTTTGAACTTGGAGCAAGCATTAGCGCCGCAAAAATCTGATTTTGCAACAAGGATTGGCATTCCGCGCCATGGACGGCGCGGGAAGCAAAAGCTCTTAGCATGGATGCGGTTCTTTTGCGGTGCCAATCTTGCAAAATCGATTTTGTCGCGGCACTTTGCGAGCGGAACAATGAGAAAAAAGATGGGCGTAGGAACGGCGTAGAAGCAAATGAATTCGAAAGTGTCCGCCTCGGAACATACCACCTCCTCGCATGGTAAACGCAGTGAACGGACACACCGATGTGGATGCGCCCCTCTGGGATGTAAGAAAATCTATAATGCTCGCGAATTGTGCGGGAATACCCCGGACGGGGCAAGGCGCGGTGGGCAGCAGAACGCAGGCCAAGGGTGGTGGGGGAAAACTACAGGATGGGACACACCGATGTGGGGATTGACCAAAAAAAGAAGAGCACTAGGCTCTTCTTTCCTTAAACTTCTTGCGAAGGAAATTTTCTAAATAGAAATAACCGATTCCGATGGATACGGTGATTAGGATGTTGCAGATGATTTGGAGACCATAGTTCCAGCTGAAGATTGGGCCGCCCAAATCAAAATGGTAGTAGACCATCTGGACCAGAAAGATGTGGTAGCTGGCCTTGCCGATGGTTTCCATGAGGGCTCCAAAGCGTCCCGGGATTCTGGAATGGTAGAACAGGCGGAACAATACCACCATCACTGCCATGATGTAGAAGTCGGCCGGCAACACCGTTGGAGACCAGAAGCGGAACATAGAAAACTTGATGCCCATATGATAGAGCAATAAGTATTCGGCTCCGATGACAAACATACTGAAGATGGTCCGCTTGTGTAGGCGCTTGTCCGGATGCTGATGTAAGAAACAACCGAAAGCGATTAATAATAAGTAACGGAAGATCAGTAGGCGATACCAGTATTTTTCAAATCCGCTGTAAGCCACCCATGCTTCATAGGCAAATTGGAAAAAGGCAACAGACATCATACCGATGTACGGATGAGCTTTTACCAATAGGTAGATGATGGGGAAGATTGCCAGTAATTCAAACAATAAGGGAACGTAGTAGCTGCCCGGTCCAAAACCGCCCAATAAGAATAGACGGGGAACACTGACTTCTACGTGGGCCACCGATTTTAAAATCCATTCTAAGATGGCAATGGGAATAAACGGTGTGGCAAAACGAACGATGCGTGGCCACAGGTTCGCCGGGGAGTACATAATCTGAAGCTGTTCCCAAATGGTTGCCGGTCGACCGAGGGTTGCTTCCCTTGCTTGGATACGCTTGGTGTAGGACATGTCGAAGTTGAATCCACTGATAATCATGAAAATCGGAACGGCCATATTGATAATGAATAGGAACTGGAATAAGTTTTTCTCTGCCCAATCAATATGTGTAATTATCACCATCAAAACAGAGATGGCCTTCATATAATCTAAAAAATAAATACGTTTTTGCATGCCTGTTATCTTAGGCCGATTTTTGTCGAATGTCAAGGTGACAATTTGCGTATCTCTGGCCAAAATACTATACTTAATAGAAGATTTGGCTCTGCTAAGAGGGGGTATGATATGCACTTAACATTGACGTCTAATATTCAATATGAACAGATGGCTGCACTTTTCGATTTGATTTTGTGCGCGTTTTTGGTGTTTGATTCTACACCGGAGAAGGCGGAGAGCAATTATCGCTTCTCCTCATTGTTGTATGGCATCACCATTGCCAATGCATTCGAGATTATTGCCGTCATTGTTTCCAGCGCAGATTTTCACGCCCCGATTCTGGTCAAGATGCTAGTCATGTCTGTGGATTATTACCTGAATGCTTCGGTGGCATATTTCTTTTTTGCTTATGTCTTGGCATCCAGCAAGGATACCTCGCCCCTGGCCAATGCCTTAGCCAGCCTCAATCGTATTCTCCTGGCATTGGATGCATTCCTATTATTAACCAATCTGTTTTTGCACAATACCTTCTACTTTGATGGAAACCTTGCGTATCACCATGGACCGTACTACCTTCCGGTGGCGTTTTTGTTCCCGGCGTACTACATGCTGATTGCAGGCTTTTTGTTCCTTAAGAATTACAAGGGCATGCCAATGCGACGTGCGGTGTCTCTGTTGTTAGCCTTCCTGTTAAACGTCATCGGCTTGCTGCTGCAGGCTCACTTCCACGGCTCTATTTTGATTGCCCTGCCGTTTGCTTCGTTAGGTATTTACGTGGTGTACTTTACGCTGGAATCCCCGGATTATCGGCAGTTGGAGGATACCTTAACCCAGCTTTCCGAAGCAAAGAAGATTTCCGAGGAGGCCAGCAACGCCAAGGATGCCTTCATGGCCCAGATTACCCACGAAATTCGTACCCCGATGAATTCCATTATGGGACTGACGGATATGATTCTTCAGGAGATGGATGGTCGGGATCAATTACCGCCCAACATCTTTTCCAAGGTGCATCAATATGCCCATAACATCGCCAATTCCAGCCACCAGCTGATTTATATCGTGGATAACATTCAGCATTTTATCATCACCGCCAACAGTGCCGACGGTTCCAGCTATGCTCCGGCCGGTGAGGTTCCTCTGGAGAAAAGTACCTCTCTGGATTTGTATACGCCGGATGCCCACTTCCTTCTGGTGGATGATAACGATATGAATTTGTTTGTTGCCAAGAAGTTTCTTGCCAAGACCGGCGCTAAAATCACCACTTGCAGCGGTGGGTTGGAATGTTTGCGGGCACTGACCGAGGATACCTATGATATTATCTTTCTCGATTACATGATGCCGGATATGGACGGCATTGATATTTTGGATCGTTCCCACAAGATGATTGGAAACAAAAATGTGAACACCCCTTATATTATGCTGACGGCAAATACCGTGGCAGGTATGGAGGATCGGGCCAGAGAAGCCGGGTTCACCGATTACATCTCAAAGCCTGTGGATTGGGAGAAGCTTTATACCGTGTTGAAAACACAGCTTCCACCGGAGAAGATTATTATAAAGCCCACCGACGGTGCCTTCCAGATTCAGAGTGCTTCCGATGCTGCTGCTCCGATGGAGTTGTTTGATACCGCCACCGGTCTGGAATATTGCTTGAATGATTTGGATTTCTACCGGGAAACCCTCGAGGTCTTCACCACAGAGTATCCACAGAAATCCACTGCCATCACCGATTTTTACAACGAAGCCAACTGGAAACAGTTTACGGTGCGTGTCCATGGATTGAAGTCCACCGCCCGTACCATCGGCGCCATGAAGCTTTCGGAGAAGGCCAAAGCCTTAGAGGATGCTGGTCGCAGCCTCCAGGAACAGCCCAACAACGCCGAGTCTCTGGCCTTTATTCAGCAGAATTTACCGGCATTATTAGAGCTCTACAAGAAAACCGTTGCGGTCATTCCGCAATTGAAACTATAAGGACTAGTTATGGAAACCATACGATTATTTGACCAAGATGCATATGCCACCACCTTTCAAAGCCGCGTGTCTTCCGTCACTCCGGTGACAGGCAGCGAGAACTGCTACGAGATTATCCTCGAGCAAACCCTCTTCTTCCCGGAAGAAGGCGGGCAGTCTCCGGACCTGGGCACCCTCGGTGAAGGCCAGGTTCAAAACGTGCAGATTCACGACAACATCATTACCCACACGGTTTGCTTTCACGGTCCCGCTCCGGCGGTTTCGGATACCATCACCGGCACCATTGATTGGGACCATCGGTTTTCCAACATGCAAAACCACTCCGGAGAGCATATCTTCTCCGGTATTGTGCACCGTCTGTTTGGCTTCGAGAATGTGGGCTTTCACTTAAGCGACAACTCGGTCACCATGGATTACAACGGCATCTTATCCCCGGAGGACATCCGGCGTGTGGAACATCTGGCCAACGAAGCCATCTATGAAAACATCGCCATCCAATGCGACTATCCGGATGAGGCCACCCTCGCTGCCCTCGACTACCGCAGCAAGAAGGAATTGTCCGGTCCCATTCGAATCGTAACCATCCCGGGCATTGACGTCTGCGCCTGTTGTGCGCCCCACGTCCATCGTACCGGTGAAATCGGATTATTAAAAGTCATTGCCTCCCAGAAATACAAGGGCGGCATTCGTCTAAATATTCTCTGCGGACATCGTGCTATGGCCCACTATACGGCCTCCATGGAACTTCTGCAGAATCTCTCCCACCGGCTTTCCGCCGGCGTGGACCAGTTACCGGAATTCATCGATCGACTCACCGAAGACAATCGCCTCCTCTCCGGAAAGCTTCGCGACGTATCCGCCGCCCAGTTAAACAAGGAGATTGCCGGTGTTGACCCGGATGCCAAACACGTCTTTTTATTCACGGATGCCGTGGATCATCTGACCCTACGCAATGGGGTGAACGCCCTGGTTTCTATGCATTCCGGCTTCTGTGGCATCTTCTGTGCCTCCAAAGACGGTTTTTCCTACATCGTTGGTTCCGCTTCCTTGGATTCCAGAGAAGTTGGCAACGTGCTTCGCGCCTCCTTCGCCGCCAAGGGTGGTGGCAAACCGGAGATGATTCAAGGTTCCATCCAGGGCGTCTCTTCCGATGCGCTGGCTGCCTTTCTCGCGGAGCAGTTTCCGTCGTAATCACTGCCCGGCGGGGTTGCTGTTTTCCCCTTCGGCGCTTATAATGATAGCAATTTTATTGTTTTACTTGGGAAAAGAAAAAGGAGTACTTACATGAACATTCAACAGGAAGCGCATCAGATGAAGTTGGTTTCTCCATTGATGGCCAACACCTCCAATGAGTTACGCAACCAGGCTCTGACCGCTATTCGCAAGGCGCTTGTGGATCACCAGACGGAGATTTTCGCTGCCAACCAGCTTGATCTCTCCCGCGCCAAAGAAGACGGCATCTCTGACGCCGTCTACAAACGTTTGAAATTCGACGATGGCAAGCTATCCGCTGTCACCGAAGGCATTGACCAGCTCATCTCTCTTGCTGACCCCATCGGTCGCGTTCGTCTACACCGCATGCTAGACGATGACTTAGAGATGAAGCAGATCACCTGTCCCATCGGTGTCATCGGTGTGATTTTTGAAGCTCGTCCGGACGCTTTGATTCAGATTTCCACCCTCTGCATCAAGAGCGGTAACTGTGCCATCTTAAAAGGCGGCAAGGAAACCCGCGAGACCAACCGCGTGCTCTTTTCCTTAATTGCACAGGCTGCCGTTGCTGCCGGTCTCCCGGATGGTTGTCTCCTTCAGGTCACCCAGCACAACGAAATTGACGAGCTCCTCTCCTGCGACAAGGACGTGGACCTCCTCATTCCTCGTGGCTCCAACGCCTTCGTTCAGTACATTATGAACAACACCAAAATCCCGGTCATGGGTCACGCTGACGGCATCTGTCACATCTATGTGGACGCTGCTGCCGACTTCGCCAAGGCCCTGCCGATTTTAGTTGATGCCAAAACCCAATACACGGCTGCCTGCAACGCGGTTGAAACCATTCTCGTTCACCGCTCCATCGCCCCGGACTTCCTTCCGAAGCTCGCCGATGCCTTCCAGGCTGCCAATGTCCGCATCCGCGGCACCAAGGAGGTCTTCGATCTCCTCCCGGGATCTTATCCACAGGAAGACATCATGCAGGAGGAAGATTTCCACACCGAATACCTCGACCTCATTGCTTCGGTCAAAATCGTAGACTCCGTGGAAGAAGCCGTTGACCACATCAACCGCTTCGGCAGTCACCACACCGACGCCATCCTCACCGAGGACGACGCCGCTGCCAACTACTTCCTATCCATGGTAGACTCTGCCGGTGTATATCGCAACATCTCCACCCGTTTCGCCGATGGCTTCCGCTACGGCTTCGGTGCCGAGGTGGGCATCTCCACCAGCAAGCTTCACGCCCGCGGTCCTGTCGGTCTCGAAGGCCTGGTCACCTACAAGTACCAGATCTGCGGAGACGGCAACATCGTCGCCGACTACGCCCAAGGCCGCCGCAACTTCCACTTCCGGGACCTCTAATGTTTACATCCCAAGCCGACCCTTTTTCGGGTCGGCTTTTTTCATGTCCGCCCACCGTTTTGTTTTTCTCGCCGGCCGCCGGGGCCATCCACTGTCAGAGGGTCTCCACACGATTCGCAAGAATCATAGATTTTCTTGCATCCAAAGGAGCGCATCCCTCTGGGCGTGTCCGTTCACTGCATTTACAATTCTATGAGCCTGTTTGTTCCCGGGCGGACATATACCATTCTTCTCGGCCCCATGTCCCTCATATTCCACCATTTTTCTCAGGTTCCACTTGCGAAGTACCGCGACAAAATGGATGTTGCCGGATTGGCACCGCAAAAGAATCGCATCCATGCTTTGCGCTTTTGCTCCCCGCGCCGTCCATGGCGCGGGGCGCCAATCCGTTTGCAACATCAATTTTTGCGGTACTAACGCGCGTTCCAAGTTCGAAAAATGTGGAATACGAGGACATAGGGCCAACATATATAGCGAAGTGTCCGCCACGGGGCAAACCGGTGAAGACGAATTGTAAATCATTGAACGAACGCGCCCAAATCAAAGATGCGCGGTTGGATGCTTAGAAAATCATGATTTGAAGTCGTGTGTGGAGACCCTCTGACAGTGGATGGCCCCGGCGGCCGGCGGATGATGATGCTTGGGTGGGCGGCATGAAAAAAGGCGAGACCGTGTTGGTCTCGCCTTGGGTATGTAAAAATTAACCGACCTTCTGGGCTGGTGCGGCGGCCTTGTCCGCTTCGCGGCGGGCCAGGTCCTCCTCGGTTTCGAAGGCTGCCAGTTCCGGATGGTCACGGTGGTACTGGCTGTAGTTCTCGTAGGCCTTCTGCTTGTGGGTCTGGTGTGCCCAGATGTCGTCGGCTACCGGCGCCCACTCCGCTGCATACGGGTCTGCCTTGGCACAGAGGTGATCCACGGATTCCGGTGATTCCAGGTTGGTCTGGTGCGCGCCGGTTTCGTTGACCATCTTACGAAGTAAGTCCGGGTTTTCCAGCATTGGGCATGGACGTAAGTGGTTGCGGTTGAACGGCTGTCCATCGTGGTAGGCCATAAATAATGGGCTCTGGAGCATCTCCAGGATGGAGTTGTCGTGGATGTTGGTGTCAGAGTAGTGGATGAATACACAAGGCTCTGCATCGCCGTTGGAGTTGATGTGGAAGTAGTTGCGGCCACCGGCAATACAACCACCAACGAATTCACCGTCGTTCTGGAAGTCCATCGGGAAGAACTCGATGTCGGAGTCCTTGGAACGAACACGACGAATGCGCTCAATCATCTGCTTGCGCTGCTGAACGGTTGGCATCAGTTCCGGAACGGCGTTGTTGCCAACCGGCATGTAATGGAAGTAGAAACCGAAGCGGGCACCCTTGCCGGAAATAAACCGGAAGAAGTCCTCGTTGGTTACCGCATCCAGGTTGTCTCTGGTGTAGCAGATGGACGTACCATAGATGATGCCGTACTTTTTCAATAAGTCCATGGCTTTCATAACTGCATCGTAATGACCCTCGCCACGCCGAGCGTCGTTGGTATCCGGTGTACCTTCAATGGAGAGCATGAAGGTTAAGTTGCCAAGTTCTACCACCTTTTTGCACAATTCCTCGTCAATCAAAGTGGAGTTGGAATAAGCCGCAAAGAAGCAATCGTTGTGCTTCTGGCATAATTTGATGATGTCGGCCTTGCGAACCATCGGCTCACCACCGGTCATCATGTAGAGGTAAACACCCAGTTCTTTGCCCTGGGTCACGATTTTGTCCATATCTTCAAAGGTCAAATTGGCTTTGTGTCCATAGGTACCGGACCAGCAGCCCACACAGTGCATGTTGCAGGCCATGGTCGGATCGAAGAGAATCAGCCACGGAATATTGCAGCCATACTTCTCACGATTGGCACGAATCAACTTGGTACCACGGAAAAAAGCCTCATAACCCAAATTTAAGGCCATCTTATGCAAGTACTGTGGATTCGATTCATCAATTACCTTGTTGATGTACTTCACCCACCGGTTATTCGGATCCGAAATCGCCTGACGAACCTTGTCCAAACTTTCCTTGCTGGCACCATTCTCACCCCAGAAGCGCTCAGCCGCATCTACCAACTTCAAATAGGTCTCGGTCCGATTCTCCGGATTCTTGTCCAAATGCTTCAAAAACTTTTCAATTGCTACAGAAAACGCCTGTCGCTGCACGGCGTGTCCCATATTCGCTACTACATTAGCCATAAGATGTCCTCCTCAAACAATACAAACCTCTA
>JAILOI010000120.1 GCA_024690885.1 Lachnospiraceae bacterium
TTTATCATCCATGAGTTTGTAAACATCACCCAGAAGTTCGCAGGCAAGCTCCTTGGAGCCGGAGTTCTGGATGGCTTTTTCCATATCAATACCGGGGATATTCGTGTTCATAGACGGACCCTCCTTTCCCCAAGTATACCATGGTTATGCTGGGGAAGGAATGTTTTCGATGAACCCTGTGGAGGTGTGAATGATGTCACAGATAATTGTTGTTGATGATGATCCCATCATTCTAAAAGGAGCCTGGAACACCTTAAGTGGTGCGGGTTTTCATGTGGTTGCCTTAAAGTCCGGGCAGGCACTGTTGGATTATACCCGGGAGCATTCTGCGCCCAATTTAATCCTGATGGATATCAATATGCCCGAGATGGACGGGTATGAGGTAATCCGGGAATTGAAGAATTGCGAGGCAGCCTGGCGGGATACGCCGGTGATTTTCTTAACGGCCAATGAGGATGAGGACGCCGAGACGAAGGGACTATCCCTTGGTGCCATGGATTTTATCCGGAAGCCTTTTGCGGCCAGTGTCCTGGTGCTTCGGGTGCAGCATGCGGTGGAACTGATTCGCCTGCAGCGGGACTTGGAGAGCATGGTGGATGAGAAGACCCGGGAGAATGAGAATCTGTTCTTACACGTGGTGGAGTGTCTGGCAGATGCCATCGATGCCAAGGACAACTATACCAAGGGCCATTCCGGACGTGTGGCGCAGTATTCCAAGGAAATCGCAGAACGCTTGGGATATGATGAGAAGCAGCAGGAGAAGATTTTTATGATGGGACTGCTGCATGATGTAGGCAAAATCGGTGTGCCGGATGAAGTCATCAATAAGCCGGGACGGCTGTCGGAGGAGGAGTTTGCCAAGATCCAAAAGCATCCGGCCATTGGCGGTAAAATTCTTAGTAACATCAAGGAAATGCCGGAACTGGCAGCAGGTGCCAAGTGGCACCACGAGCGTTATGACGGCACCGGATATCCGGAAGGTTTGACCGGGGAGGACATCCCGGAAGCCGCGCGCATCATTGCTGTGGCGGACGCTTACGACGCCATGACTAGCAACCGCAGCTACCGTGGCGTGCTTCCACAGGAGAAGGTGCGCAGGGAGATTGAACTTGGCAAGGGTAGCCAGTTCGACCCGAAGTTTGCGGATATTATGCTTCAGATGATTGACGATGATGTGGAATATCATATGACGGACCGGCCGTAGGGGCAGAATTGGTGTGAGACGTAGGATTGACACCACATCCGACAAAGCCTTATACTGTAAGAGATTATTGAAGAAAGGAGCATCACAATGTCCTGGAAAACCACGAACATTCACCTGATGAAAGGTAACTTTTGAGCGGTTTACGGGGATAGTGCGCTCTTTTTTAGGTAAAATAACCCATAAACCAAATGATGAGCAACTATCTCCTTCATTCTTTTGACTACAAGAATTAAGGAGATTTTTTTATGGAAACAAAGAAAGCAAGAAAACAAATTCGAAAACTATACCTGCTAGATGGCATGGGCGGCATGATGATTGCCGGCGTATCCTGGGTGGCGCTGTTGGCGGCGAGAGGCTTTTCCACAGTGGAAATTGGTTTTGCGGAAAGTATCTTTCATGTAGCAAGTTTGATTTTTGAAGTGCCATCCGGTGCCTTGGCTGATGTCTTCGGACGGAAGAAGGCCATGATTTACAGTAATGTGGTATGTCTGATTTCTTCCATGCTGATGATTCTATCCAAGTCTTTTCTTGGAGTAGCCATCACCATGATTTTCTCGGCATTAAGCTATAACTTAGCCTCCGGAAGTCGGGAGGCACTGGCGTACGATAGTCTGAAGGGCGCCGGCATAGAAGCGGAATATGATAAGTTCGCATCCAACGACCTGGTAATCTATGAGATATCCACTTCCCTTGGAACCTTGTTAGTTGGTGTAGCGTTGATGCTTGGATATCGGAAGGCATACCTGATTGATGCGGTATTGGCAGTTTTATGCGTACTTTTGGCTAACACCTTCTACGAAGAAACGACGGAATTGCAGCGGGAAAAGGGTGTGACAGAACGATTCCGGGAAGTTACGGCGGAGAGCGTTGCTTTCCTTAGAGAAAATCGCAGAGCCAGAACCATAATTTTGTTTAATGCGGCGGTGGGAGCAGTTGCAACGCTAATCTTGTTTTTCTTACAGGCAAAGCTGCCGCAAATAGGCTTGCCAAGTATCTGGTTGGGACCGGCGCTGTTTGGCATGGGCCTGGGGTCCGCTGTGGGAGCTAAGGCGATTGCGCTATTCTCCAAGGTACGCTACCGTATGGTTGGTATGCTTAGCCTATGTGGTGTATTGCTGGCCTTTGGAAGTATCTTCACCGGCGCGGTTCTTCCGATTCTCATCGGTGGTTTCATCGGAGCGTTTTCGGATAGCTTTATTGAGGTACGTTCCGATGTAGTCTTAAACACCATGGTACCGTCCAACCAGCGGGCAACCCTGATGTCCATCAACTCCTTCACCTTCTCGGTGGTAATGATGGTGCTATCGCCGATTTTTGGTTTATTATTTGCATAAAAAAGGAGGTCGCCCGGGTGCGATTAAATGAATATCTTCGAAACACCTTCGGGTGCAAAGTATATAAAATATCCTTAAACGGTGGATTTACCTGCCCGAACCGGGACG
>JAILOI010000136.1 GCA_024690885.1 Lachnospiraceae bacterium
GGCAAGGGGTGCTTTGCGTATGAACAAGGTATCCAGGGAAATTATTTTCCATTATTGCCCATTCTCCGATGAGGTGCGCAAGGCGTTAGCTGCCAACCCAACCTATCAGGAGCATATTAATAAGCATCAGGGACGCATCTCCCAGAAGGCGAGACCTCTTGCAAACATCATTAAGAAGATGCAAAATACCCAGGTTCCGGTGCCTCCGGAACTGATGCGGGAGTATGAGTTGTTGCAGAAATAAAGCAATTATAAAAGCAGTCACTACGAAAGTGGCTGCTTTTTTTGTTGTTCTGTATTCGGTGCCGTGCCTGTGGAATCCCGGACAATGAGTCTTGTTTTAATGACAACGGAATCGATGGGGATGCCATTGATGAGGGCATCTAATACGGCAAAACAGCTTTTGCCGATGGAGGACCGATCCTGGTGGATGGTGGTCAGCCGCGGGGTGTACTGCTTCGCCGATGGGAGATCGTCATAGCCGATGATGCTCATGTCCTGTGGGACTCGAAGCCCCTGGTTGATGCAAGCGGCGATGGCCCACTGAGCGCGGACATCACTGGTACAGATAATGGATGTGATGCCGTTCTTGATAAATTGTTGAATCCGCTGTTCCATGTAGGTGAAGTAGTCATAGTCCATACCGATGTAGCTATCATCAAAGTCTAACTCCGCTTGAGAGACGGTGTCGATATAGGCTCGATATCGTTGCTTCACTGCGTAGGAGCTGCTTGGGCCGGTAAGCAAGCCGATGCGGGTATGTCCCATACTTCTTAAGTATTGAACGGCTTCGTCTATCCCCTTATCGGCGTCACATACCACGGAGGCGATGCTGTCGGTCTTCGGTACTGCGTTGTCAAAAAGTACCGTGGGAATCCGGGCAGACTTGAAGGTGGAAATCCATGGGTCAATCAAGGATAAGCCTAGGAGGAGGGCACCGGCATAGCCCTGTTCCACCATGTAGGCGCCGTAGGTTCTGGAATACTGAAGGTCATCCGTCAGGGGGATGACTTCGCAGCTATAGTCACGTTTCTCACAGTACTTGCTGAATGCATGAACAATTTCATATCCAAAATCCGACGATCGTTGATAGGCCATGTTCTTAATGAAAACCGCCAGGGTTTTCTTCTCTTTTCTCGATGAGGTGTATCCGAGAGAGGATGCTGTCTCTAATACACATCGCCGTGTTTCCGGACTCACATCCGACTTGTTGTTCAATGCTTTGGAGACGGTGCTCTTGGATAAATTCAGTAGATTCGCGATTTCAGTAACAGTTGTCATCAGGTCCCCCCATATACGAATTTTGTGAATATTTTTCTCAAAAAAAGTTGTTTTGCCATATTTTAGCAAAATTGCGGTGAAAAAACTATGGGAAATCGAAAAAAAATTAATCGATTAAACAGTTGTAAATACTGATGTTGCAAAGACGGGACAGGAAGGGCCGAAAACACCGAAAACCCTTGTTTCGAAAATCGGGTTTCGGGACGTTTCGAAATCGTGGTAGAAGTTCACAAAAATGCCTCTAAGCTACGTCCGACAAGGGTTTGCGGGTGTTGAAGTACCGATTTTTTCCTGCTAATATCCTCTATGATTTCATTTGCGATAATTGCTACCTGATGAAGACGCCGTATTTCTGCTACTGCTTGGATGAGGGCTATCAGGTGACCAAGCCGTTCCGTGAACAAGAGGCGGTATAATAGGAGAGAGGGTTTTATGAAAAAGATACTAGTTGCAGGCTTAATTAATATTGAAACATCTGCGAAGATAGAGGAGTTCCCAATTAAGTACACGCCCATTGATTTCTGTTTCCATGGGGTAGAGAGCACCATCTCCGGTGTGGGATATAACATGACCAAGGGATTGCGTACTTTGGGAGATAAAGTGGAGTTGCTGTCGGTATTGGGCGATGATTTATATCGCTTGGCCATCGAGAAGGAGTTAACCGAGCTTGGTGTTAGCACTGACCACTTGGCATACCTTGCCAAGGAGACCGCAACCTCTGTAATCCTCTATGATCCATCCGGCAAGCGTAAGATTCTCTTAGACTTAAAGGATATTCAGGATTTTGATTATCCGGAAGCGGGTGTGGATGCATTGATTGAAGAAGCGGATATTGTGGTTCCGTGTAACATCAACTTTTCCAGATCCATCCTGCGTAAGGCGAAGGCCATGAACAAGTTGATTGCATCTGATGTTCATGTCATTGCTTCCGTAGAGGATGATTACAATAAGGAATATATGGAAGCTGCTGACATTCTTTTCTTCAGTAACGAGAACATCCTCGGCAAGGAGAAGGAATTCATTCGCGAAGTGGCAGATACCTTCCATAATCAGATTATTGTTGTGGGCATGGGTGCCCAGGGGGCTCTGTTGTACCAGAGCACGACCGGAGAGCTTCAGGAGTTTGCCGCAGTGACCACCCGAGAAATCGTTAGCACCGTTGGTGCGGGCGATGCACTCTTCACCGCGTTCCTTCATTTCTACTCCAACGGATGCACACCGGAGGAAGCGTTGCAGAATGCCATCGTGTTTGCTTCTTACAAGATTGGAGAGAAGGGCGCGGCAGCAGGCTTTTTATCGGAAGCGAAGCTCCTTGAACTGAAGAAAAGTTTGAATTTACAATAAAACCATTGACGAATGGATTTTATGTGATATAATCATGGAGTGTGCGAATAGATAACCCAAACAGTTGATTGCACAAGTTTACAACTGGAGGGAGGTTGAGTAGAGTGTCAAGCGTTATTGTAAAAGAGAACGAGTCTTTAGATAGTGCATTACGTCGTTTCAAGAGAAACTGCGCTAAGGCAGGTATCCAGCAGGAAATCCGCAAGCGTGAGCATTATGAGAAGCCTAGCGTAAAGCGTAAGAAGAAGTCTGAGGCTGCTAGAAAGCGTAAGTACAACTAATTAGGACTTATTATGAGAGGTACGACTTTTTGTCGTACCTCTTTTTATTTTCCCTAGGTGGCAGTAACCGAGGGGAGAGTATGGTATAATATATGAGCGCATAGCGCAGAAAAGGAGGACATACTATGAAGAGAGTCATCGTCGTAGTTTTAGATAGTGTGGGATGTGGAGCTGCTCCGGATGCCGCTGAATATGGAGATGCAGGTGCGAATACCCTGTTGTCCGTTTCTAAGAGCAAGTTTTTTGCAATGGAAAACTTAGCAAAGCTGGGATACTTCAATTTTGAGGGCTCCGAAATTTCTGCCAAGGTGGATGCTCCGCTGGGGGATATCGCTCGTATGCGTGAGTTATCCAAGGGTAAGGATACCACCACCGGACACTGGGAGATGGCAGGCGTCATTTCCAAGGAGCCGATGCCAACCTATCCCAATGGATTCCCGGATGAAGTTATTGAAGAGTTCAAGAAGTTAACCGGACGGGAAGTATTATGTAACCTTCCATATTCCGGAACGGACGTTATCCGTGATTACGGGGAAGAGCACATGAAGACGGGTGCATTGATTGTCTATACCTCTGCGGATTCCGTATTCCAGATTGCAGCACATGAGGATGTGGTACCGGTGGACGAACTTTATCATTATTGTGAATTAGCACGTAAGATGCTGGTTGGCAAGCATGGTGTAGGTCGTGTCATTGCGCGTCCGTTTATCGGTGAGCCGGGCAACTTCACACGGACCTCTCGTCGTCATGACTTCTCTTTGGAGCCAACATCTACTACCATGATGGATGTGTTAAAAGAAGAGGGATACGACGTGCTTGCGGTTGGTAAAATCAATGATATTTTTGCCGGTAGAGGTGTTACCGATATGATTCGTACCGAGAACAATGCGGACGGCATTGACAAGACCATCGCCTGGATGGATCGTGACTTCCACGGTATGATGTTCGTAAACCTTGTTGATACCGATATGATTTACGGTCATCGCCGCGATGTGGATGGCTATGCCAAGGCATTGGCGTACTTCGATTCCAAGCTTCCGGAAATCTTGGACAAGATGGACGAGGAGGATATGTTGATGGTGACGGCAGACCACGGATGCGATCCTGCATTTACCGGAACCGACCAC
>JAILOI010000001.1 GCA_024690885.1 Lachnospiraceae bacterium
AAAAAATCTTTCAGTGATAGGTGTAAAAGCATGATATTTGTTCCATGCAAGATATATTCTATTTTCAAGCTTAAGAGACAGTGGCCTGAATACAAGGCCGCTGTCTTTTGATATATTTATAAGATGCTCATAGATGAGAAGATAGCCCCAGCCCTCCATTCCTGATCCAATCAGAATAAGGTAAGCCAGCAAGGTCGTCCAAAGTGATGACTTTTTTGCTTGCCAGGGAATCGGTATCCGGAATGATGAGTCACCCAGTGTTGGTCTGAGGGATTTCTTGTTGTTTTTTAGGCAGCGTGGTACAAAAATATCATGACAATTTTCCGCAAGATATCGATGCAGTGTTGATATCTTGCGGAAAATTATTTATACTTATATTGTAAGAAATAAAACAATATGAGGATATGTGATGAAAACAAGTAAAGAAATGGCAACTTTCTGGGGAATCTCAGAAAGAACTGTTTTGAATTTCTGCAGAAATGGGAAAATTGAAGGTGCATATAAAGAAGGGAAGAAGTGGCAGATACCGGATGATGCAGTCAGGCCTGTGGATGGCAGAGTTACTTCCGGTAATTATATAAAAAGTCTTCAGAAGGAGAAAAAGCCACTTCCTATAGGAATATCTGACTATGTGCGCGCTCAATCCGAATATTATTATGTCGACAAAACAATGATGATCAAAGAGTTTTTGGATGATAAGCCCTTGGTGTCACTGTTTACTAGACCGAGAAGATTTGGAAAGACCCTTAATATGGATATGCTAAGGGTGTTTTTTGAGCTTAGTCAAGATGATACCAGTGTTTATTTTAAAGATAAGGCAATCTGGAAGTGTGGAGAGTCGTATACTCAACATCAGGGTAAGTATCCGGTTATTTTTCTTACATTTAAAGACGTAAAATTTGATACCTGGGAAGCAACTTTAAATAAAATATCTGCGCTTCTTCAGATTGAATTTGCGAGACATTCTGAGCTTGCAAATAGTGATAAATTAGCTTTTTATGAGCAAACTTATTTTGATAAGGTTGTAAATGGTAGTGCAAATGATGTTGAACTAGCCTCTGCGTTGGAAAACTTATCAAGGATGCTCTATGAACATTATGAAATCAACCCTGTGATAATAATAGATGAGTATGATACTCCTATTCAGGAAGGATATTCTAAAAACTTCTATGATGAAATTATCGGATTTATGCGTATTTTTTTCTCCGGAGCATTTAAAGATAATAAGTATCTTTCTTATGGCTTTCTTACAGGTATATTGAGAATTGCACAAGAAAGCATATTTAGTGGAATGAATAATCTATCTGTCAATTCTGTTATGGATGCTGAATATGATGAGTTTTTTGGTTTTACGTACCCTGAAATTCATAAGATGATGGATTATTATGGCATTTTAGATAAAGAAGATGAATTGAAAGAATGGTATGATGGCTATAAGTTTGGTGATGAGGAAATATATAATCCATGGTCAGTCATTAACTATATTTCAAAGAAATGTGTACCGCAGGCATATTGGGTTAACACAGGTAAAAATGAAATACTTGAAGATGTGATGAAAACAGCCTCTGAAGATATAAATGAAAAGCTTTTTTCTTTACTACAGGGAAAAAGAGTTATTGCCAGAATAGACCAGACTACAGTTTATAGATTTTTGTCTGATGATCCTGCAAATATTTATAGCATACTTCTGGTTGCGGGGTATTTAAAACCACTTAGGAAGGAATTGCAGGCAGATGGAAGCTACCTTTGCGAGGTATCTATCCCAAACAGAGAAATAGCTGCAGTTTACAAAAGCGAGATACTTACCTATTTACAGAAAGTAGGAGCGATTAACCAAACAACTTCGAATATGTTTGCTGAGAGCCTTTATTCAAATGACATAGAAAAACTTCAAAAATCAATAAGTGAATATGTAATAAAATCAGTAAGTTTCTATGATGCAGGAACAGAAGGTTTTTATCATGGCCTTATGTTAGGCTTAATCGCAATGATGGACAATCAGTATATGATAAAGTCTAATCGTGAATCAGGTTATGGAAGGTATGATATAAGTCTTATCCCAAGAAACAAAAATATGACAGGAATAATACTTGAACTAAAGTATGAACGTGATCTTGATGATAAAGAACTTAATAAGCTGGCAGAGGAAGCATTGCGACAGATAGAAGATAAAGAATATGTTATTGAAATGAAGGATGAAGGTGTTAGAGATATTTTAAAACTTGGAATTGCGTTCTCCGGGAAAAAAGTTGTTATTAAGTCGTTGTAAGTGTAAGTAAATTTTCTTAATCTAAAAATAGCGCTTTCAGAATCTGAAAGCGCCATTATATTTAATATAATTAGTTATTCAATCACAGTGAATTAAATAGTTTCCTGTTTTTCTCCTTTTTTGCTCCATACGCTGATTTTTCTCAGAAGGACAATCATTAAAACAAATGAAACAATTGTCACTATAATCGCACCGCAGAACATGACTATCAACTCTTTGAAATATGGCTTTGTCATAAGTTCTTCTGTTGTAAGTTTTCTCATCTCTTCAATGCCCTGGTTTTCTATAACTATCTTTATAGAAATCAGGAATGTATCAAACAGGGCATGACTCAGAATAGGCATTACAACCGCAAGTACATGATCCTTGATACTCTTATTTACGCAAGCTTTTCCATAGAAATAACCCATGATAATCTGGAACAAAATATGCATCGGAAATAATGCACGTAAGACATTTCCATCTCCAAACATAGAATATGTAACGTCTTCTGTCAGGGTAAAACCAATACCAACAACTCGCGACTTCCGAATGAAGGTATGGTAATGAAGGTGTGGAAATGTTTTAAGGGATGTTGGATTAAGGTACGTGTGAGGGTAGCGAGAATCCGAAAGGGTATCAAAATGGCATTTTTCAATTCAGCAATCACAGTATTACAGACATTTGTTATCGCACTTGGCGCTAAGTCACAGGGAATGAAGCATGTTATACCCAATTCGTTGGAACAATAACTACGAAAGGAAAGCATAATCCAGATAGCAGTAGAAGTGATTTAGAATATAGCATTTTGAGAAAAGTTCATACAGTAATTACCGTGAGAACGGACTTTAAAAAAGTGTTAATGGAGATTCTTTCATTGACGCTTTTTTATTTTGCATTGTTGCGGTAATTAACGAGAGGAATGGTTTCCCTTTTCTTCCCTTCCCCTTTCTTCTCTTTCTTTTTCTCTTCTTCCCCTAGAAAGAAGAGAAAAAGAAAGAACCAAAGAAAAAGAGAATAAAGATATACCCTATTAATTATTCTATCTTATCTCATCTTATCCTATCCCTTCTTTTCCTTTCCATTCCGTTCCGTGCCGTAGACTACAGACTAGACCAAGAGGGCAGACAGTGAGGGAATGGTAAGCAAACAAGCGTGATAGAGCAGTTTGTCAGAAGCATGAATAGTGTTCTCAAAATCGGAATTCTGGAATTCCTAAAATCAGAATCGAAAGGAGATGAGCAAATGGCAGTATTGACCAAGTATGAGCAAGAAACAGTAATCAACTTCAATGTTGCTGAATCTGATGCAGTTGTCTTTACCCGTGACAAAGCCATTATGAGAAAACTTGATGCGTTAGTTACCGAGTTTCCAGAGTTGTATAAGTGCCTTAAGGTAACTGATATCGACAAGATCTATTCTATGCCGAAACAGTACGTTAGTTATCGTAAGCATAGAAAGATATCGGAGGAATTAAAAAAACAGCGTAGGGAAATGATGAGAATTATGAACGACGGAAAAACAGAAAAAACATAACAAGATATTGGAGATTTATTGAAGCTCAACACTAAATTTTGTATAATTATCATGAGATAGTAGTGGGAGGAAATCAAACATGTCATATTCATTTGAAAATCTGAAAATCAATGATAACATTCAGACCTTTACAGTTTTTAACGTTGAAAAAATGCCAGATATGTTTCTGGAAGTCGAGTTTTCATATCCTAGATGTAGGAAATTTGAGACTTGTGTGCCAATTTATGAGAAGTATCAAGGCATTGACTACACAAATGCTGAAAAGGACGATGTAGTTGATTGGATTATTAGTTGCTATGAGCAGATGGCGCCTTCCAATGCTGATGTATGGAATAATGGCGAAGCGGAATATTGGGAAACTAAAAATGCTGAACAGGCAAAACCTTTATTTGAAGTTCTCAATGCAGAAGATAGATATCATTTAACTGAATGGTTATGCCGTCAGTGTACTGATATAAGTATGGTTAATTCGCAAGCTGCAAGTAGAATTAGAGCTTTAAAGCAACAGCATGGTTATCATATAGCTACCAAAAAGTGCTTCTGCGAAACTTGTGGTAAAACTACACCTCATGATATGCTTTTGCGTATTGGCAAGATGAAAAGTGGAGCAAAGGATAAGAAACCTATGCCTAATAGCCTTAAGAAGAGAATTAAGGGGCTGTTTGCATACACAGATGCTTGTTTTAATGTTACTTATCCAGAGGCATCAAATGCTTTTATTATTGATCATAAATTCCCAGCAACTAGATGGGCTGCAGGGGAATCTCCAAATTATTCCACTATGACAGATGAGGAAATTGCTAATAAATTTCAATTACTCACTAATCAGACGAATCTCCAGAAGGATAGATATTGTGAGAGATGTTTTGAAAAGGGCATACGAGGAGATTTCTTTGGAATTAGATGGTATCCTGTAGGCGATGAAAAATGGAGAGGTGCTAACAATTCTGATGAGAATGGATGCATTGGATGCCCATGGTACGATTTGGCATTATGGAAAAAACAGTTCAATGAATTCTTAGATGAAAATTGATAAAAAGTATTGAAAAACAAACATATGTTTGATAATATGTTTGAAGAGAAATTTGTATGAAAGAAAGGGGATGCCGCTAATGATAAAGACAGTAGGCAGTATATGCTCAGGAATCGAAGCAGCATCAGTAGCATGGAAACCATTGGGAGCAGAATTTGAATGGTTTTCAGAAATCGCAGATTTTCAATCTAGAGTTCTAAATGAAAAGTTTCCTAACACTCCGAATTTAGGGGATATGAACCACATTGCCGAGGATATAAAGCAAGGAAAAATATGCGCTCCAGATTTGATTTGTGGTGGAACACCGTGCCAGGCATTTTCTTTTGCAGGTGCAAAAAAAGGTCTTGAGGATTATCGTGGAAATCTTACACTGAAGTTTGTTGAAATAATTGAAGCGAATGATGAAGTCAGACTTCAGCATGGACAATCAAGATGTAAGGTCTTTTGGGAAAACGTTGAAGGTGTATTAACTGATAAAACTAATGCTTTCGGATGCTTGATTTCTTCTCTTGCAGGATTGGATGAAGCTGTTGAGATGAAAAGATGGAGCACATCTGGATTGATAAAAGGACCTAAGAGAAACGTTGCATGGCGAGTTTTGGATGCAAAGTATTTTGGTCTGCCACAACAGAGAAGAAGATTGTATGTTTTAGCAGGTGGAAAAGACTTTAGTCCAGAAAATATTTTGTTTGAAGGTCATGTTGGAGATTTAGCAGAGTATCCAGAGTATGGTTTGACTTTCAATAAAGAGGGGCATACGTTTGAGATATTTAGGGCATATTCGGATTGCTTATATTCTGCATATGGTACTAAGTGGAATGGCAATGCTGCTGCTAATAATGGCTCTCTTTTTGTTACCCAAGATGGAAGAATTAGAAGATTATCTCCTTTGGAGTGTGAGCGTCTAATGGGATTTCCAGATAATTATACTGATATTAAAGGAGCGAAGAAAACTAATAGATATCAAGCAATTGGTAATTCGTGGGCAGTGCCGGTTGTTGAGTGGATTGGAAGAAGGCTAATGAATGCTAACAATCTCTCAAATCTTTTTTCAACACCATTAGTAAATCAAATGATTGTTTCTGTTCATGGAGAAGAAGCTCAAGGTACGGTTTATGATTTTAATGGCGAGATGATTCAATTGAATAATGGAACTATTGTGAATACATCATATATTCCAGAAGAGTCGGTATTTAGGTCTCTAGAGGATATTGTAACCGCTCAAGATGTTCCAGATTCAATTTATATTTCTCCTGTTGGATGTAAAGGAATCTTGAGACGAAGCCAAGAGAGAAAAACAAATATTAACATGAGGTTGAGGCTTGTTCTTGAACGCATTTCTCGGGAGATGGATGATGAAGAAATTGAACGAAGATCTAGAGTTCAGAAACGTGGAAGATTGAGTGTAAACCTAGATGAAGAACCTATAGCAGTAGGGCAGTAAAGAATAAGTAATGTGAACTTAGCGGATAGCTAATCAGAAATGATAAGTTACCCGCTTTTTTTATACAAATTTTTAAGGAGGTAATCAGAATGATTAACAACGAAATTACAACAAAGGGAATGGAGAGTGCCCAAAAAGCTCTTGAGCAAGCGAAGAATCGTGTTGCTGTTGAAAGGAGAAAAGTCAATGCAGAAAGGAGAAAATTTGAAGACCACTATAAGTACATGATGGATGGAGCAGTTCACAAATATTTTCCCGAATGCTATAGCTTTGAAGAGTCTGAAATAAATGAGATTCTTAAAGCTGCATTCAAGACTTCCGAAGTCCAGAAAACTATTTCAAACATAAAGGCTAGAGCCAACGTTCAAGTCTTGTCTAGTCCTGTCGAAAGCGAGGTGAAGAACGATGAGCCGAACCGCACCGAAAACCGCTAACGCTTTTCCACCCAACTTGTTGGGTGCGCACAGATATACCACTCTCCGAGTGGTACGTGCGCTCTCCGAGGGGGCTTGCAGACGTCATTGTCCACAAAAGCCGTGGGCAAAAGGGGAACCTACACTTCCCCTTCGGTGCAAAAAACGCACCTACCCCTTTGTGCAACCTCAGAACAGACTTACCACAAAAAAGCGTGGCAATTCTGATCTGAGGTTTTTGCGTGTGTCTAGCCGAAAGGTGGTGAGCCGATGCAGAAATTTCTAAGCACACATTTTTCGATTGTTAGCCGTCCCGGGGGACCATTTTTCGTGGGACTTGGATGGAAAGTATGGTATCATAGGAAAAAGAAGAATGAATGAATGGGGAGTTGCTATGAGAGAGACGATCATTGCTCTGGAAGCATTTAGTATTATGATTACCCTCGTTGTCCTATACGGCAATGTGTTCGAGGTACATAACAATAAGAAACGAAATCGCAGTTACACCGTCTGTGTTGTTCTTGTAGTGGTGGCTGAATTTGTGGATATGCTGGCATGGATTTTAAACGGACGACCGGAGCTTTCGGATGCACTGTTTATTATTAATTTTCTATGCTACGCCTTGGGATATCTGGTATCCACCTACTTTATGTATTACCTGTGGACCCTAATCGGTGAGAGTCATCCGTTGCCACGCTGGACGGTAGCGACGGTGGAACTTCTGGCCGGTCCGTCTATCCTGCTGGTTTTGGTGTTATCCATTCGCGGCAAGATTTTCAGCATTGAGGAAGGCTTCTATGTCACCCAGGAATGGTATCCGGTGAGTCAGGTGTTTACCTTCTTCTGTATGGCTTGGGCGTTTCTGTTGATTATCTTAAATGCCAAATATCTGGGACGGCGAAATACGATCGCTTGTTTGAGTTATATTGTAATGCCGGCGGCTTCCATGGTCTTGCATATCATTTATCCGCAGATTTCCTTGACCTATGTGGCATTTGCCTATTCCATGCTAATCATCTACGTTATGATTCAGGCGGAATATGAGCGGGAATACAAGACCAGGGAGAATTCCCTGATTGAAGCATCCACCAGAGACGCGCTGACCGGCTTATATAATCGACGTGCGTACGATATGGCTTGCAGCCAGATGCAAAAGTTCGAAAACGTGGGTATTATTTTCTGTGACGCCAACGGGTTAAAGCATACCAACGATGAATTTGGTCATGCGGCCGGCGACCGCTTGCTGCTTGCAGTGGCCAATGGATTGATTGATATCTTTTCCAGAAATCAGGTGTTCCGTATCAGCGGTGACGAGTTTGTGGTGATGTGCCCAAACATGCCTTACGAGACCTTCCATGCCCAGGGCATTTCCCTGCGGGCCTTCATTCGACGCAACGGTATGCCGGTGGCGTCCATGGGTGAGGCTTACGGTAGCGGCATTGATGTATATCAGCTGATTAAGGAAGCGGAACAGCAGATGTATTTGGACAAGGAGCAGTTCTACAACGATTACCCGAAGATGGAGCGGCGGAACCGCTAGTCGGGGAAAGGCGACGATTGTGTATTACTGTATTTGCATGTATAATAGCAATGTTGTGCATGTAAATACAGTTTTTTTTATAGGAGTATTGTTATGAAGATTGCAGTTACTTATGAGAACGGTCAGGTGTTCCAGCATTTTGGACATACCGAGGAGTTCAAGGTATATGAAGTGGAAGATGGCAAGGTGGTTTCTTCTGAGGTTGTCGGAAGCAACGGAAGCGGTCATGGTGCGTTGGCCGGACTCCTTGCAGGTCAGGGAATTGAAGCATTGATTTGCGGTGGCATCGGCGGCGGTGCAATGGACGCCCTGACAGAGGCTGGCATTGAGGTATGTGCCGGTGTCAGCGGTGATGTGGATGAAGCGGTAGAGGCTTATCTGGCCGGTGAGTTATTAAGCTCCGGCGTAAACTGTGATCATCACGGAGAAGGACATAGCTGCGGCGACCATGAGGATGGTCATGATTGCGGACATCATCATGATGAGGAAGAAGACGGTTGTGCCGGTGGATGCGGCGGTTGTAGCGGATGCGGCACCCCGGAGCCGCTGTTTGAAGGCAAGAACGTTGGTAAGACAGTGCGTGCGCATTACAAAGGAACCTTCAACGACGGCACCCAGTTTGATTCTTCTTATGACCGGGGAGAACCATTGGAGTTCATGTGCGGTGTTGGAATGATGATTCTAGGCTTTGATAAGGCCGTTGCTGAGATGGAAGTAGGGGATGTTGTGAATATCCACTTGAATCCGGAAGAGGCCTATGGTCCGGTTGATCCGGAGGCGATTTTCACCCTTCCGTTAGCAGAACTTCCGGGAGCGGCTGAGTTGCAGGCTGGAGATCAGGCAATGCTTCAGGATATGTACGGTCGTCCATTCCGCGTGAAAGTCACTGCCAAGGACGAGACCACCATTACCTTTGATGCGAACCATGAGATGGCTGGCAAAGAGTTGAACTTCCAGATTGAACTGGTTGAAATTGTTGCATAGTGGATGCACGATTTTTTTGTGTCTACAAAGGAAAGAATGGTATCATTAGAAAGAGAGAAAGAATATAGAATGGACGGGCGGACTTGTCTGATTTTCTTTTTGTTATTAATTACCTGTGTTATGCGTTAGGATATCTGGTATCCACATATTTCATGTATTATTTGTGGCTTTTGATTAGTGAGAGTCATCCATTGCCTGCTTATCCTACATCGTCATGCCGGTGGCATCCATGGGAGAATCCTACGGCATCGACATCTATCAGCTGATTAAGGAAGCGGAACAGCAGATGTATTTGGACAAGGAACAATTCTACAATGACTATCCGAAGATGGAGCGCAGAAATCGGTAGTCAAACAAAAATATGACACCAAAACGATAAAAGAAACCTTATTTGTAGGGTTTCTTTTTTTTATGTTTAAACAGGGTGATTTTATGATGAAAAAGAAATGGATGGCTGCAGCATTTGTGGTTGCTGCCGGTATCGGAGCACTTATGATTGCAAATAGAAAAACAACAAAAGCAGATGTTTCCAACTACCACAATGCAAAGCTTGGAGAATCGGTCTATATCTTCTCTCCGGAGGATGATATGGAAGAGGTGCAACAAATTATTGATGATATTTATGCCAAGCAGGAGAGAAACCAGTTTGGTGATGCGCGGTACGCACTGTGTTTTCTGCCGGGAGAATATCCGATGTTGTCGGTACCGGTTGGGTATTATACCCAGGTGCTTGGCTTGGGCAGATATCCAAGCGATACGAAAATTGCGGATGTGCATTGTGATGCAACCTGGTTAGGGGATGACCCGAATAATCATAATGCGTTGTGTAATTTCTGGCGTAGCGTGGAAAACATTGAGGTAACGGGAAACACCATGTGGGCAGTTTCTCAGGCAACGGACATGCGCCGGATGCAAATCGATGGAGCGTTATATCTGCACGATAACTACGGATGGGCCAGCGGTGGATTCCTGGCAAATTCGAATATTACCTCCATGGTAGATTCCGGTTCCCAGCAACAGTGGCTATCCAGAAATAATACCTATAAAACCTGGATGGGGCAAAATTGGAATATCGTGTTCTGCGGAGATGCGGAAGCGGGATTGCCGCGAGGCACGTGGCCTCTGTTTTCCTACACCAAGGTCGATGGTGTTGTTGGCATGCGTGAGAAGCCTTACTTGGGATTTGGTGACGAGGGCTATGGAATTGTGGTTCCGAAGGCATCCAACACGGCGACGGGATGTGGATGGGTGACGGAAGAAACGGAGACGTGGATTCCATTGTCAGATTGTTATGTGGCACATTCAGAAGATGATACGACAGCGTCAATCAACGCAGCATTGGCCCAGGGGAAAAGTATTGTATTTACCCCCGGTTGTTACAAACTAGAGGCTGCATTGGAGGTGGAAGCGCCGGATACCGTGCTTTTGGGACTGGGACTGGCGACTTTGGAACCGACAGCGGGGAATGCTTGTATTGAAAGTGCGGCAGATGGTGTAACTATCGCCGGGTTATTGCTGGATGCGGGAGAACAACCGTCGGACGTGTTGTTACATGTTGGAAATCCAACGACGGAGAGTGCGCAAGATATATTGCTGGCAGATACATATTTTCGTGTCGGTGGTCGTGATACGGATGCTCCGACAGCAGTGGATACTTGCCTGGTGATTGATGCCGACCATGTGTATGGAGATAACTTGTGGGTATGGCGTGCAGACCACGGAGATCAGGTGGGCTGGAATGTTAATACTGCCAACCACGGTGTCGTAATCAATGGAGACGATGTGTGTATGGTTGCTTTGATGGTAGAACACTTCCAGAAGGAACAGACCGTCTGGAATGGAAACTGTGGACGTCTGGTGATGTATCAAAGTGAGGTGCCCTACGATATCCCTTCAGGTGAAGCATTGCCCTCCATAGCGGTTTCGGAGGAAGTTTCGGAATTTGATGGCAAGGGCATTGGCATCTACTTATATAACCGGGATGCCGCTATTCCCATGGAGTCGGCAATGGTGGTACCGGATGCCCCCGGCGTGGTGCTGGAACATGTGATTACGGTGATGCTTGGAAATTCGCATCCGGGGATTCATCATGTGGTGAATGAAGCAGGGAATGCGGTGGTGCATGTGGGAGAAACCAGCCAAATACTATGGTATTGCAATAAGGAATGGAAATAGGAGTAGTTGAGATGGATGGAACTTTTATGATTGAGAGACCGGAGGATGTGGCAGGCTTATACTTCCCATTGGTTTCGGAAACTGGATTAAAATCCTGTGTGACCCCGCGATTGGGTGGGGATGCCAAAATCGATCAGAATCATTTTCTTCTGGAGCCGACGAGCATCGAGAACCTGAATAATAACCGCTCTTGTCGAAATTTCTGGGTACGATGGGATGAAAATCTATGGTCTGCAAGTGGTGTTAGCGCCAAACAAGAAGTGGACTGGATGGAAGGGGTAGAGCATAGCCGTCTTGAGGCAGGCATTCTCTATCATAAGATTCGGCGTGAGAATCAGCGCCTGCAGGTGGCTTCGGAGATTTTATCCTTTGTTCCCTATGATGGGAATTTCGAAGTACATCAAGTTACCATCGAGAATACGGATGTGCTGGCCCATTCCATGGAGTTTGTTACGGCGATTCCGATGTATGGACGCAGTGCAGATAATTTGCGGGATCATCGTCATGTAACAAGTTTATTGAATCGCATGGAGATAAAGGAACAGGGAATCTGGAATACCCCTACCTTGTCCTTTGATGAGCGGGGCCATCAGAAGGGAGATGCCATCTACTATGTGGAAGGTATTTCGGAAGATGGTGCGTGGCCTACGGATTTCTGTGGGGTGTTGGATGACTTCATTGGCTGTGGCAGTCTAAGCTGGCCGGAAGCGTTGGTGCAGAAGTCAGAAGATATCTGGCAGAAGGCCGGTGCGCAGGTGGATGGACAGGAAGTCCTTGGTGGATTGCACTTTGCACAGTGTAGCCTGGCACCGGGTGCCCGTAAGACATATATCATCACCATCGGTATTGCACATGATACCAAGGAGATTATGAAGAGCCGCAGTCGTTGGAACTCTCCAAAACAGGTGGAAGGGCTGTTGCAGGATACCATAGATCACTGGAATGCAATGGCACCCATCCGGATTCACACCGCTCAACCGCAGTTTGATTTCTTTTTTACCTGGGTGGGCTTCCAGCCGGAATTGCGGCGGCTGTTTGGATGTTCCTTCCTGCCTCATCATGACTATGGCCGCGGTGGCCGTGGCTGGCGAGATTTGTGGCAGGATTGCCTGGCACTGCTTCTGATGCATCCGGAGGAAGTACGTCCGCTTTTGGTAGCGAATTTTGCCGGTGTGCGAGAAGACGGTACCAATGCCACCATCATCGGTGAGGGCCTAGGCAATTTCAAGGCAGATCGCAACGGAATTTCCAGGGTGTGGATGGACCATGGAATGTGGCCATGGATGACGATGCAGTTGTATATCCAACAAACCGGTGACGAAGAGATTTTACTGGAGGAGCAAGGCTACTTTGAAAGTGACAGACGCGGCACGATTTTGGAGCACCTGATTCTGCAGAATGTGGCAGCCTACGAAAAACGGGGAGAGCATCATATGCTCCGTTTGTTGGATGCAGATTGGAATGATGCACTGGATTTAGCCGGTGAGCGTGGAGAAAGTGTGGCTTTTTCCAATGCTTATGCAGCGAATCTGATTTCTCTGGGAGAAGAAATTCTTCATCTGCAGGAGCACTTTCCCAATCGGGGAATTGATGCTGCAAAAGGAAAGGAATTGATTGCCATGGGCCAATCCCTACAGGAAGAGATTCGTGCCCGAGAATGGTTGCCGGAGGGATTCTATAACAGTTACTACGACAATGACGGTCACCCGTTAGCTAACGGCGAGATGATGCTGACGGGACAGGTTTTTGCCATCATGGGTGGAACTGCAACGGAAGAGCAAATCGCCTCCATTGTTACGCAAGCCAATCAGCGGTTACTGGATCCATCCTGCGGAGGTTATCGACTGAATACGGATTTCCATGAAGTGAAGATGAATATGGGCCGTCAGTTTGGGTTCGCCTATGGTGAGAAAGAGAACGGCGCCGTCTTTTCACATATGGCGGTGATGTATGCCAACGCCTTGTATCGCCGTGGCTTTGGTGAGGCAGGATATCAAGCGCTGCGCTACTTGTGGGAGCAGTCAATGGATTTTAAGCGTTCCCATATCTATCCGGGGATTCCGGAGTATTTCGGCCGGGGCGGTCGTGGATTGTACCATTACCTAACCGGTGCGGCCAGTTGGTATCTATTAACGGTGGTACAGCAGATGTTTGGTGTTCAGGCAGCTTATGGCAAGCTGCAGGTGAAGCCGCAATTACAAGAGGAACAATTTGACGCTAAGGGACAGGCATGGATACGGATACCGTGGCAAGGACAGATGTGCCGCATTGTGATTATGAAGTCCGGAGACATTACCATAGAGCAGGAAGGATAAGAACATAGATGAAGGAATTTAGAATCAAAGATTACGGAAAAAAGAGTACGTTTGCCAGCTTTCTACCCGGGATTGCCGGCATTCACGGAATCCCGATTTGGTGTTATTACGTCAATCGTGGGCAGGCAGTGGTCAGCTTCGGGGTTGAGAACAAGGACCATAGTATGATGGAGTTTTATCCGGCGCATACAGCGTATCAGAATGTAAAACGCACAGGATTTCGAACCTTCTATGTGGTGGACGGTTGTTGCCGTGAGGCTTTTGGAGATGAAACAATCCCCCATGAGATGGAAATTTGTATGAATGCATTCACCATCCGTGAGGATGATAAAATCCGCACCCGTGTGACATATTTTGTTTTGCCGGGAGAGCGGGTCGGTGCATTGGTTCGTAAGGTGGAGATGATAAACACCACCGATGCATCCATGAAAGTGTCCTACATTGACGGAATGCCTGCATTGATTCCTTATGGAGTCAGCCTGGATAGTATGAAGAATATGGCGCAGCTTTCGAAGGCCTGGATGCAGGTGGAGGATGTGGAAGAGAAGGTCCCGCGTTTTCGCGTACGTGCATCCATGGCGGATACAGCAAGTGTGACGGAAATCCAAGGCGCAAATTTTGCTCTGGCAGTGGATGCTGATGGCACGAAGCAGCAGGTGGTGGTAGACCCGGAGTGCATCTTTGCCTATGATACCTCTTTGAGTCATCCGGTGGTATTGGAAGAAGGCGGGATTGCTGCTGTGACCGGACAGAAACAGAATACGACGAATTTGATTCCCGGATGTTTCTTCCTAGGAGAGAAGACGTTGGCTGCCGGTGAGTGCTATACCATGTATGAACTATACGGCCAGGTGGAGCAACCGAAGCAGTTGGAGGATTTCCTTGCATCCCATACCCTGGACGGGGCATATTTTGAAGAAAAATTGCAGCAGGCGATGGAGCTGACGGAGAAATTAACGGATTGTATCGATACCCATACGGCCAATGAGGCCTTTGATGCATACACGCGCTATACCTACATGGATAATGTATTGCGTGGCGGATTGCCGATGGAACTGGGGGATGACAAAACCTTCTATGTCTATTCCAGGAAGCATGGGGATTTGGAACGGGAGTATAACTTCTTCTCCATGTCGCCGGAATTCTATTCCCAGGGGAACGGAAATTTCCGTGATGTAAATCAGAATCGAAGATGCGACACATTCTTCCACCCAAAGACCGGACGAGACAGTATTCATATGTTCTACGACCTCATTCAGTTGGATGGTTATAACCCGCTGTCTGTGGAGAAAAAGGTATATACCTACGAAGGGAAAACCTTCACACCGGGACAGTTGTATCAGGAATTAGTGGAAAAACAACCGGATGAAGAAAAACGCAACCGGGAATTTCATGAGATTATGACCAAATCAACCGAAGGACTGGGCGCTAGCTTTGGCGAAGGTTATTGGTGTGATCATTGGACCTACAACCTGGATCTGGTGGAAGAATATCTGGCACTACATCCGGAGGAAGAGTCCACGTTATTGACGGAACGTCGCTATACATATTTTCTTTCTCAGCAGAAGGTAAATCCACGGGCAAAGCGCTATGAGCGTACGGCCAATGGCATACGTCAGTATCACGCCCTGGATGAGAAGAGTAAGCGAGATACCAAGGAAAAACTGGTACGTACCGGCAAGGGACATGGGGCAGTATATCAGAGCAGTCTGATAGAGAAGTTGCTTCTGCTTTGTGGAACGAAGTTTGCAACCTTAGATCCCTATGGCATGGGAATCGAGATGGAGGCCGGTAAGCCGGGCTGGTATGATGCCCTGAACGGTCTGCCGGGAATTTTGGGATCCTCCATGGCAGAGACCTATGAATTGCAACGTATGTTGCTGTATGTGGCGCATGCACTGACGGTGGTTTCGGATGTTTCCATCTTCCAGGAATTGCAGGAACTATTGGTTGCACTCGATCAGGCAGCCTGCGCCCAGGCAGAAGAGAAGAGCAATCAGACACTGGCTCGAGTCGCATTCTGGAATGCCATCAATGATGCCAAGGAAGCATATCGCGACCAGGTATATGACGGAATTCGCGGTGAAGTTGTACAGATGTCTTCCAAAGATTTGTTGGAAATCATACAACATTTTACCGCAGTGGTTTCGGAAGGAATCGAACAGGCTATGCGGCTAGGCAACGGTCTAGCACCGACGTATTTCTATTATGAGGTGATGAATGCAACAGAAGATGCAGACGGAATCCATCCGACGGAGTTTCTGTTGCATCTGGTGCCGGCATTCTTAGAGGGACCGGTGCGCTATCTGAAATTACCGATGCCGCAAGAGAAGAAGCGGGCATTGTATGAGAAGGTGAAAGCTTCCAATCTCTACGATCACAAGCTTTCGATGTACAAGGTAAATGAGTCTCTTGCCGAGGCCAGCTACGAAGTAGGTCGTTGTAAGTGTTTTACTCCCGGATGGCTGGAGAATGAATCCATCTGGTTGCATATGGAATATAAATACTTGTTGGAAGTGCTGCGCAGCGGACTATATCCGGAGTTTATCGAGGACTTCCATCATGCCTGCGTTCCATTTTTGGACCCGCAGGTATATGGTCGATCCATTTTGGAGAATTCCTCCTTCATTGCAAGTTCGGCCAATCCAAACAGTGATATTCATGGCAAGGGATTTGTGGCGCGATTGTCCGGATCGACCATTGAGTTTATTAGTATCTGGAAACGGATGATGTTCGGAAGCCAGCCATTCGATACCGAGGAAGGCCTGTGTTTCCATCTGGAGCCTGTGCTTCCGGCATACCTTCTGGATGAAAACAAAGAAATCTCGGCCATGTTTTGTGGTAAAACCAACGTATGCTACCATCTGGATCAAGTGGCAGATTTTTATCCGGGTAACTATACCATCACCTCGATGGAACTGACGGATGCACAGGGAGAGAAGCGCTCCTTCCAGGGAGATACCTTGATTGGAGAAGATGCGATGCTTCTACGCAATGGTCAGGTGAATAAACTGGATGTGTATCTGAAGCACAACTAAAAATTGCATACTAAAAAAATGACACCCTTTTAAAAATCGGGTCATTTTTCCTAAGGGACTTCCCTCCTATAATCAAGACATGTTCAGTCAATGCACAGACATGTGCAAGATTAAGGAGGGAAATTTTATATGAAGTTGAAAAAGCTTATGGCAATCGCCATGGTTGGGGCAATGACCTTATCTATGGCTGCTTGCGGATCTAGTGGTGAGAAAGCATCCGGTTCCGATGGTGCAAGCGCAGGTGGGGATGAGTCTTTGGTTGTTTGGACCCTTGCTTCCGATCTACAGGATTTTGGTGAGCGCTATCAGGAGAAGACCGGTGTTACGGTAGAAACCGTAGTAATTGAGCCAGCAGATTATCCTACCAAGGTTCAGACCGCATTGATGGGCGGCGAGACGGAGCCGGATATCATCGTTGGTGAGCCTCAGATGTTGGAAGACTTCTATGACAACGGATTCTTTGCAGACTTAGATGAGATGGGTGCGAAGGATTACGAAGGACAGATTGTTGACTATGTTTGGAAAGTCGGACAGGATTCCGAAGGTATCCAGAGAGCCATCTCTTATCAGATTACTCCGGCAGGTATCTACTATCGTCGTGATATTGCACAGGAAGTATTCGGAACCGAGGATCCGGAAGAAATCGGCAAGTTATTCGCAGATTATGACACCATTCTTTCTACGGCTCAGACGTTAAAGGATGCAGGATATCGTATCTTTGCTTCCGATGCTGAGATGAACTATTTCTCCGGCGACAGCGCTTGGGTTGTAGATGGTAAGTTGAATGTAAGTGATGCACGTTTCGATTACATGGATTTGGCATGCAATCTCTATCAGAATGATTTAACTGCTTATGCAAACCAGTGGTCCACACCATGGTATCAGGCAATGAGCGGTGAGGTTCCGATTCTTACAGCTGAAATCCAGAACTATGAAGATGATTCCGTTAACGTTTGGGACGAGGCTGAGTTCGAAAAGGCAACTGCTGACTTAGAGAAGACCACCGTATTTGCATTCGGTCTTCCAAGCTGGGGTGTACTGACCATGCGTGATAACGTAGGTGAAACCTCCGGTAAGTGGGGTGTTTGCTCCGGTCCTGCATACGGATTCGGTGGTGGTACTTACATCGGTATCTCTTCCTTGTCTGAGAAAAAGGATTTGGCTTGGGATTTCGTGAAGTTCTGTACTTTGGATGAGGAGACCGCTGACTGGTGGATTGAGTACTCCGAAGGTGATACCGTTTCCTTGCTTTCTGCTTTGGATAAGCACAAGGATGACGAGAACGCTATATACGGAAATCAGAAACTTTACAGCTTCTGGTTAAATCAGGCCAAGGGCATTGATTACTCTAAGGTTACCAAGTATGACAAGGTAATCGATGATGCTTGGGGTGCTGCAATCAGCTCCATTAAGACCGGACAGGCGTCTAAGGAAGAAGCGATGGAGACCTTCTATGATACCATTGCTTCCACTTATCCGGAAATTCAAATTGAACGCTAATTAAAAAGTTTCTTCTTTATGTTCTCCGAATAGAGAACCCCCTTAAATAATTCGCCAAGCTCGGATGTACTTCCGGGCTTGGCATATATGAAAAAATCAGAGGTCACTATGAAAGCGAATGAAACTACGAAAAAATTAACAAGATACAACAACTGGGGCTACCTGTTTGTTGCGCCGTTTGTAATAGTCTTCCTCATTTTCAGCGTATATCCCGTACTTCGGACCTTTTATCTTAGCTTTACGGACTTGAAGGTGATGGGAGATGCGCACTGGATTGGGCTGGAAAACTACCACCGCGTCGTTACGGACAAGTTCTTCTGGATTGCACTGTGGAATACCGTACGAATTTGGGTGGTTAATATTGTATTACAGTTGGGATTGGCCTTCCTTCTTATGATGGTCTTCTCTGATGTGAAGTACAAAATGCGTGGCCTTCCGGTATTCCGTGTGATTTATTATTTACCGAACTTAATTGCTGCAACTTCGGTTGCATTTCTGTTTAAGACTTTATTGGATTGGAGATTTGGTACCTTCAATCAGATGCTCTCTGTCATCTATCGGATGTTTGGAGCACATTATAATCCAGTGGACTGGATTGGAAGTACCACAACAGCCGGACCTAGTATTGCGGTGATTCAGGCATGGATGTGGTTTGGAAATTCCTTCATTATGTTGATGGCTGCCGTACAGGGTATTCCTAAGGATTATTTTGAAGCAGCCGCTCTTGATGGGGCAGGACGTTGGACCATCTTCGGTCGCATTACCTTGCCACTGATTAAACCAATCATGATGTATGTTGCTATCACCTCCCTGATTGGAGGATTGCAGATGTTTGACTTGCCGTTTTTGATGACGGAGCCGGCCAGTGCATCTTATGGATCTACGCAAACCGTCATGATGTACCTCTATAAATTTGGATTCACCGCAGGCACGATTCAGACAGGATATGCATCTGCCATTGCTTATGCATTGTTCCTGATTATTCTGACGGTTTCTGTGATTCAGATAAAATTATTCAATCGAGGGGAGGACTAGAAGATGGGCTTTCGTATCAAAAAAGGAATATTGTATCTGGCCTTAATTGTCTTGGCCCTCACTTGTTTGTTGCCGTTTTTACTGATGTTGGTAAATGCAACCCGCAGTGGCTCGGAGATTTCCCAATCCTTTACCTTTATCCCCAGCCACTATTTGCGGGAAAACTGGGAGCGCTTGTTTGACTATTTTAATATCTTCCTTGGTATTTGGAACAGTATCAAAGTTGCGGTTCCTGCAACCATCCTCGGTATTTATTTCCCGGCGTTGACTGCTTATGGTTTGGCAATCTATAAGTTTAAGGGAAACAAATTCATCTTTGGAGCAATCCTGGTATTTATGATGATTCCGGGACAGTTGTCCCTCATCGGTTTCTATCAGCTGTGTACGAAGCTGCATCTGGTAAATTCCTATCTGCCATTGACCATTCCGGCCATTGCGGCAGCCGGAACGGTATTCTTCTTACGACAGTATATTTTGGCCAGTGTGCCATTGTCACTGATTGAAGCTGCAAGAATTGATGGTGCCAATGAGTTGTATACCTTCCATCGCATCATTATCCCAATCATTGCTCCGGCTATGGCAACCATGGGAATTATGGGCTTTATTGGAAACTGGAACAACTACCTGTTGCCAATGATTATATTAAATAAAAATGATAAATTTACATTGCCGGTTATGATGGCTACCTTGCGTGCCTCCCTGGATATTCAAGCAAACCAAGGTGCAATCTATTTAGCCGTTGCATTGTCGGTTATCCCGATTTTAATTGTATTCTGTGTATTTTCCAGATACATCATTAGCAGCATTTCTGCCGGTGCTGTCAAAGGATAAGAATTACTCCAAAAGCTGTTGGAAGGCTCTCCTCTCTAACAGCTTTTTGGTGTAGAATAGAAGTACTTCTTTTTTAGAAAATAATAAGGAAACAGAGGGTTGGAATGTGAAGGGAAAACTTGCTTTTTTACTATGTCTTACCATGACCATCGGCGTGCTTGTGGGGTGTGAAGCGTCGTCTGAGCCTAAGGAGACGGCACAGGATAATCAGGAGCCCATCACCTTGGATTGGTATGTGAACTATTCCTGGTTTGTAACGGGGTGGGGCGATAATCTAGTGTCGAAGACTATAACCGAAGAAACCGGTGTTTCTGTGAATTTCATTACTCCCATGGGAAACGAGAATAATAAACTGAATACCCTCATTGATTCCAATTCCCTGCCGGATATTGTGACCATCGGTTGGTGGGAGCCACAGTTACAGGAGATGATTGTGAATGACATGGTCTATCCCTTGAATGTGCTGGCGGATGAATATGATCCGCTGTTTTATGAGGTGACGGATGAGACGGTTCGTAACTGGTATACCTTGAGTGATGGGAATATCTATGGGTATCCCAACTCCACGCTGACACCGGAGGATTTGCAGGAACATGATAATCTTGCGTCCAACCAGACGTTTTTGGTGCGCAAGGATATGTACGAAGCCATCGGTTCTCCGGATATGACCACACCGGAAGGCTTCTATCAGGCGATTGTAGATGTGGCTGAGGCGTTCCCGGAAGTGGATGGCAAGGCGATGATTCCAATCGGTGCGCATGAGTTTAATGAGGATGGATGTGTTTCTTTTGACCAGTATTTACAGAGCTTTCTTGCCGTGCCTTACGAGGAGGATGGTCGGAAGATTGACCGGAATACCAATGAAGAATACTTGCGCTGGTTGAAGATGTTCCGTCGTCTCTGCCAGGAAGGTTATATCTCTGACGATGTGTTTGTAGATCAGAGAACACAGACCAGTGAGAAAATTGCAGAGGGACGGTATTTCTGCATGTTGTATCAACGGACGGATATGGCCGACCAGGAGAAAATTCTCTATGAGAAGGATCCAAATAAGATTTATATCGCAGTGGATGGACCGAAGAATTCCAATGGGGATGATCCGGTACTTCCGGTGAATGGAATCAGCGGTTGGACGTTGACTTTGATTTCCAAGAACTGTAAGGATCCACAACGCGCCATTGCATTTATGGATTATCTGTTAAGTGAACACGGACAGCAGTTGGTGTATCTGGGAGTGGAAGGCGAAACCTATGATATGGTGGATGGCGTTCCGGTGCTAAAGCCCGAGGTGGAAGCGCTGCTTAATCGGAATCGGGAAGCATACGATGCCACATATGGCGCAGATAATACCTACTGGATGCTTCAAAATATTGCAATGCAGGCGGACTGGAAGCCGGAGGCGGTGGAGCCGATGAAGCAACTGGAGGAATGGACCTATCCTTATGTTGCTTACACCGGTCAATATGATGCAAGCATTCAGGAGAATTCGAATCTGGGACGTATCTATGCCAGCTGCCGGGAACTCTGGGGTGATGTGCTTCCACAGTTATTGTTGGCAGATTCGGATGAGGAGTTTGATGAGATTGTTTCGGATTATATTCGTCAGCGGGATTCCCTGGGTTGGGATATTCTTATGGACGAGATGACACGACAGATTTCTCATAACAAGCAAAAATTAGGAATTGAGTAAGTTGCATGAAGTCTTGGTTACGACGGTTTGAGCGTTTAAAACTGAATACGAAGATTACGCTGGTTATCCTGGCATTTACCTTTTTGCCAATTGCTGTGTTCTCCGGGGTTTTGTTCTATAACCTCGAGCAGGATGTGATTGACGAGAGTCGTGCTTACATGTTGTATAAGATGAATCGTGAGAGTGACCAGATTGGAACGGATGTGGATTCCATTAATATGTCTACGCGCTTTTTCTTAACACATGAAGGCTTACAGGGAATTTTAAACAGCGCCGTGGATGGGGAAGAAACCAACACGCGGGAGATGATTTCCTTTTACAAATCCGATGTGGCGGAGTTAGAACGGCTGGTGAACAATAACCCGTTGTTATATGGTGTGCGTGTGTTCTCTGTGACGGACAATGTGCAGGAGATGATGCCGGTGCTTTACAGTCAGTCGCGTATGCAGCAGTTGGACTGGTATCAAGAGACTGCGATGTGTGGTTGGCATTTTGGCTACTATGATCAGATTTTCTCCTCATTGATTACCAACCAGGAGGATACGATTGCTTCCCTTGTAACGGAAGTGACGGATTATGAACGAGGTACGGTGGGATATATTGAGGCCGCAGTGCGTATGAAGACGCTGTTTCCATCCTTGTATGAGGACATTGAGGGAGAGAGCAGTTTCTTCATAGAAGCGGATGGTACGGTGCATGGCAGCACCCATATGGATTATGAACCGAAGCAACTGCTACAACGATTGCAGTATGAGACTCCGGTGGAGCAGCATGATTGTGGGAATCTCTTCTATCTCAAGGAAGGACGCCATTATTACACGGTGGCAGAACAGCCGCTAAAAGCGTTCGGCGGTACCCTCTATGATGTGCAGGATATTTCGGAGGATATGGAAGAGATTCGCACGCGGCGAAACCTTTTTATTCTCGTTGCAGTCATCATGTTATTTGTTTCTGCCCTGTGGATTGATCGAATCGTACGCGCAATGCTACGACAGTTTTACTCCATTTTGGATGGCATTCACAAAGTACAAAAGGGTGATTTGAATGTACGAGTGGATGACCATGGAAACGATGAGATGGGGGAACTTGGTACACAATTGAACAAGATGTTGGACCGCATTCAGGCATTGATGAAGTCCAATATTCAGCGTGAAGTGCTGGTGAAGAATTCTGAGATTCGAACGTTGCAAAATCAGATCAATGCCCACTTCATCTACAATGTATTAGAGTCCATCAAGATGATGGCGGAAATTGACGAGAAGTATGAAATCGCCGATGCCATTACTTCCCTAGGAAAGCTGCTTCGTTACAGCATGCGTTGGATTTCCGGTAATGTAAGTTTGGCGGAGGAAGTGGAGTATATTCGTAATTATGTGCTTTTGATGAATTTACGTTATGACTTTGAGGTCATTCTATCCATTGATATTCCACAGGAATTATATGACCAGGAAATTCCGAAGATGTCGCTACAACCGGTGGTGGAGAACGCCGTGCTTCACGGTATTGAGCCGGTAGCTACGGATACGACCATCTACATCAAGGCCCGAAGCGTGGATGGTGAATTCCTGATTGAGATCACCGATGCCGGTCGCGGTATGAATGAGACGCAGTTAGAACAATTGCGACAGACCATTCATGGACAGATACAGCCGGAGGGTGGCTCCGGCAAGGGTCATGGCATTGGTCTTAAAAATGTCGAAGACCGGATACAGCTCTCCTTTGGTAAGGATTACGGTGTTGAAGTATTCTCGGAGGAGGCAAAGTATACCAAGGTATCGTTGAAGATGCCCCGGAGAATTTCAGAGAGAACTCATATTACAAATTAGGATGTAAGGATTGCTATGAAAACATTGTTAATTGTTGAGGATGAGAAACTGATTCGTCAGGGAATTCATGTGATGGCGAAACGTAGTGAAGTCCCTATTGATCAAATTATTGAATGTGCCAACGGTGAGGAGGCACTACAGATTTTAGAAAGACAGCCGGTGGATGTGATGTTTACGGACATCCGGATGCAGCATATGGATGGATTGGAGTTGGTACATCGCGTGCATCAGATGCCGCATCCGCCATTGATGGTGGCAATTTCCGGTTATGATGATTTCTCCTACGCGGTAGAGATGCTTCGCAACGGGGTGCGAGAATATCTCTTGAAGCCGGTAGAACGGGAGAAAATTCGAGATATTCTTATGAAACTAGAGGAAGAATTATCGAAGTCCAAGGAAACGATGGAAGCAGACAAGCGCCTTAGCGTTTATCAGCTCAAAGCATTGCTTCGTGACAAGGAGCTTTCGGCCAAGGAGCGGGAAATTCTGGTGAAGAAGAACGCACCTTTTTTCCTATCCAATGCGTATTGCTTATGCTTATTTGGTACCCGTGTGCTTTTAGAAGATGATTTTGTCACAACGGTGGATGGCGACGGAGCACAACTACAAGAGGTTTTTCTGGGAGATTTGGAGGAAGGACAGCTTCTGATTCTGCCTGCGGAGCGTGTGGATGTGCTTTTGAATACGAGTCTATATGATGTTTGTGTGGGAGTTTCCGATGTTCATCAGGGACTTGAGGAAATCGATGTAGCCTTCGGTGAAGCCAAATCAGCCAGAGACCGGGCGTTTGCCACAGGTAGCAGCTTCCGTTATGGAACGCCACTTGCTTCCAAGGTCCCACAGGCAATGCATGAGAAGGCAGCAGCGCTTCTGTCTGCCGACAATCGCACAAAGCGCATTCAGGTATTGGGTGCCGGTCATACGGATGAGGTGATTCGCCTATGGAGTGCCGTGTTTCGTGCGACTGCGGATTTACATCTATCGGTGGAGGATTTTACCTATGAGATGCAACGATCCTTCGGTGAGATTTCCGGTATCTACAAGGAGACCGTGGAGCGTGGGGATGAGGAGATGATTCGTCAGTGTATGAATCCCGTGGGCTTTGACTGTTTACAGGAATATCAGGATTTGATGATGGATTGGCTGGTGGATATCAGCCAGCGGTTAGGGGCCCGCATGGAGGATGGCGGAGTGACCCAGAAGCTTTTAGCGGCAGAGCAATACATCAAGGAAAATTATAGTAGTGATTTGAACATGGCGGTTGTTTCAAACTATGTTTCCATGAACTACTCCTTTTTTTCCTATTCCTTCAAGCAACGTACCGGCCAAAGTTTCGTGAATTATCTGAAGATGATTCGTATGAATGAGGCGAAGAAGCTTCTGACGGAAACGGATATGAAGATTATGGAAATTTCAGCCTGCGTGGGTTATGAAAATGAAAAGCATTTTATGAAAACCTTCAAAGCATTGATGGGCGTCTCCCCCGGGGAGTTTCGCAAGAATATGCGGCACGGCTCCAGTGAGATGTTATAGATGATATAAGAGAGGAAATGAAGATGAAAAAATGGACAAGAATGCGGTTTCAACCAAACCGTCCACTAACAAAAGATGGATATGTAACCGGGAGCGCGGCACACATCGCCCTCTCCAAGGAGGCGGCCAAGGAGGGCATGGTTCTTCTGAAGAACGAGCATGACGTCCTTCCTCTGGCACCCCATCGACCGGTGGTACTGCTTGGTAAGGCAACCTTTGATTATGTAAAAGGTGGTGGCGGCAGTGGAGATGTGTACTGCAGCTACCAGAAGAACCTTTACGATGGGGTGAAGGAATTGGGCGTATCGGTGTGCGAACCCATTGCCGCTTTTTACGATGCATATGTGAAGGAGCAACATGCTGCGGGGGCGGTGCCCGGCATGATGAAGGAGCCTGCACTGTCCGAGGAACTCTTGCTACAAGGTGTGGCTTTTTCTGATACGGCGATCGTTAGTATTTCCCGTTTTTCCGGTGAGGGCTGGGATCGTTCCGACGTGGAGTGCGATATCGAATTTAATCCATGGCCCCATGAGACGTCGCTGCCCAAGGAGGCTGCCAAGATTTTCCCGGAGGGGGATTTCTATCTAACCGCTGAGGAAAAAGCCATGGTGGCACAGGCAACGAAGCATTTTGCTCACGTAGTGGTTGTGCTGAATGTGGGCGGTATGCTGGATATGCGCTGGGTGCGGGATACCGATGGAATCGAAGGTGCCCTCTACGCATGGCAGGGTGGCATGGAAGGTGGAAGTGCAGCGGCAGAGCTTCTGTTTGGACGAAGCAATCCCTGTGGTAAGCTGCCGGATACCTTTGCCGGTGATCTGGAGGATTATCCGTCCACGAAAGGGTTCCATGAGTCTTTTGATTATGTAAATTACCACGAGGATATCTTCGTGGGCTATCGTTATTTTGAAACCATGCAAGGCGCCAATGCCAAGGTGGTGTATCCCTTTGGATTTGGCTTAAGCTATACTTCCTTTCGGCAGCAGATGGTGTCGGTGAGCTACGGGGTCGTGACGCAAACCCCGGGTGTGGGTATTGCTGATGCCAATGGTCGCCATGGTGTGGATGTGTTACCGCCCATGGTGTTTGAAATTGAGGTTACCAACCTGGGGACCCGCAGCGGCAAGGACGTGGTAGCCTTATATGTGGAAGCGCCTCAGGGGAAGTTGGGCAAGGCAGCCCGTAGTTTGGTGGCCTTTGCAAAGACCAGAGAACTTCAATCCGGAGAGACCCAGCGGGTGGTGTTGACGGTGGATCCTTATGCCTTTGCTTCTTATGATGATATGGGCAAGGTAGCAGAAGCAGCGTATGTACTGGAAGCCGGGGATTACAAGTTCTATCTTGGAGCTTGTGTGAAGGATGCGGTTGCAATCGAAGAGACCTATCATGTGGAGGAGGACACCATTTTGTGGCAGTTATCCCACAAGGGTGCGCCGGTATCCCTGGATAAGCGCCTTTTGGCCAATGGAACCTACGAATTGTTGCCGCAGAAGGAAGCCCGAGATATCAACGTGTGCGCCTTCGAAAAGATGGAGCCGGGGACAGAAGAAGCATTGGAACCGGTGGAGCGGGCCAGAGCGTTACATTATCTGACGAAGCCATACAAGGAAGGGGTTCGTCCGCTGATGGATGTGGTGGAAGGCCAGATGAGCCTGGATGCATTCTTGGATCAGCTTACCACAGAGGAATTGATTCATCTCACCGGCGGTCAGCCAAACCAGGGCGTTTCCAATACCTGGGGTATGGGAAATTTGCCGGAATACGGCGTGCCCAATGCAGAGACGGCAGATGGACCGGCGGGCGTGCGCATCAACGAGGAATGCGGTGTGGCGACCACGGCCTGGCCTTGTGCGACATTACTGGCTTCCACCTGGAACGAGGATTTATTGGATCGAATCGGTCGTGCCGGTGGTGAGGAGTTAAAAGAGAATAATCTGCAGATTTGGTTAAC
>JAILOI010000026.1 GCA_024690885.1 Lachnospiraceae bacterium
TATCGTCGGAAGACGGCACTTCGTTGGAATTACAACGAACTGCGTTGGGATGGTGCCACTATGAAGGAAATCTGTAACATCGGTTTGCCGGCGATGGGATCGGATTTGATTGCAACTACCGGCTATGTGGTGTTTGCAGCCATGGTATCCGGTATGGGTACCACAATTTTTGCCGCCCATTCCATTGCGGTGACGGCGGAGACGATCTTCTACATTCCGGGGTATGGCCTACGGGCATCCACCTCTTCCTTGGCGGGGGTTGCCCTAGGAGAAGAAGACCACGAGAAACTGCGGCAGGTGTGTCTGCTTAGTATTTTGCTGACGGTGGCCTTGATGACCATCAGTGGTGGCATCCTCTACTTAGGCGCTTATCCGTTGATGAGTATTTTTACACCCAGTGAACCGGTCATTGCTTTGGGGGGCAGTGTACTAAAACTGGTGGCATTCTCAGAGCCGTTCTTCGGTTTGATGGTGGTGATTCAGGGAATATTTTACGGACTGGGACGAACGAAACAGGTCTTTCTTGTGGAAACCATCGGTATGTGGGGCGTGCGTATTCTGTTTACCTACCTCAGTGTTCACACCTGGCATTTGGGATTATTGGCAGTTTGGAATTGTATGATTGCAAGTAACGTGGTAAAAGCGGTATTATTATTTATATTACTACTTGTGGAATATCACAAAATTTTTAAAGGGGAAGGGTTGAAATCATGACACAGTTTGATCAGCGCAACATCAGTATGATGATGGATCTCTATGAGATGACCATGGCCAATGGCTATTTCTCCAGTGCATCCAAAGATGATCGCGTAACCTTTGATGTGTTCTATCGCAACAATCCGGATGGTGGCGGCTTCGCTATCTTTGCCGGATTGGAGCAGATTGTTGAGTATATCGAGAACCTACATTTTGAGAAGGAAGATATTGACTACTTCCGTAGCTTGAAGCTTTTCGATGAAGCGTTTTTGGAATACTTGTCTGACTATCATTTTTCCGGAGATATTTATGCCTTTCCGGAAGGCACCATTATGTATCCCAATGAACCAATTATTACCGTAACGGCGCCGCTGATTGATGCGCAGTTAATTGAGACGGCAGTTTTGGCCCAGGTGAACCATCAGTCCCTGATTGCTACCAAGTCCCAGCGTATTGTACGGGCAGCGGCCGGTCGCGGCGTATCGGACTTCGGTGCACGACGCGCCCACAACATGGACTCGGCGGTATATGGCGCCAGAGCTGCTTACATCGGTGGCGTGGGAAGTACGGCAACAGTACTTGCTGGTCAGATGTTCAACATTCCGGTGAGCGGCACCATGGCTCACAGTTGGGTCATGTATTATGAGGATGAATTTACCGCATTCAAGAATTATGCGTTGAAGTATCCGGATGCCACTGTGCTTCTGGTGGATACCTACGATGTATTGCACTCCGGTATCCCCAATGCCATTCGCTGTGCCAAGGAAGTATTAGAACCGATGGGCAAGCGTTTGAAGGGCATTCGTTTGGATTCCGGTGATTTGGCGTATCTGTCCAAGCAGGTGCGCAAGATGTTAGATGATGCCGGCTTGCAGGATTGTATGATTGTGGCCTCCAACAGTTTGGATGAGTACACCATCACCTCAATTTTGCAGCAGGGCGGTTGTATTGATTCCTTTGGCGTCGGTGAACGTCTGATTACTGCCAAAAGTGATCCGGTGTTTGGCGCTGTATATAAGATTTCCGAAGTGGAGCACAACGGTGTTCGCACCCCGAAGATCAAGGTTTCCGAGACGGTGGAGAAGATTACCAACCCGGGTCGGAAGCGGGTATTCCGTATCTACGATGAATCCGGCAAGGCCATCGCAGACTTGATCACCAAGTGGGACGAAACCCCGGATTTATCCAAGCCATATCGGTATGTGGATCCGGAGAAACCGTGGAAGAATCGCTACTTCGAGAATTGCACTGCGAAGGAACTGCAAGTCCAGGTCATCTCTGCCGGAAAACGCACGCAAAAGGTGGAGTCACTGCAAGATTTGAAGGGCTATGTGATGACGCAGTTATGCAGCGAGATTTGGGCGGAGGAGCAGCGCTTTGAAAACCCACACAAACACTACCTGGATATGAGCCCGGCGTACTATGAAGGAAAGATGGAACTATTGTCTAATATTCAGGTTGATTAATTGTAAATAGTGCCAAAATACTCGGATGGGAATAAGAGTTTTATTAACTTTTTATGGGGAAAATAGTAAGATAAAATTAAGATTTATTCTGCGTATTAAGGAGGCTTTTACATGGGAAAAGAACAACAGAACGGAAATGAACCAAGGGTAAAACTTACCAACTCACTGGCCTTTCGCTTCAGTGCAATTATTTTTGTCATTGTTCTAGCAATTATTTCAGTGGTGGAAATTACGATGACCATCGCAATCACCGGAACAATGGAGCAGGTGTACAGTAATTACACGGCGGACGTTGCGGAAGGTGCGGCGGTCAGCGTGGATGCCATGATGGATGGTACAGCAAATGCCATGGATGCAGGATTCGATGGTGTTGGCGCCGAGCAATACATTGTTCAGATGATTATCGATGATGTGGAGGCCAACCGCCAGACGGTATTTGATACCTTAGACGCTGCGCTTGGTCACATTGTTTTGACCAATGTGGACGGATCTTATTCCTACATGGTAAGCGCTGATGGCACCATGATTTATCATCCAACTTTAGATAAGATTGGTAACCCGGTTGAGAATGCTGCGGTTAAGGGCCTGGTTGCTCGCCTTCAGAATGGTGAGAGTGCCGATCAAATCGGAGACGGTTCTGTTATTTACGAATACAAGGGTGCTCGCAAGTATGCGGGTTATGCCTTTACACAAGCCGGCAATATCGTAATTGTTACCGGCGACTACGACGTGGTTATGGCTCCGGTTGCCAAGATTCGTCGTACATCGATTATTATTGGTGTGGTTGCGATTATTGCTGCACTGATTCTTCTCTACTTTGTGATTACGATTATGCTTCGTCCAATCCAAGATGTTGGTGAAATCATTGAGAAGACGGCAAAACTTGATTTCCGCAAGACTGCCAATGGCGACAAGCTTGCTTTGCGCAAGGATGAGATTGGCTTGATGGCCAAGGCAGTGAGCCAGATGCGTCGTAACTTACGTGCAGTTGTAAACCGTCTGACCGATACTTCGGTTTTGATTGGTACCGATATGGAAGAGTTAGAGACCAACTCCACTGAGGTCAACAGCAAGTGTACCGACAACTCTGCGACCACCCAGCAGTTGGCTGCTACCATGCAGGAAGCTGCTGCTACCGTTGAGCACATCAACGGCAACATCCAGGAGATGCAGTCGGAAGCACAGAAGATCAACGAACTTGCCAGAGAGGGCGAGAAGTTCTCTGAAGAAGTTATGGGTCGTGCAGAGCAGTTGCATCGTACCACTGCAGAATCTACCAACAGCACCAAGAACATTTACAACAACGTTAAGGTGAAAGCAGATGAAGCCCTTGAGGGAGCCAAGGCAGTTGACAAGATCAACGAATTAACCAACTCCATTATGGAGATTTCCGATCAGACCTCCTTGCTTGCGTTGAATGCTTCCATCGAGGCTGCGCGTGCCGGCGAAGCCGGTCGTGGTTTCGCTGTTGTTGCCGGTGAAATCGGTAACCTTGCAAACCAGACCACCGAAGCGGTTGAGAACATCAACTCCATCGTTGGCGATGTTATTACCGCTGTTCGCAACATGTCCGACTGCTTGAACGAAACCAACCAGTTCATCGGTGAGACCGTTCTCTCCGACTACGAGAACTTCGACAAGGTTTCCGAGCAGTATCAGGAAGATGCGGACGCCTTCAAGAACAGCATGGTTCAGATTAAGAACGGTGTTGACTCCTTAGACAATCAGATTTCTGAAGTCACCGGCTCCATCAGTGGCATCAGCGAGAGCGTAACCGACTCAGCCAACGCCATCTCTGACATTGCCGGCAAGACCAGTGACATCGTTACCGGTACCGGTGCTACCTCTGAGAAGGTGGATGAGTGCCGCGAATGTGTTTCCGACCTGGAAGGCATCGTTGGCGAGTTCATCCTCAAATAACCC
>JAILOI010000041.1 GCA_024690885.1 Lachnospiraceae bacterium
CCGGTGGAGGTGACTCCAAGGATAGTGCAACAGAGATATACCGCCCACCTTGTGTGGGTAAGGGTGGAAAGGCAGTGTAAGAGACTACCGTGCGGATGGTAACACCCGTAGCCATGTAAACCCCATTCGAAGCAAGACCAATAAGAGACTTAGGTGGCCCGCTAGTCTCAGGTAGGTCGCTTGAGGTGGCTGGCAACAGTCATCCTAGATAGATGATCGCGCAACGACATAACCCGGCTTATCGTCTGGCTTTTTCTTTGAAAATCTAAAGAAAGTTTGAAGCAATTATTAAACTTTTCTTAAATCGAATCCGGCTTAGTTGACTTCGCCATCGTGAACTTTTAGATTAGAATTAACACTTGTAATCGAAGGAGGCATGATGTATGTTTCGTGACCGTATGTATCGTTTTATGATTGGTCGAAACGGCGTAGATCAACTGGGCCGATTTTGTTTGTTTGTTTCCATGGGACTGGTGATTCTCACCTGGTTTACCCATTGGGGCATCGTCTACTTGGCAGCCATGGCGTTGCTGGGATATTCCTATTTTCGGATGATGTCGAAGAACATTTCCCATCGTTATTTGGAGAATCAACGGTTTCTGCAGATTGCAGACCGCATTACACCGGTATTTAAGAATGCCTGGGCATGGGTGAAATCCCTGGCGCCAAGCAATCCATATCGGGTGTATGTGTGCCCGAGCTGTAAGCAGAAGGTGCGCGTACCCAAGGGCAAGGGACGGATTGAGATTTCCTGTCCCCGTTGTCACAATAAGTTTATTAAGCGTACATAAGGCGTATGCATCATTGGGATGAAAGGAGGTGTGTACATGTTTGGTTACATCAATGCAAATCAAGAAGTGATGTCGGCAGAAGACCGTGATACCTATAAAGCATTTTATTGCGGATTATGCCGGAAACTGAAGGAATTGGGCGGCTGGAAAGCCCAGGTATTGTTGAACTATGACATGACCTTCTTAATTATCCTGCTCAGTGGACTCTATGAGTTAGAGTCTAAGAAGTACAGCTTCAGCTGTGCTATGCATCCCGGTAAGAAACAATTTGCATACGACAATGAGGCCGTGACCTATTGTGCCAAGATGAACATCGTCCTGGGATATCATAATCTGATGGACGATTACGCCGATTCGAAGAACCTAAGCAAGAAGACCCTGGCGAACTCCTACAAGAAGGTATACACCGCCATCCGCGAAGAGTATCCCGAGAAGGTGGCTGCCGTCGAGCGTATGATGGATGCGATTCGGGACGCAGAATCCCGGCGGGAAGAGAATTTGGATGTGATGGCCGGATATATGGGCACCATGTTAGGGGAACTTTTTGTCTGGAAGGATGATGTTTGGAACAAGGGCCTTCGGGATATGGGGTATTACATGGGCAAGTTTATTTATATTATGGACGCCTATGATGACTTGGAGAAGGATGAGAAGGACCATAACTATAACCCGCTGCTTATGAAGAAGAATTGCAATCGGGACTGTTATGAGGTATTCTGCCAACAGGCACTGACTTCTATGGTGTCGGAATGTGCCAAGTCCTTTGAGTGTTTACCGATTCTGGAACATGCAGAGATTCTGCGGAACATTCTGTATTCCGGGATTTGGACGAAGTATGAATACAAGCAGATTAAGCTTGGAAATCGGATGAACAAGGAGAAACAAGATGGATCCATATCAGGTATTAGGGATTAGTCCCAGTGCCTCTGATGATGAAGTAAAGAAAGCGTATCGCTCCCTCAGCCGGAAGTATCATCCGGATGCCAATGTGAACAACCCCAACAAGGCCATGGCAGAGGAGAAGTTCAAACAGGTGCAGCAGGCGTATGATACGATTATGAAGATGCGCCAGCGTGGAGAATCCTATGGCGGCTATGGAAGCAACTATAGCAGCGGACGTACGTCTTATGGCTATGGCCAGCGTGCCAACATCTCTCCGGAGTTACAGGCCGCATTGAACTACTTATCCGGCGGATATTATCAGGAAGCGATGACGGTATTGTCTTCCATCGATGCATCCAAGCGCGGTGGCGTTTGGTATTATATGGCAGCAGTGGCTTCGGAAGGTTTGGGCAATTTGTCGGCAGCCAGAGAGTATGCCGCTCGTGCCGTTGCCTTGGAGCCGAGTAATTTTCAGTTTCGACAGTATCAAGCTCATCTGGATGGAGACGCGTGGTATGCGACGCGGAGTGCCTCCTATCGACGCCCTTATGACGGGTATTCCAGATGGTGTGTGGACTTATTGCTTATGAATTTGTTCTGTGGATGTTGTTGTTAACGTTTTGCTACTTCAGGTAGCAAAACGTTTTTTTATGTATACAATCGAAAATTCATATCTAGTGATAATAACCAAAAAATGACGGGTTAATTTGTGCAATTTATATACAGAGTGGAGAAAATGACGGCATGGGGCAGTTTCTCATTGCACTTGGACAAATCCCCCCGTATAATCGGTGTTACTTGATGTGAAACGACCGAGGGAAACTACATAGGAAGCAAAACAAGTGAAAGCTTGTGACGCAAAGCTATAGGGACTGTAGAATGTCAGCCAGTTGCACGAATCAACCGATGAAAGCATGGGTGTATATTCCCCTTGCTTTTTTTATGTTTTTGGAACGATTGCAAAACGCAATCAGAAAGGTACGTTATGAAAAGAAATCAAAATATGGTACGAAGAATTATTGTACTAGCATCGATTCTGGCATTATTAATGTCAGCGACTATTTCTATTATTGGAATTATCTTTATTCGTAATGCGTATTACGAATCCTTTGAAGAGCAGTTACACGCCGTGGCTGTTATGATGAGCGATGAGATTTCCCATGAATGGCAGGGCGATTGGTCCTTGACGGACGGTGGTCAGTTGCGCAAGGGAAACGTGTCCATCCACGATGCTTTTCAGAAGCAGTTGGATGATTTGCATGAGCAGACCGGCGTTCATTTTACCGTATTTTACGGAGATACCCGTTATATTACCTCTCTAACCGATGCTGCAACCGGTGAGCGTATGGAGGGTACCAAGGCTTCCGATGTGGTGGTAAATAAGGTATTAAATAAGGGCGAGGAATACTTGGCAACCAACTTTGATATTGGTGGAAACAACTGGTATGCATACTACATGCCACTGACCAATTCCGATGGCAGTGTGGTTGGTATGATTTTTGCCGGACGTTCTACAGAAACGGTAGAGAAGAACTTGACCGATGCTGCACTGGCAATTCTCGGGGTATTCTTGTTCTTTACCGTGGTGAATTTAATTGCCGCACGTATCATCATCAGCCGTACCAGCAAGTCCATTGGCGATATTGTAGGTGGCTTGAAGAAGTTAGAGGATGGTGAGTTATCCTTCTATATCGCAGATCGGACCTTCGATCGTAAGGATGAGTTGGGTGTGATTGCAGAAAGCTCTGCCGAATTGCGTGATAAGCTGCAGGATGTGATCCAGGTAACCAAGGAGTTATCTGCAGAAGTGTCCAAGTCCGGCGAGAACCTTTCTACTTCTGCTGAGACTGCAGCACATGTGGCAGATCAGGTGGCTAGCGCAGTAGAGGATATCAGCCGTGGCGCTGTTTCTCAGGCAGAGAACGTAGAGAGTTCCCTTACCAATACCAATGAGATGGGAGATAGCATCGAAGATATTACCGATAGCATCGAGGGCTTATCTATCGCAGCCAACGAGATGATGAACGGAGCAAACCGTACGGTAGATGCATTGACCAACTTAATGAGCCAGAATGAGGACGTTATGGCTTCCATGGAAGATATTGATGCACAGATTCGTCTGACCAATGATTCCGTTAAGGAAATTGCAGAAGCATCCAATATCATTACCAGCATCTCTGAGCAGACCAATTTGTTGTCCTTGAATGCATCCATTGAAGCTGCAAGAGCCGGAGAGTATGGTCGTGGATTTGCAGTGGTTGCTTCCGAAATCGGAACCTTGGCAGAACAGTCCAAGAAGGCAGCGGTATCCATTAATGAAATCGTTGAGACCTTGGTGGGAGAATCCCAGAAGAGTGTGGATACCATCCAGCAGTTAAGCGTGGATATGAATGCCCAGAACCAGAAGTTAAACAGCACCAAGAGTGATATGGATGTGGTCGTAAACAATGTCAATCACGTGGATCATTCCACCAAGTTGATTGCAGAGAAGATTCATCTGTTGAATGGATTGAAGGCAAGCTTCAGCGAAATCATTGAAGAACTTTCCGCAATCTCTCAGCAGAATGCAGCATCCTCCCAGGAAACCAATGCTTCCATGGAAGAGTTGAATGCGACCTTTGCGTTGATCAGTGATGCATCCGTTGATTTAAGAAAGATGGCAGAGACCTTAAATGAGAAGATGGAGTATTTCTCCATCGAAGCATCCGCTGCCGAAGCATAAGTACAAAAAGGAAAGCCACCTCACAATGATATGATTCCCCTTAAGTAGACAAGGTAAATAACCAAATCTACTTAGGGGGTTTTTTTATGGTCAAATATACAGCAGAAATAAAGTTAGCTGCGTGTAAAGAATATTTTGATGGTAAGCTATCACACAAAGAGGTTTG
>JAILOI010000056.1 GCA_024690885.1 Lachnospiraceae bacterium
GCTTACCACCAGCGCTCGACAAAGCCCTCACCCATGGCTTCGTTGATGTTGCCAACCACGAAGAAGGCCTTGCTGTCGTATTCCTTGACGATGTCCTTCATCTCCGGAATGTCACGCTTGGTGCAGACACACATGAGGACCTTTTTCTCGTTCTTGGAGTATTCGCCAATGCCCTTGATGCTGGTGACACCACGGTCCATCTCCTTTAGGATGCGGTCCGCAATTTCTTCCGGACGGGAAGAAATGATGAGGGCGATTTTGGCCTTTTTGCCACGGTCTACGATGTAGTCGGTGACGCGTCCCATGACGTAAACCGAAATGATGGCGTAGAGCGTGTGCTCCATATTGAAGACGATGGCACCGAAGATGACCACAATGCCGTCTAGGATTTCGATTAAGCGGCCGACGCTGACGTGGCGAATGTACTTGGAGATGGTGTTGCCCAGCATGTCCGTACCACCGCTGGTGGCGTGAGCAGACAAGAGCAGGCCGGTACCAACGCCGAAGCAGATGCCGCCGTATAGGGCCGTCAACAAAAGGTTGTCAGAAATAAAGGTGTAGTCCGGGAAGATTGCTAGTTCAATGGACATAATCACCCAGGAAACGGCGGTACGAATGATACGCCGGACGCCGTCGGTTTTAATTGCAAATAAGAAAATCGGAACGTTGAAGATGACGTTGCTGACCCAGAGGGGAATTTCAATCGGACCATAGTGTCCGGATAAGAAACGAACAACGATGGCAAGACCGGAAACACCACCGGTAACAAGTCCGGCCGGATCCAAAATGTACTTCACCGAAATAGAGACGATGGTGGTACCTAATACAATGATCAGGAAATCCGTAAAATATTTTTTGAAACGCTTTTTTGTCATTTTCATGATTGTACTACTACGTGCAAAAATGCACACTCCTTATTCATTCTCCGATAAGACCACGGTAACTGCCACCGGGTTGTGGTCGGAATGTTCAAAGCCCAAATCCAGGGTTTCTATGTGCTCTAGTGAGAGATTGTCCGATAGGATGTATCCGTCCAGCATAAAATACTGGAACTCCTCAGGCGATGCGCCACGCACATAAGGCGCATCCAGAGAACGACAGGAAGGGGTGTCGGTGTCCATCAAGAATTGCCAGTGGTCACCGAAGGCCTGGGTCTCTACTGCACCCGGTACCCAAACGTCCTCAGAAAGCATAGGGTACATCGAGGTGTCGATATTGTCAAATACCTGGTTAAAATCCCCGGCAACAATGACATAGTTGCCCTTGGCGTACTCCGCCTCCATCTCTTCCATCAGCATCTTGGTCTGGGCAATCTTGCCCTCGCCGCTGTCATAGGCTTCCAAATGCAAATTAATCAGCACCAATTCCTTGTCGCAGTTGGCAAGTGGAACGCGGCTGATTAACAAACACCGCTTCAGATTACCAATTTTTTCGATGCCTGTAAATGGGCAGGGTAATTGTACCCGGGTAGATTCCGTAATGTTGTATTTGGAAAACGTCAGAATTCCCGCATCTTCATGTCCCATAGGTGGGATGGGATAGGGAACAAACAACACCTTGAAGTTGTTGGCAAAGCTGCTGCAATAGTTCTCCAGATGATTCCGGAAGGAAGCCACCTCGTCCAAATAACCGGTACGGGTAGCATTCTGGTCCACCTCTTGCAAAAAGACCACATCTGCATTCTGTTGTGCCAGGTAGTTTTCCATAGCACTTAAGTTCTCTTCCACCTGAGCCTGGCTGGACGGGAACACCTCCTCGCCGCCATCCATGAAGAAATCTTCTTCCTCACCGAGGCCGCAATAACCAATATTCCAACTAATCATAGAGAGGGTATCCCCCGGCATAAGTTCCTTGGAAGTGCTACCCTCAATTGCAATATCTTCCCGCTCCGGCGGATTGTATTCCGTAACTACCAACGCAACAATTAAGGCAACCCCTGCAAGCACAAGGATGCCAATCACAATGAGAATCATCAAACCAATTCTCTTCCACCATGGTGTATGGGCACTTCTCATATGTCTCTCCTTATTGTAGGCACCGGGCAATCAAAGCTGTCATACGCTCATACTCGCATACCGCCGCATACATACTAGCCTCTAGCATCTCCTCGTTGGAGGCTTTGGCGAAATTAATTTCAAAGCAGCCGTTGTTCTTGCATAGCTGCTCCATGTACATCCTCTGACTGCGTCCATTGCCTTCCCGGAAGGGATGAATCACGTTGATTTCTCCCAACACATAAGCAAGCTTGGCCGCCATCTCTTCCTTGTCACTAAGGCCCACCAGAAAGTGGTTGCGCTCCAACCAATGATGAATGTCGTTGAAGGTCTTCTCCATATACATCACCGGGCAGAAACGGAAGGTCCCCTTGGAGATATCTTCCCGTCGCAGTTCACCGGCCCACTCGTAAACATCCTGGAATAAATACCGGTGAATGGCGCACAAATGCCCCATGGAAAAGTCGCCTGTCACACCCTGCCTACTTAAGTCAAAGTAGCGCACCATGGACATCTCCTTCTCAACACGGAGCAGTTCCTCTAAGTCGCGAATATCCAATTTATTACGCAGCACATTGGTGCCGGGATAACACAAATCCCCACCATTGTACTCGTAGGAATAAACCATATCCTTCATAGGCATCTACGAGAGCGAAACGTACTTAATGGAGAGTTCTGCAATCACCTCGTCCGCACTGCGTTCCCCGGTGAGAATCTCTTCGCCACGTCGCTCGTCTTCCAGCGTCATCTCCAGTCCTTCCATCGCAAATGACGCTCTTACACTGTCAATTGTTTCCTGAACCGTC
>JAILOI010000080.1 GCA_024690885.1 Lachnospiraceae bacterium
CCACAGTTGTTCAACATCCTAGTTGGCGATATGTCCATCGTAGGCCCGCGTCCGGAGCGTCCGGAGATTGCGGCAGAATACGAGCAGGAATTACCGGAGTTCGCACTCCGCTTACAGGCCAAGGCCGGACTCACCGGTTACGCCCAGGTGTATGGTAAGTACAACACCATCCCGTACGACAAGCTCCAGATGGATTTGATGTACATCGCCCATCCAAGCCTGTTGGAAGACTTACAGATTATATTTGCAACCATCAAAATTTTGTTTATGCCGGAAAGCACCGAGGGAATTGACGAGAACAAAACCACGGCAGCGAAGTAGAGATTGTTATGTCAGATAAGAAAAAGGTATTATTTGTTGCAACCGTTGTAAAAACACACATCATGCAGTTTCACATTCCGTACCTGCAGATGTTCCAGGAACATGGCTGGGAGACAGCGGTTGCCTCACGTAATGATTATGAGAATCCCCAGGATTGTCAGATTCCCTATTGTGACCACTATTATCCGGTGGACTTCGAGCGGAATCCCATCAAGCCTGGGAATATTGGCGCTTATAGGGAATTAAAACGCATCATCGATGAGGGTGATTATGACATCATTCATTGTCATACCCCTATGGGTGGCGTGTTGGCCAGACTGGCCGGACGTGCTGCCAGAAAGCGTGGCTGCAAGATGATTTATACTGCCCACGGCTTTCACTTCTTCGATGGAGCACCCCTGCCCAACTGGTTGATGTATTATCCGGTGGAGAAGCACTTGGCCAGAGATACGGATATCCTCATTACCATGAACCGGGAGGATTATCAGCGGGCACTCAAGAAGATGCCGGCGAAGCAGGTGACCTACGTCCATGGTGTGGGCGTGGATACCAAGCGGTTTGCCACCACTTCTGTTGCACCGGAAGAGTTACGGAAGGAAATCGGCGTCGCCGAAGACGAAGCCATGATTCTAACGGTCGGAGAGCTGATTAAGCGCAAGAACCACGAACTGGTACTCCGTGCCTTAGCACCGCTTACGGATCGAAAGTGGAAGTATGTGATTGTAGGACGCGGTGTCCTACTGGATCACTTAAAGCAAGTAGCCGAAGAATGCGGCATTTCGGACCGCGTGTTGTTCTTAGGATATCGGAGAGATATTCCGGAGATGTTGCATGCCTGCGATTTATTCGCTTTTACCTCCCTGCAGGAGGGATTGCCGGTGGCTATTATGGAAGCCATGGCAGCAGGTGCGCCAATCGTATGCACCCGAAACCGGGGAACCGCAGACTTGATCGAAGACGGAGTCAGTGGTTCTTTTACCCGCATGGAGGTAGCAGACCTTACGGCCCAGATTACTAGGTTGTTGGATCAGCCCAACCTTCGGAAGCAGTATGCCAGGGAGTCGCTAAAGCGCATTGGCACCTTTGATATTGACGTGGTTAAGAAAGAAATGGAGCGGATTTATTTTGAGTAATCTTGTGACAGCGATCATTCCTGCATATAACAACGGTGATACGGTGACAAAAGCCATTGACTCCGTATTGCAACAGGATTACGATGCCCTGGAGGTGGTGGTAGTGGACGACGGCTCCACCGACCATACCGCAGAGGTGTTGGATGCCCTGGCAGCAGAGGAACCGCGGCTGAAGGTGGTACACCAGGAGAATGGTGGCCCGGCCGCAGCCAGAAATCGTGGCCTGGCAGAAGCAGACGGTGACTATGTCATCTTCGTGGATGCGGACGATGCTATGATTGGCAATTCCATCCGGGAGATGGTGAAGCTGATGGAGAGCGAGGGCCTGGATCTGGTCATCTCCGGTATGCGTTGGATTCGCATCTCGGAGGATGGACGACGGAGCATCTCGGAAACCATCGAGGACTTGGTACGCCTCCATGGACCCAAGGATATCAAGGAACACTTCATGGAGTTTCTCCATGCCAACCTGATTCTAAACTCCATGTGCGCCAAGCTCTACAAGCGGGAAATCATCCGGGAGCATGCCATCGTGGTCAACGACCGACTGGATATGGGAGAGGACTTCCAGTTCAATCTCTCCTACATCCGCTATGCCAGACTGGTGGATACCTATGCCAAGAGTATCTACTCCTACGAGATGTATCGCTCCACCTTAACCAATCGGTATCGGGAGCATCTCTTTGAGGAGCGTAAGCTTTCCACTACCCTTTTACGAGAGTTTTTGGAAGAGTTTAAGCTTCCAACCCACATGGCACAGTTTCTGTATCTGAAGTTGTTCATCGCACAGATGATGCAGGATGCAGCACACAAGGTGCCCAAGGCAACCCGCCTGGCCCATGTGCAGGATATCTATCAAAGCGAGGAAATTCAGTTTGCATTGGAAGGCTTCGAGCCGGAAGGCAGAACGGAACGAATCATCTACAAGGTGGTTCGAGGTGGTAAGTACAACCGCATCTGGTGCTTTGCCAAGGCGGCCAACTTCATCCGGAAGCACTTTGCAGACAAGTTTCATATGGTGAGCATATAATGAGTGTAAGTAAGATTGTATTGTCCTTCGATGATGGACGCAAAGATAATTTAAGAGTGGTGGAGAAGATTTTGGAGCCGAACCACATTCCGGCCACCATCAATCTCACCACCGGCTATATTGACGATACCGCCGGGAAGGACCGTCGTCCGGGCCCAAACCTGCCCCTGTCTGTCTATGAGGCGCAGCGTCTGGGAAGCTACGAGAATATCGAGATTGCCGGTCATGGCTGGGCCCACTTAAATACCTTGGAGGATTTGAAGAAGGGACTCGATACGTTGCGGGAGTGGTTTCCGGATCGGAAGATCAACGGCATCGCCAGTCCAAACTCCATGTTAAGCGAGGAGGAAATCCTTGCTATGCAACCGCAGTTTGAAGCCATGGGCATCGATTATGTCCGCATTGGCGCCGGTGCCACCTATCATGGCATGCGTCGTGTCATGGGCGAGGTGTCCCGCACCCTGCATAGCAATGGACTTTTTATCGAATCGAACCGTGGCGCCACCGCCCACACCCTGGATCGGTTTGTACTTACGTCCGTTCCGGTGATGCGTCAGCAGAAGTTGCATCAGGTATTGGCATTGGTAAGAAGTTGCGTGGAGCGCGGTGAGGACTTGATCCTCATGTTCCATAGTATCGTAAAGCCGGATGAACCGTTCTACTACGATACCTGGAGCTGGGATTATGAGGACTTCGAGCTTCTGTGTGAGTATCTGGTGGCATATCGGGAAGCAGGAGACGTAATATTAACTACGACCGCCGAAGCAGTGGCCAAGTAGAAAAGAGGCAGTAACGTGATTTTAGGAAGAGAACTTCCAAGCTGGAAACAGCTGATGAGTAAGAACAAACAACCGGAGAACAAGCCTTACATGGAGGATGAGCACAGCTTATTGTTTGCAGAGAGCTGTATGTCCATCCATGCCGTATTAAAGGGCATCCGGAAAGAGAAGATGATGGGTGCCAACATCGTAGATGAGAATGCACAGGCACCGGGCAAGGTATTAACCGAGCGTACCGATGGCGTGGCCGTCTGGGTACCGGATTATTTCTGTAACCAGACCGTGGAATGCTTTCGGGAAGAGTGGATGGAATTCCACTATTATCCAATTGATGAGAACTTAAATCCCAAGTGGGACGTGGTGCGGGAAGTCGCC
>JAILOI010000088.1 GCA_024690885.1 Lachnospiraceae bacterium
CGGCAACCGGTATTAATAATCTGGACCTGGCGTATTTGGAAAAGCGGGGGATTGCTTGGCGGAATGTGGCCGGCTATTCTACCGAGACGGTGGCTCAGCATACCTTTGCCTTATTATTCTATTTGTTAGAGCATTTGCATTACTACGATGCATACGTGAAGGATGAGAAGTATGTAAATGATCGCATTTTTACCCACTTCGAGCGTGGTTTCCACGATTTGAATGGTATGACCTGGGGAATTATCGGGCTCGGAGCCATTGGGAAGCGTGTAGCGTCCTTAGCGAGCGCCTTCGGTGTGAAGGTCCTCTATTACTCTACCTCCGGTAAAAACCACGATCAAACCTATCAGGAAGTGGATTTTGATACCCTGTTAAAGGAGAGCGATATTGTGTCCGTTCATGCTCCGTTGACTCCGGAAACAGAAGGGTTAATGAATGCGGATGCCTTCCGTAAGATGAAAGCGTCCGCCATCTTTCTTAACGTTGGCCGCGGTGCCATTGTTCATGAAGCCGATTTGGCGGATGCTTTGGATGCCGGGGTGATTGCCGGTGCCGGTTTGGATGTGTTGACGGTAGAACCGATGGCAGAAGATAATCCACTGCGTCGTATCAAGGACAGCAATCGTTTGATTATTACCCCACACATTGCATGGGCTTCTATTGAAGCGCGAACACGTTTGATGGACATTATTTATCATCAGATTGAAGAATTTTTTGCATAGGATATGAGAAAACTCCCGAACCCAGCCCGGATTCGGGAGTATTTTTATAGTGGTAAGCCGCTATCATAGCTTAAATCGCCGCATTCCTGCAGGAGGAGGTTTAGCTTCTGATAGTATGCCTCGCTATATTCCTGATTACAAAACAGCTTCTTCGGTAAGGTATGGATGAGCTCCAGGTAGTTGGTTAAGTGTTTGTTATAGCGCACCAACGCTTCATCCATAAGTTGATACATATCCTGATGGGAACAGATGCTTGGATCCCAGGGATTGCGCCAGAGGATATGGCGTAAATTGCAAGGGTCTTTGTAGGCCTTAAAGCCGTCGTTGGCAACAATTCCGGATACAAAGATATGGTGGCAGATGCGTTCATCAATCCAGCGCACCAGGCGTTTTTTCCGTCCCTTAGGGTCATGCATCAGCTTGTTCAAAAGCCAGAAGTTTAAGATGGCAAGGTGGATGGTAACCGGCCACATGCGATCCTCAGGATAGGTTTCTTTGATGGCATTGGCCAACAGGTGGGAGATGACAATCCGCTCTCTGGCATGCAGTGCAATGGTACTCTCCAGCGGAAACTGGGAAGGTGCCAAGTGCATGTAATGGCGGAGCAGTGCACTGTCGATATCCGTCTCCAAAGCGACATGGATACCAAAGCTCTTGGTGAAATCGTCCTTGTATTTCATCTTCTTCGCCCGATAGTGGACGTATGGATGGGCAACGGTATCAAAGGAATAGTGTCCCAAGAATCCGGTGATATAGGCGTCGGCAATGTCCCGATCGTCCTTGGTAAGCAAATGATTCCGCGCAGAAATCAAACTATCAATAAATCCCATCGTGGCAATATTGTGCATTTTCGTTCCAATATTACCGTTGTGAAAAAGGTGCGCTGGTGCGAAATAAAAAAACAAATCCGGTCCCTGTTGTCCCAGCTGATAGCAGGTCAAATGCTTCTTTACAAAGGGCAAGTCCTTAGCTGCTTCGCAGGATGAAAGTGCGTTTTGTCCAAATATAAAATGTGATCGAAAGCCCGGCATAGCGTCTCCTCCTTGCTTGAAAACAACGATATTGGGGTGTTTCTTCCCTTGATTACAGTATAGTAGAATTTTTTGAAAAAGAATACAGGAAAATTTTGCTAAATCTAGGGTTTGTTGGAAACTTTAGGTACTAGAAAATGCGGTTGAAAGTGTTAGTTGAAACGTATTACAATAAAATCAGTTTTTGCAGAGGGGAGACAATCAAATGTTTACAGGCAGAACATCCCAATTAGCTGATTTAAATTCTTTTGCGGAAGAACGGGACCTTTCGCTTTTCGTTTTATATGGTCGTCAGGGCATGGGGAAAACCGCGCTGTTGCGGGAATTTCTGGCAGACCGGAGGCATATCTTTTTTACTGCTTATCCAACTACGGAGACTAATGAATTAAAGCTGTTTGCATCTGCAGTTGGCTTGGATTGGACCGAGGGCATGACCCTTTCGGATATTTTGGATGCGGTTACCCGGCAGGCCGATGAGGGTCCCCTGTGGTTGGTTATCGATCACTATCCGAATTTTGCCAAGGCGGATGATTCTTTTGCCCAGCTGTTACACGACTATGTGAAGGTGCAGTGGGCCGGTTTGGACATTCAAGTGGTGCTTTGCGGTGATGCGTATATTCTCATGGAGAAGCAGGTGCTTTCCAAGAAGGCAATCTGGAAGGACGTTCCTATGCAGACCCTAGAGCTTGGTGCCATGGAGTTTTATGAGGCCCAGGAATTTTTCCGGGAGGCTAGCCCGATGGAGCAGGCCTTCTTATATGGTATTACCGGTGGTATTCCCTATCACTTGCGTCGCTGTGCCGCATACTTAGCGCATCATGATGCTGCGGAGGATCTCTGTTATCATATGATGAGCCAGCTGTTTTTAGCGGATGAGGATGATGCGACACTGCTTCCGGAGAAGACCATCCAGACGGAGCTTCGTGAGATGTCCTACTACAACTGTATGCTTGAGACGCTTGCCAGTGGTAAGAACCGTGTCAATGCCATCTCGGAAGTGGTAAATAAGCCGAAGGACGTGGTGGTTCCGTATATGAACACTCTGATGTCCATCGGTGTGGTGAAGAAGGAGAATCCGGTAACGGAGCCGACCAACCGCAAGAAGACCCGGTATTCGATTGTAAATACCCACGATTTGTTCTGGTATCAGTTCATCGTGCCTCATATGGAATACTATTATGAGGGCAACAGCAAGGCTCTGTGGGAGGATGTGATTGAACCGCACCGGGATGCCTATATGGATACCGTCTTTATTAATATGTGTCGGGAATACCTGGAGAAAAAGGCCGCCAAGGAAGAACTGCCTTTCACCATCGAAGCCATCGGCAACTGGTGGGAGAACGACGAGGAGAAGAAATCCTCGGAAGGGTTTGATTTGGTTGCACTTGGCAAGGTAGAAGGCAAAAGTAACATCGCCTTTGCCCGGTGCTATTACGATGAGGAGCCCATCGGCATTGCTACCCTAAAGGAGTTGATTGATTTAACCAAGCATGTCAAAGACAAGAACAATGCCTTTTATCTTATCTTCTCTCGCAGTGGTTTCCATGAGAATACCAAGACGGTGGCAGCAACAATTAAGAACATTATGCTGATCTCCTTAGAGGATATCTGCAATTTTGTATAGGAGTTCGTCAGAATTTGATAGTATCTTCCGAAGAATGGCAAGAAATGAAATGTGAATTGCCTAGGAAGTGTGCTATAATGACGACGCAATGAAGCAATGAACTCGCCACCCTGCGAGTTAGTAATATCAAAAAGGGAAGAAAGGGAATACAAATGACAAATTTGGAATTGCAAAAAACAGCAGTTGAGATTCGTAAGGGAATCATCGAAGGCGTTCATGCAGCAAAGTCCGGTCACCCGGGTGGATCACTGTCCGCGACTGAGGTGTTTACTTATCTGTACTTTGAAGAGATGAACATCGATCCGAAGAATCCGAAGAAGGCAGACAGGGACCGCTTCGTATTGTCCAAGGGACATACAGCACCGGGCCTTTATTCTGCACTTGCGAATCGTGGGTTTTTCCCGGTAGAGGACTTAAAGACCTTGCGTCACGTGGGCTCTCACCTGCAGGGACATCCATGCGTAACCCATACACCGGGTATTGATGCTTCTTCCGGTTCTCTGGGACAGGGCATCTCCATTGCAACAGGTATGGCACTTTCCGCAAAGTTGTCCAACGATGCATATCGTGTATATGCGCTGCTTGGCGATGGTGAAATCCAGGAAGGTCAGGTATGGGAAGCTGCAATGTTTGCAGGATTCCGTAAGTTAGATAATTTGTGTATTATCGTAGATAACAACAATCTCCAGATTGATGGACCGGTTTCGGAAGTAAACTCTCCGTATCCGATCGCTGATAAGTTCCGTGCATTCAACTTCCATGTCATTGAAGTTGCAGACGGCAATGATTTTGAGCAGTTGCGTGCTGCTTTTGACGAAGCTAAGGCTACCAAGGGTGCTCCGACCGCCATCGTTATGAAGACGGTAAAGGGCAAGGGCATCTCCTTCATGGAGAACCAGGTTGGCTGGCATGGCAAGGCGCCAAACGACGAGCAGTATGAGCAGGCAATGGAAGAATTGAAGAAAGCAGGTGAAGCATTATGTCAGATGTAAAGATTGCAACCAGAGACAGCTATGGTAACGCATTGGTAGAGCTGGGCAAGGAGCATGACGATCTCTTCGTTT
>JAILOI010000089.1 GCA_024690885.1 Lachnospiraceae bacterium
AAGAGTTTCTGGGCGATTTCCCGGTTGGAAAAGCCCTCGGCCACCAGCTGCATCACTTCGTATTCCTTCTCGGAAATCTCATAGGAGGCATAGTCAAACTGCGCAGGCTCGCCGCCCTCTTGCATCAGGGTTGGAAGTTTGTTGACCACCGCACCACCGAAGACGCTTTGTCCATCCATGGCCGCATGCAGGGCAGCCGGCAGGGACTTATAATCCTGCTTTAGCAGGTACCCCTTGACCCCAAGCTTTAGGGCTTTCACAATGTATTCATCATCGGAAAAGGTGGTAAGAAACAGGATGACGGCCTTGGGATGCTTGGCCAGAATTGCTTCTGCCGCCTCCAGGCCATTCATATCCTCCATGCGGATGTCCATCAATAACAAATCCGGCTGCAATTCGTCGTATAAGCGGATGGCCTCCCGGCCGCTTTGGCCCTTGCCAAGCACCTGAAATTCTCCGTCGGCCTGGATGATCATCTCCAGGGACATGGTGATTAGTTCGTCATCATCAATAAGTAAAATCCCTTTGGTCTCCATACATTCTCCTATCTATCCTGCACAATGGCAGTCGCGTCCTTGGTGGGCACCGGAATCCGGGCGAACACCGTAAATCCATCGTTCATGTAAAAATATACATCCCCGCCCACGCTTTTGGCCCGGTTTCGGATGTTGTGAAGGCCGATGCCTTCGAAGGTTTCAGAGGAAATGCGGGCTTTCTCTTCCGGCGTGAGGGTGCCGTTGTCCGTCACCGAGAGGGTGAGAAAACTGTAGTTGTTGTGGACAAATACGCTCACCGCATCCCCGTTGGAGTGCTTTAAGATGTTGGTGGTGGCTTCTTTTAAAATGCCAATCAAAGTAAGCTTTATCTCGGTGGGCAGTGCCTCATCCAAATCCAGTTCCGTGGTGAGACGGAAGGCGGATAACTGCTGCAAAATCTCCTCGAAGTTCTTGGCCAAATCAATGGAATCGTCATGGAGATCATGGACGGAGGCGCGCATCTTGGCCATGGATTCATCCAGGGTATCCGACAGCATCTGCAGCTGAGGCGCCATGGATTCATCCCGGTTTACGGTAAGGATGGCTCCCAGTAAGAGGATGGCCCGGGACAACAGATGCCCCACGTTATCGTGAATCTCACGGGCGATGCGGTTTCGCTCTGCCAGGGTGGCCAGGCGCACCTGCTGATCCTGTTCCTGTAAGAGCCGCTGGTTTTTGTTCTTAAGGGTATATTCTAATTCCTTGCTGTCATCCCGCATGCGATGGAGCTGGCGTTGATAGGTACACATCTGCTCATACAGATGCATGGAGATGTTGTAAAAACAACAGAAGAATACCAACAGGGCCACCTGCCATAATCCATGGTCTCCGGTGGTGAGAATCACAACCAGAGCAAGAAGGAAAGCGATATTGCTTACCACAAGGTTGCCCCATCCCCCGGAGAGCAGTTGTCCCACGCCAAAGCACAGAAAAATGCAAATAGACATTACAACCGTGAAGGTTGTAATGCCGGATGCATTGATACATAAAATTAGAACGATGCTCGCACAGAGGCGAAGTAGGATATCAAACAGCATATTGTTCCTTTTTCTTAGAAATAATCAGGCCCACCACCAGAAAAGCGGCTGCAAACAACAACTGGATGCCCAGACAGGAGTAAAAGTTGGAATCCAAAATTTCTCCGATGGGATGGTCGTTGATCCATTCGTTTGCCGTGGTGTACCAGTACAGCGGTAGAAAGTGGGCACCCTTCTTGATACCCGGAGACAACATATCCAACCGGACAAACACGCCACAGAGAAAACTCATGGAGAGGTTGATCATGTTGGCTAACATGTTGATCAGGTTCTCGTTCAAGGTGATGGAACTTAACAGAAATCCCATACCAAGCCCCACAAACATGAGGGCAAAGGTGTTGATGCCGTAGTAGAAAAGCTTGCCGTTGTTATCGCTTGCGCCCATAACACCTACCACACCGATGATAAAGAGGGTGGTAACCACGCCAATCACAGCCACCGCTGCAATGATGGCGAAGTTGCGCTTGCGGAAAGACATGCCGCTGACGGCAATGCGTCGGTTCACATCGATTTGTTGGATAAACAACATCACGTTACCGATGCTGATGCATAAAATCATAAGCAGAGAATATCCGTTGAAGGAAAACATTCCGGTGTAAAAACTGCGATGATTGGCATCGGATGTGTCCATAATTTCCGCTTTGGTTTCCGCCAGATGCTCCATCTGGTCGCCGGTTTTGGCAATCGCTTCATCCATTGCGTACCCACTCTCTAAATATACCACGATATCCTGCAAATAGGTACGAATATTCTCGGTCAACAGATATTCGGAAGCAAAAGATCCGGGGGCGATATATTCCACAGCATCCGCTACGTCACCTTTTGCCACAGCTTCGGAAAATCCTTCCGGAATCAGTAGCACATAGTTGTAAACGCCGAAGCGCACGTTATCGTTCATGGTTTCCAGGGAGGTGGTTTGCGGATCCACCACGTGCTGGGTCTCGTTCAGATAATCCACCAGGCTCTGGCTTAAGGCGGAGTGGTCCTCGTCCACGATGGCCACGTTTAACACGCTTTCCCGGAAGGCGTCCTCCTGGGTGGAGACGGTGGCCCGGGCGGAGATATTGCCGAAGATGGCAAACACCAGAAAGTACATGCCGATGCTAAGCACGCTGGCCTTGATGGATTTTAGTAATGCGTTAAAGACTGACATAGTTTCTCCTCCTTAAAATCAGGCTGCTTAAGAGCATGGCGCCCACCGTTATAGCGGCCAAAATCACCAGATTCTGGTAGTACATCGGGGTCGCTCCGTAGGTGGAACGGATGTAGAGGCAGTCTGTAACAAGCGCCGCCGGGTTGATCCGATTCACAATCGGGCAATGGTACTCTAAAATCTGCTTGATGTTGCCCCACATGAGTCCGCTGAAGAAGGAGCAGACCATGGAAAAGGCCAGCGGTACCACAACCAGAAGCGCCGGGTTTTTGATCAAAGAACCCATGAGACAGCCCACGGAAATACCCACACCGCTGCCTAAGGTGGTAACAAGCATCACGCACCAGATAGGCATGCCAAAGGATAGTTTCAACACGTACTCGATATAGCAGATCACCACGGTATTGGAGAGGCACTGGAGTAGTAAGCCCGCCAGAAGTCCCGCTCCGATGGAGGAAAGCTTGCCGGCGCCGGAGACTTCAAATCGCTTGCCGGACTCCGACTTATTGGCGCAGATGCCTTCCAAAATAACGGTGGAAATCCAGGAACTAAACAGGGCCGTCATAGCAAGCAGGGCATAGAAGTACTGCATGTAAGCACTGGTTTCTCTCTGGAAGGTATGCTCCTTGATATAGGTATTTTCTTCGCTTAGAAGATCCATGGCCTTCTGCAAGGATTCCGGATGGTCTTTTGCAATATTGATAAGGGTGGTGGCATGGTTCTCGTAGGTACGCACAATCTGGTTTAGGGTAGAAGCACTGATACTGTTTTTGGCCACGATGGTCTCAATGTCCGCACCAATGATGTAGATGCCGCTGATGCGATTGGCATTCATGGCGGCGATTGCGGCCTCCCGATCGTCGTACTCCGTGGTTTTAAGCACCGCCACGTCATCTTCCCGCTCCTTGGTAAGTTCCGCCAGCACATCTAAAAAGGCCGCATTTTCTTCCGTCACATCCTCAGATACGATATAGCCCACCGGGATGGTATGGAAAAATTCCGGATCGTCGGTCATCATGCGGCCAAAGCCTAAGTAGAAGGCAGTTGCCAGCACCAGAGGGAAGAGGAAGTTCCAGCCAATCAGCCAGTAACTGCGCATGAGTTCTTTGATTTTATAGTAGAAAATCCGTCCAAACATCAGTCTCTTAACTCCTTTCCGGTGATTTCCAGGAAGACGTCATTTAGGGTTGGAAGCTCCGTGGATACCCGGCCAAACGGCACGTTCTGATCCGTCAGGTAGCTTAATACATGCACCAGATTATGGTCGCCGCCGTCGCACTTGATCACCACATCGTCCCCGTCGATTTTGACCTTATAGACGTGGTTGATTTCCGACAGGCCCTGCAACACGCTTTCGGTTTTTTCCGGCAATCCGATGCGGATGGTTTCCCGGTTCATCAGGGTTGCCTTCAGTTCGGTCGCCGTTCCGTTGGCCACGTTTTTGCCATGGTCCATAATCACAATGCGGCTGCACAGTTCCTCCACCTCTTCCATGTAGTGGGAGGTATAAATCACGGTGGCCCCATCCCGGTTCATCTTCTTGATGCCCTCGAGGATGGCGTTTCGGCTCTGTGGATCTACCGCCACAGTCGGTTCATCGAAGATGATGAGCTTTGGTTTATGGGCGATGCCGCATGCAATATTCAAGCGGCGCAGCAATCCGCCGGACAACTTCTTGGGCTTATACTTCTTATAGTCGGTCAGCCCCGTAAACTCCAAGGCTTCCTCCACGTACTGTTTTCTAAGCTTTTTATCCCCCACATACAATCCGCAGAAAAAGTCCACATTTTCATACACGTTCAAGGTATCCACCACGGCCACGTTCTGCATCACCACACCGATTTGGTTTTTGATGTCGTAGGCCTCCGGGCGCATCTCCTTGCCAAAAATCCGGATATCCCCCTTATCATATTGCAGCAGGGACAGCAAACAATTGATGGTGGTCGTCTTGCCGGATCCATTGGGCCCAAGCAGTCCCAAAATCTCCCCGTCATACACCTCCAAATGGAAGTGGTCCACCGCCACGTTCTCCCCATATCGCTTCACCAACTGGTCAATCTGTATCACTTTCTCGTTCATAGGTCACTCCTTATATTTTGCGTTCATCCTTCACTGTCCCCATCATAGCCAACCCGCGCCCCCACCAGTAGTGTCCCCTGTCACAACTTCCATATGACATTTGTCATACCTTGCCCCCGCCGATTGTCATGTGTGCCCCGCCGGCTTTTTTGTCCCCGGGTGCGGGGGGCCTGCCAACCATGGAAGAGGGCCATCGATTTTCTAAGCATCCAAACGCGCATTTTGGATTGCGGGTGTTCGTTCCATGGTTTACCCTTCGGCGTCGGTGGTTGGTCCTTGACGGACGCATGGGTAAAAAATCAATTGTTCCATATCATCCTACCCATCTTTTTTCGAACTTGGAGCGCGCGTTAGTACCGCAAAAGGGATGGTTGTAAAAGGATTGGTACCCTGCGCCACGGAAGGCGCAGGGAGCAAAAGCCGAAGCACGGATGCGATTCTTTTGCGGTGCCAATCCAACAACCATCCCTTTGTCGCGGTACTTCGCAAGCGGAACACTGAGAAAAAAGACTGGGTAGGAGTGCATATGGAACCTATGAATAAGAAAAAGCGTCCGTCATAGACCAACAACCTCCTGGAAGGGTAAATGCAGGGAGCCGGACACCCGCGGGATGCGCGTTCTTAGGATGCAAGAAAATCGATGGCCCTCTTCCATGGTTGGCAGCCCCCCGCACCCGGGGACAAGTAGGCCGGCGGGGGCAAACGTAGAGCCGGCGGGGGAAGGCATGGAAAATGACAAATGGGGTGGAACATGGTACACTACTGGTGGTGTTTTTTGACGTAGTAGAGGAAGGACATGAGGATGAACGTAATATTTATGGGTACCCCGGACTTTGCCCTGGGAACCTTGGATGCCATAGAAGCAGCAGGACATCAGATTGTGTTGGTGGTGAGCCAGCCGGACCGCCCCAAGGGACGGGGCAATGCCATGCAGTATCCACCGGTGAAGGAGTGGGCGCTGGAGCGAGACATTCCGGTGTTTCAGCCGGAGCGAATTCGAAAGCCGGAGTGTATCGAAGAACTGAGGAAGTATCCGGCAGATATCTTCGTGGTGGCGGCCTTTGGACAGATCTTACCAAAGGAGATTTTAGAGATGCCGCGACTGGGCTGTATCAATGTGCATGCATCCCTTTTGCCGAAGTATCGTGGCGCAGCACCGATTCAGTGGTCCATCTTAAATGGAGATGATGTGACCGGTGTCACCATCATGCAGATGGGCGTGGGCTTAGATGACGGCGATATCCTGACCCAGGTAGAGGTACCCATCGATGCGGAGGATACGGGCGGAAGCCTCTTTGATAAACTGGCGATTGCCGGCGGAACGCTTTGTGCCGAAACCATGGAGCGCTTGGATCGGGGTGAGATTACGCCCCAGCCACAGGATCCGAAGCTTGCTACCCATGTGGGCATGATTCATAAGGAACTGGGCAAGTTGGATTTTTCCCGTCCGGCCAAGGAATTGGAGTGCTATATTCGGGGATTAAATCCGTGGCCAAGTGCCTATAGCAAGCTGGGTGGAAAGACCCTAAAAATCTGGAAGGCCAAGGTGCTTTCCGAAGTGAGCGGAACGCCGGGTGAGATTGTAGAAGTCACCAAGGATACCATGGTCATCGCCTGCGGCGAGGGCGGACTTTCCCTGGTGGAAGTGCAGTTAGAGGGCAAGAAGCGGATGCCGATTGCAGATTTTCTGCGTGGATATCACGTGGAAGCCCGGGAACACATGGAATAAGAGGAATATAGTTTGACAGAGAATTTAAGACAGTTGGCCCTGGAAATCATTGTGGAGGTGTTGGAACACGAGGAGTATTCCAATCGCATGCTCCAAGGCACACTGGAAAAATATCAATATTTGGAGAAGCAGAAGCGAAGCTTCCTATCCCGCCTGACGCTAGGCACCATCGAGCGCAAGATGGAGTTGGACGCTTACATCAATCTCTACTCCAAGACCCCGGTACGCAAGATGAAGCCGGTGATTCGCAACATCCTGCGCCTGTCGGTGTATCAGATGATTTATATGGATGGAATTCCGATTTCCGCGGTCTGTAACGAGGCGGTGAAGCTGGCCACCCTACGGGGATTTCGCCAGTTGAAGGGCTTTGTAAATGGCGTGTTGCGAAACACTGCCCGAGGCATTGAAAGCGAAGGCGCCCCGGCATTGCTGGAGCAGGCAGTGGTTGGAAAAAGTAAGGCCGAGGCCGCATCCATTCGTTATTCCGTGCCACAGTGGATGGTGGAAGATTGGATGGAGGCCTACGGGGAGGCCAAAACCGAGGAGATGCTGGCGGATTTTCTGGCAGAGAAGGATACGGTGATTCGTACCAACACAGCCAAAATTACGCCGGAGCAGTTAAAGGCGCGCCTGGAGTCCGAAGGCGTTACGGTGAAGGAAATTCCGGAATTATCCTATGCCTTTGCCATCTCTGGATATGATTACCTGAAGGCATTGCCTTCTTTTACGGAAGGCTTGTTTTATGTCCAGGATGTGACCTCCATGTTGGTGTCCCATCGGTTGGAAATCCAACAAGGGCAGCAGGTGTTAGACGTATGTGCGGCACCGGGTGGCAAGAGCTTGCACGCCGCTACCTTCGTAGGAGAATCGGGCCATGTGGAAGCCAGAGACGTATCCGCAGACAAGGTGGCCCTCATTGAAGAGAACATCCGACGCAGCGAAGCGACGAACGTCACTGCTAAGGTATGGGATGCGACGGTGTTGGATGAAGCATGCGTGGGCAAGATGGACCGGGTGATTGCGGATCTGCCTTGTTCGGGACTGGGTGTTTTATCCGGCAAGCCGGAGATCAAGTATCGCATGAGCCGGGAGGATGAGGAATCCCTGGCCGCACTGCAGCAGCAGATGCTGGACGTGGTGTGCCAGTATGTGAAAGTTGGTGGGCGGATGGCTTTTTCCACCTGCACCATTGATCGCTTAGAGAACGAGAACAACACGGCGTTGTTTTTACAACACCATCCGGAGTTTGCACTGCTTTCCGAAGAGCAGCTGTTGCCCCAGGCCGGGCTGACGGATGGCTTCTATATTGCAATTTTAGAACGAAAGGGTATGTAAATGCCGATTGATATCAAATCCTTAAATTATGAGGAATTGCTGGCCCAGGTAGAGGCCATGGGTGAGAAAAAGTTCCGTGGCAAGCAGCTCTACGAGTGGATGCATGTGCATCTGGCCAGATCTTACGATGAGATGAGTAATATTCCAAAGGCCCTAAAAGCCAAGCTGGAGGAGCAGTGCAGCTACACCTCCTTAGAAGTGGAGGACTGCCAGATTTCTGCCATCGACGGTACGAGAAAGTATCTGTTTGCTCTGGCGGACGGCAACATGGTGGAGAGCGTGCTGATGCACTACAAGCATGGAAATTCCGTGTGCATCTCCTCCCAGGTGGGCTGTAAGATGGGCTGTCGCTTCTGCGCGTCTACCCTGGACGGTTGGCTTCGTAACTTAACCCCGTCGGAGATGTTGGATCAGATTTATGCCATCCAACACGATACGGGGGAGCGGGTCTCCAACGTGGTGGTGATGGGTACCGGCGAGCCCATGGATAACTATGACAATATTGTGAAGTTTATTCACCTGTTATCCGATGAACACGGCTTAAACATCAGCCAGCGCAACATTACGGTCTCCACCTGTGGATTGGTGCCGCGGATTCTGGATCTGGCCGAGGAGGACTTGGCGATTACCCTGGCCCTCTCCTTACATGCATCGAACCAGGAGAAAAGAAAGGCCTTGATGCCCATCGCCAATACCTACGATATCCATGAAGTGTTAGATGCCTGCCGCACCTATTTTGCCAAAACCGGACGGCGGGTGTCCTTTGAATATGCCCTGGTAGCAGGTGTCAACGACGGGGAAGAAGATGCCAGAGAGTTAACGGAACTCATCGGCGATATGAACTGTCATGTCAACCTCATTCCCGTGAACCCAATCAAGGAGAGAGACTACGTTTCTTCCACCCACGAAGCGGTGTTGCGGTTCAAGATGAGACTTGAAAAAAACGGCATAAATGTTACTATTAGAAGGGAAATGGGCCGTGATATTGACGGCGCCTGCGGACAGCTTCGCAGGAAACATTTAGAAAGGAAGGACTGACATGCTTTTTTATGCCATTACAGACAAGGGTCAGAAGCGTGCACATAATGAAGACTACGTATTTGCTTCCGATGCTTCGGTAGGAGCGCTCCCCAACTTGTTTTTGGTAGCGGACGGCATGGGTGGACATAACGCCGGAGACGTTGCTTCCGAGACGGCTGTCAAGGTCATCCTCGAAGAAGTGCGAAAGCGGAAGATTAAATCACCCCAGCAAGCCTTAGAGCAAGCTATTTACCAGGCCAACAAGTCTGTGTACGAATGTGCCAACTCCGATGAAAGCAAAGCCGGAATGGGCACCACCCTGGTGGCGGCTTCCATCGTGGACAACCGATTACATGTAGCCAATGTCGGCGACAGCCGATTATATATAGTTCGCGGGGGCGAGCTTGTACAAGTGACCCGTGATCATTCCTTGGTAGAAGAGATGTTGCGTGTGGGATCCATATCCCAGGCAGCAGCGAAGCACCACCCGGCCAAGCACAAGATTACACGTGCGGTAGGTGCCGAGGAGGACGTGCGTATCGACTTTTTCGATGAACCGATGGATGACATTCGGGCCATCTTTTTATGTTCGGACGGACTCTCCAACATGGTGGATGAGGATATGATTTGCGAAGTCCTAACATCCAGCAAGAAAGTGAAACAGAAAGCAGAGAGATTAGTAGAGCTGGCCAATGACGGCGGCGGCAAGGACAACATCACCGTTCTTGTAATTGATACTACTTCTGATGAGGTGAAGGAATGTTAAACACTGGAACAATTATCGCAGGACGATATGAAATATTAGAGAAAATCGGCGCAGGCGGAATGTCTGACGTTTATAAGGCCATGGATCATTCCCTTGGTCGCGAAGTTGCCATCAAGGTTTTGAAGCAGGAATTTATCGAGGATGCCGGATTTGTCAGCAAGTTCCGTGCAGAAGCGCAGTCGGCAGCAGGTTTGGAGCATCCGAACATCGTCAACATCTATGACGTTGGAAGCGAGGAAGGCCTCTACTACATCGTAATGGAGTACGTGGAAGGCATTACCCTGAAGACCTATATCAGCAAGAAGGGACGCCTGTCCTACAACGAGCTGATCAGTATCGCCATCCAGGTGGGCCGCGGTATTGAGGCTGCTCACAATAAGAACATTATTCATCGTGATATTAAGCCACAGAACATCATTATTTCCAAGGAAGGCAAGGTCAAGGTTACGGATTTCGGAATTGCCCGTGCTGCAACCGCCAACACCATCAATGCCGACATTATGGGCAGCGTGCATTACTCCTCACCGGAGCAGGCCCGCAATGGATATGTGACCTTCCAGAGTGATATCTATTCCCTCGGAATTGTGATGTATGAGATGTGCACCGGCCGTGTGCCATACGACGGAGATACCACCGTAGCAATTGCCATCCAGCACTTGCAGGGGGAGATGACCCCGCCAAGCACCTATGCACCGGATGTACCGATTTCCGTAGAGCGCATCATCCAGAAGGCTACCATGAAGAGCCAGGACAAGCGTTATGCAACCATGGATGAGATGCTGACCGATTTGAAAAAGGCATTAGTAAACCCGAATGAGGACTTTGTCACCATCGCCAGCGAAGAAGGGGAGAAGACCAAGGTCGTCACCGAGGAAGAGTTGAACCAGATTCAGAAGCAGGCCGGCATCGTGGATGTCAGCGAGTTGGCATCCAATGATGGAGAGGAATGGGACGACGAAGAGTGGGATGACGAATATGACGAGGAATACGATGATGAGGAGGATGGTTCTGTAAATCCGAAGATGGAGAAAGCCATCACCATCCTGGGAATCGTGGCAGCAGTTATCATCGGAATCGTGGTGTTGTATTTGCTTGGACATGTGCTTGGAATCTTCAAGTTTGGAGGCAAGAACAAGGATGCCGACACGGATACCAAGATTGAGCAGCAGGACAAGGATGCCGACACCTCTGACAAGGTTACCGTACCGGATCTGCTTGGTATGACTGAGGAAGAAGCCAAGGCAGAGCTGAAGAAGCTGAATTTGGGCTATAAGAATGCAGGAACTGCATCTTCCGATAAGTACGAGGAAGGTCAGGTCATGAGTCAGAGCATCAATGCAGGCCAGAAGGTAGAGAAAAACTCCACCATCACCGTAACCATCAGTAGCGGCGCCGGCAATATCGATGTACCAAACGTAGAGAACATGACCGAATCCGCAGCCACCAATACCTTGACGGATGCCGGATTCAAGTACAGCGTATCCTATAACTATAGTGACAGCGTAGAGCAGGGCGTGGTCATCTCCCAGACACCGGGCGCTAAGGCCAGTGGAAAGAAGGGCGATACCATCGCATTGGTAGTCAGCCGCGGTAAGGAGACGGTCACTGTACCGGATGTTACCAACAAGAGCCAGGCCGATGCCACCAACGCATTGGCAGCCGTAGGATTGACCGTCAGTGGAACCACCGAGAACTATAGTGATAGCATCGCAGCCGGTAATGTTATTTCCCAGAACGTAAGCCCGGGAAGCACCGTGGATAAGGGAAGCGGCGTCGCAATTGAGATCAGTAAGGGTAAGAAGCCGTTGAGCTATGTGGTGAAGTTTAAGGCACCGGCCAATGAGTCTACGACCACCAAGAAGCAGGTGGAGAAGACCAATGAGGATGGAACAACCACAACGGTAGAAGAAGAGGTGAAGACACCAATCACCACATACACCTTCACCGCAGTATCCAACAATGGAACCACATTGGCAACCGGATCATTGGCAGCAGGCGCAGATTATGAATTTTCCGTAGATAATACATCCGAGGAGATTTCCAGCGTCGTAGTAACCTTTACCGAAAGCGGAACCAAGGTAAACGCATCAGTATCTAAGAAGTAATTGGTATCACGAGCGGACATCGTAGTCAGCCGCAGTCCCACCACAAAATGGTAGAGCGAATGCGACAACGAGTCCAACAGGAGAACCATAATTAGCCAGTTTACTGTCCAATCAAGTGAATAGTAACAGCCGCTCAAGCGCGTATTGGTCTTGTTCCGACGGAGCCTATGAGAAGAGGCGCCACCGATTGGAACATAAAACCATGCGAGTGGTGTATATCTTCCTGAAACGGAGCCTTAAGCAACGTCGGCACTAGAATTTACGACGCAGGCAATGCTGCGAAGCAAGCAATTGCAGGCGACGTAAATTCGTATGTGGCCGCTACGTTGCGACAGGAGCCGAGAGGCGACTCCGTAGAAGGAAGCATATACACCAGAGCATCGGAAACGAAAACGGTGGCGCGGAAAAAGGCACCTCCGGAGGAATCAGACCGATGCGCGGAAAAGCGGCGTCAAAAACAAAACACAAAAAAGAGCAGGAAGCTGGCGAAAAAAGGAAACGCATGATAGGAAGAATCGTAAAAGCAATCGCGGGATTCTACTACGTGAACGTGGTGGGCGAAGGCACCTACGCATGTAAAGCGAAGGGCGCATTTCGGCGCGAAAAGAAAACACCGCTGGTGGGCGATATGGTAGAAATCGAAGTGACCCATGAGCAGGATAAGGAAGGCAATGTGGTGGCGATACAGGAGCGAACAAGCGAACTGGAGCGCCCGCCGGTGGCCAATGTGGATCAGGCATTGATTATTTTTGCAGCCACAAGCCCGGAGCCGAATTTGAATTTGCTGGATCGATTTTTAATCCAGATGGAAGCGAAAGATATACCGGTGATCATCGGAATCAATAAGATTGATCTGGTGGAAGACGCGGCGGTGCAGAAACTGCGGGAGGTCTATGAACCCACCGGATATCCCATGATCTGTTATAGCGTGAAGGAAGAACGCGGCTTAGACGAATTGAAGGAAGCCTTGCGAGGCAAGTTAACCACCGTGGCGGGACCGTCGGGTGTGGGCAAGTCGTCCCTCATCAATAAGCTGCAAGAAGAAGTCGAGATGGAAGTGGGCGAGCTCAGTGCCAAGATTGAGCGGGGCAAGCAGACCACCCGACATACAGAATTGATACAAATCGATGAAGAAAGCTATATCTGCGATACACCGGGCTTTTCCACGTTGTATGTGCCGGAAGTAGAGGCAGAGGAATTAGCGGACCTTTTTCCTGAATTTCGGGAAGAGGAAGCAAACTGTAAGTTTCGCGGCTGTAACCATATGGCGGAGCCGGGATGTGCAGTGAAGGCGGCGGTAGAAGCGGGCCGCATCCATGTCAGTCGGTATGAGAATTATCGCTTGTTTTACGAGGAACGCAAGCAAGCTAGAAAGTATTAGTAGGTAACGAGATTGGAACACACAGCAAATAGGGGGATGCGCATGAATTGTTTAGCACCATCGATCCTGTCCGCGGATTTCGGACAGCTGGGGACAGAAATACAGACGGTGGACGAAGCGGGGGCACAGTATTTGCATTTTGACGTCATGGACGGACATTTTGTGCCGGAAATCACCTATGGAATTCCGGTCCTGAAAAGTGTGCGGAAGTACACGGATCGTATTTTGGATGTGCACTTGATGGTGGACAATCCGGAGCAGATGATTCCGAGCTTTATTGAAGCAGGTGCGGATATCATCACCGTTCACGCAGAAAGTTGCGTGCACTTGGACCGGGTGGTGCATATGATCAAGGAAGGCAATGTGTTGGCCGGCGTGGCACTCTGCCCGGCAACACCGATTTCCGTGTTGGAGAATATTTTGCCGGAACTGGATATGGTTTTAATCATGACGGTAAATCCGGGCTATGGCGGACAGACCCTGATTCCATATACTTTGGATAAGGTGCGCAACATGCGTCAGATGATTATGCGCAAGGGCCTAAATACCGATATTGAAGTGGACGGCGGTATCAATTTGGATAACGTATCCGAAGCGTTGGATGCCGGCGCCAACATTATTGTTGCAGGAAGCGGCGTATTCCGTGGGGATGCAGCCGAGAATGTAACCCAGTTTTTGGAGATTATGCGATGAGCTGTGTAATCGTAGCAGGTGGACAACTCGATGAACCCCTGCTTCAACATATGATACCGACGGCCGATGTGGTGATTGCTGCGGATCGGGGCTTAGAGGCCCTGCAGCGTCTTGGCATTCGGCCGCATTATATTATTGGAGACTTTGATTCTGCCAGCCATGAGACGGTGGCCTCCCTTGAGGATTATGAGACTATGCCGGATGTGGAAGTGATTCGCCTGTGTCCCGAGAAGGACGATACCGATACGGAGGCGGCGCTACAGTTGGCGTTTGACAAAAGTTGCGGCGACATCACCATCCTAGGCGGAACGGGAAGTCGCTTAGACCATGTGCTGGGGAATATCGCGGTACTTGGTCAGGGCCTGGAACGAGGCCGCAGTGTCTGCTTAGTGGATGCCCACAATCGCATCCGCATGATAGACCGGGAATTGATACTTGATAAGCATACACAATATGGCACCTATGTCTCGGTATTCCCCTATGGAGACCGGGCCTGCGGTGTGACGATGGACGGTTTTTATTACCCATTATCCGATGCAACCCTCGAGGGCTACAATTCTCTGGGGGTCAGCAATGAAATCACCGCCGAACAAGGCGTGATTCGGGTGAAGCAGGGTGCGCTCATCGTTATCGAATCGAGAGATTAAAGGACGTTGAAGAAATAGACATCGAAGTTTTTTCCTTCAAGGTCCTTTTTTAGAAATCAGGTGTAGTATGAAACAGTGGAAAAAATGGTTGAGGTTCCTGGGCATTGTGCTGCTTACAGTGCT
>JAILOI010000099.1 GCA_024690885.1 Lachnospiraceae bacterium
TCGCGAGGAACAGATGAACAAGGAAAAGGCTGAGATCGCAAAATTAAATCAGCAAAGAGTACAGGAACTCGAACGAATCTCCGGATTAACCTCCGAACAAGCAAGAGAATTTTTGTTAAAGACAGTCGAAGAAGATGTCAAACAAGACGCCGCAAAATTAGTGAAGGAGTCTTTGGCACAGGCCAGAGATGAAGTCAACAAGAAAGCCAAGGATATTGTGGTCAATGCCATTCAGAAGTGTGCAGCTGATCACGTTGCTGAATCTACCATTTCTGTAGTTCAGCTCCCTAGTGATGAGATGAAGGGACGCATCATCGGAAGAGAAGGTCGTAACATCCGTACATTGGAGACAATGACCGGTGTTGAATTGATTATCGATGATACGCCGGAAGCAGTTGTTTTATCTGCTTTCGACCCGGTTCGCAGAGAAGTCGCTAGAATTGCTCTTGAGAAATTGATTGTGGATGGACGTATCCATCCGGCTAGAATTGAGGAGATGGTCGAGAAGGCCCAGAAGGAAGTAGACAATGCCATTCGTGAAGAGGGCGAGGCTGCAACCTTCGAAGTAGGAGTTCATGGAATTCATCCGGAACTGATTAAGCTTCTCGGTCGCATGAAGTATCGTACCAGTTACGGTCAGAATGCATTGAAGCATTCCATTGAGGTTGCGCATTTGTGCGGATTACTTGCTGCAGAAGTTGGTGAGGATGTTCGCCTGGCAAAGCGTGCCGGTTTATTACATGACATTGGTAAGGCAGTGGATCAAGAGATGGAAGGTTCCCATATCCAGTTGGGTGTGGACTTGTGCAAGAAGTACAAGGAATCTCCATTGATTATCAATGCAGTAGCTGCGCACCATGGTGATTGTGAGCCGGAATCCTTGATTGCAGTATTGGTTCAGGCAGCAGATACCATTAGTGCTGCTAGACCCGGTGCAAGAAGAGATACCCTTGATTCTTATACCAACAGAATACAACAATTGGAAGACATCACTAATGATTTCAAAGGCGTCGAGAAATCTTTTGCTATTCAGGCAGGTCGCGAGGTTCGTGTCATGGTAGTTCCTGAAAAGGTGAGTGATGCTGACATGGTACTTTTGGCTCGAGATATTTCAAAACGTATCGAGGAAGAGCTTCAGTATCCTGGACAGATCAAAGTAAATGTAATTCGTGAATCACGTGTTACAGATTACGCAAAGTAATGAATTGAAAATTAGGCAGTCGGGTCTTTGGCTCGGCTGCCGCTTGTGTTTTTAGGGAGATTGGAATGGGAAGTAAGGAACATGTGGTCCGCAAGAATCGCACCTTGATTCATGCGGGAACCATTATTGATTATTATCAGGATGAAATGGAATTGCCCAATGGCAATACGGAAATCTGGGATTTTGTACAGCATCGGAAGGGTGCGGCTTGTATTGTGCCGATGACAGATGACGGGAAGGTGCTTTTGGTGCGACAGTTTCGCCCGGCACTGGAACGATATACCTGGGAGATTCCGGCCGGTCAGAAAGACAGTGTGGGGGAAGATCCACTGGTATGTGCCAAGCGGGAACTTCGAGAAGAGACCGGATATGACAGCAATCAAATCGAAAAACTATTATCCTTGCAGTCTACCGTGGCGTTTTGCAATGAGGCCATTGAGGTATACTTGGCGAAAGATATTTATCCGGTGGGCGAGCAGCAGCTGGATGATGCAGAAGCAATTGATTACAAATTATGGGACATAGAGGAAGTATTGGCTTGGATTGATTCCGGCAAGATGGAAGATGGGAAAACCATCGCTGGCATTCTGGCAGCACTTCGAAGAATATAAGAAACAAAGAAACACCGGTGAATGTAGGACATTCACCGGTGTTATTTTTAATCTAACATATCTGCGATGGTATAAATCAGCGCTTCGGAATCCTCCCAGCCTAAGCAGGCATCGGTGATGGATTGACCATATACCTGATGGTCGGAAATCTTCTGATTGCCTTCGACTAAGTAGCTTTCGATCATGACGCCCTTGACCAGGTCCTTGATTTCCGTGGAATGACGGCGGTTGTGAAGAACTTCACGGCAGATACGAATCTGCTGCCGGCATTGCTTGTTGGAGTTGGAGTGGTTGGCGTCGATAATGGTGGCCGGATTTACCAAATCCATCTGCTGGTACATATCATAGAGACGAATCATATCTTCGTAATGATAGTTCTGTGTGGTGTTTCCATGCTTGGACACTGCACCACGCAGAATGGTATGAGCCAGCGGGTTGCCGGTGGTTTTCACTTCGTATCCGGCGAAGGTAAAATGATGGGCGTGCTGTGCTGCATATACGGAATTCAACATAACGGAGAAATCACCGGAGGTTGGATTCTTCATACCACTGGCCACATCGAAACCGCTGACGGTCAGACGATGATGCTGATCCTCCACACTGCGCGCACCGATGGCAACGTAGGAGAGCAGATCTTCCACATAGCCCCAGTTCTCCGGATATAACATCTCATCGGCACTGGTCATACCGCTTTCTTCAATGGAACGGATGTGCATCTTACGCATGGCGATTAAGCCTTCTACCATGTCCGGCGCCTTCAGTGGATCCGGCTGGGAGGCAATACCCTTGTAGCCTTCTCCGGTGGTACGCGGCTTGTTGGTGTATACGCGTGGTACGATGAAAATCTTATCCTTGACCTTCTCGGCAACCTTGGCCAGACGAGAGGTGTATTCACATACGGAATCCTCGTTGTCTGCAGAACAAGGTCCGATGATGACTAAGAATCGATCGTCCTTGCCGGTAATAATATCGGAAACAACAGCATCACGCTGTGCTTTTAATTGTTTTAATGCATCACTCATGGGATACTGTGCTTTGATTTCTTCCGGTGATGGCATTGGATTGATATAAGTAAAACTCATGATGAAACCTCCATTATGC
>JAILOI010000040.1 GCA_024690885.1 Lachnospiraceae bacterium
ATAAAACATGATTAGTAGGTGGATTTTAGATCCGCCTGTTTGTTATGCCTAAAAAGGAAGAAACGGGAATGAAGGTTATCATCTTCATTCCCGTTTCTCTCATCCAAAGCATTATCCCAATGTTAACTTAATGACATTGCCTTATTCGGGAGACTGTCTTTTTTCTTTTGAAAAACCCCGATTTTCAGCATCTATGCTTTCTTTCGAGTGAAATATATGATAGTATTACGTTAGTTTTGGTATCGTTTTGTATACCCATTAGAAGAGGAAAGATTATGAAAATTAGAGACATATTTGCAGAGCATGAAGTAACCTTATCTTTTGAGATTTTCCCACCGAAAACCGATGCCGGTTTTGCTGCAGTAGAAGAGTGTGCCCATCAAATTGCCGCTTTAGAGCCATCCTTTATGAGCATCACCTATGGCGCCGGTGGTGGCACCAGTGCCAATACCGCCAAGTTAGCAGCGAAGCTTCAGGATGAATACAACACCAATGTGATGGCTCATCTGACCTGTGTATCTTCCGATCGTGTATTCGTGAAGGAGCGGCTCCATGAATATAAAACCAGAGGTATTGAGAACATTATGGCGTTACGCGGCGATTTGCCGAAGGACGGACAGCTTTCTCCGGACTATTCCCACGCCATTGAGCTCATTCAAGATATTAAGAAATTCTACCCGGAAGCCTGCATCGGTGGTGCCTGCTATCCGGAGGGCCACGTAGAATGTGAGCGCCAGTCGGAAGATATCCAACATCTAAAAGAGAAGGTGGACGCGGGATTGGATTTCTTGACCACCCAGATGTTTTTTGACAATAACATCCTCTACAATTTCTTGTATCGCATTCGTGAGCAGGGCATTATGGTACCGGTCGTTGCCGGTATTATGCCTATTACCAACAAGAAACAGGTGGCACGCTCCGTTGCGTTATCCGGTGCTTCCATTCCCCAGCGTTTCCGCACCATGGTGGATCGTTTCGGAGATGATCCACAGAAGATGACTCAGGCCGGTGTCATCTATGCAACCGAGCAGATTATTGACTTGATTTCCAATGGCGTTACCCACATTCATGTATATTCCATGAATAAGCCGGAAATTGCCGCAGGTATTCAAGCAAGCTTATCCCATATTATTGATAAATAGGTACGAATCCATGGATACACCTTTTCCCTATGGAATATCGGATACGGAAATTTACCGTTATTTGGGCTATCGGGGTCAGACCCCCGAGCCGCCCGTTCTAGAGAAAATCCAGATATGCAAAAAACGTTTGATGGAGTCTGTTACGCCCAAAGCGATTTGGAAGTATTATGACATTCATTGGTGTGCAGACGGTTCTTTTTTGGTAGAAGATATTCCCATTCACAGCAAAAACTTAAGCCGCAATTTAAAGGATTGCCATATGATTTGCTTTCTGGCGGTGACACTAGGCCCTGCGCCGGATCGTTTTATCCAGAAGGCGGAGATTACCGCTATGAGCGATGCTGTGATTTATCAGGCGATTTCTGCTGCTATGATTGAATCCTATTGCAATCATATCAATCAAGTCATCAAGGATGAGATGATGCAGCGTGGGCTTTTTACCAGACCTCGCTTTTCTCCGGGATATGGAGATTTTCCATTGGAATTTCAGAAAACCTTAGGACAATGCTTACAGATGTCCAAGGAAATCGGTGTCACACTGACCGATTCCCTTCTGATGATGCCAAGTAAGTCCGTAACAGCAGTGATTGGCATCGGAACAACGAATCCGAATTGTACGATGGCCGGATGTGAGGTCTGCAACAAGTCTCGCACCTGCCTCTATCGTAGAACTCCGGAAGGAGAGTAGTAACACATGAGAAAAGATTTACGTGAACGTTTGAAAAATGAATGGGTCTTCTGTGACGGTGGTATGGGTACCATCTTACAGTCCAAGGGGCTCAAGGGTGGAGAACTTCCGGAAACCTGGAATCTGTCCCGTCCGGATGATATTTTGGAATTGCACTGCGACTATCTGAAGGCCGGTGCAACCATCTTTAACACCAATACTTTCGGTGCCAATCGCCTCAAATACCCGGATAATCTAAAAGAAATCGTAGAAGCGGCAGTTGCCTTGACCCAGAAAGCCAGAACACTGTGTGGGCGGGAAGAGGATGCCTACATTGCCTTGGATATCGGACCGACCGGTAAGTTGCTAGAGCCACTGGGCGATCTGCCCTTTGAGACAGCCGTTTCAATTTTCTCCGAAGTCATCCAGATTGGTGTTGCTGCCGGCGTGGATTTGATTTTAATTGAGACCATGAGCGACAGCTACGAAGCCAAAGCTGCAGTCCTTGCTGCCAAGGAGAATTGTGATCTACCGGTACTGATTACCACCATCTACGATGAGAAGGGTAAACTTTTAACCGGCGGTACGGTAGCCTCTACGGTTACCATGTTGGAAGGCTTGGGCGTTGATGCTCTTGGTGTCAACTGCGGCCTTGGACCGAAGCAGATGATGCCGATTATTCGGGATTTGACAGCAATCGCAACTGTTCCGGTTATCGTAAATCCCAATGCCGGATTGCCACGTAACGAGAATGGTGCAACGGTCTTTGATGTTGGACCGGAAGAATTTGCCACCTATATGGAAGACATCGCTGACTTAGGTGTTCATATTCTAGGCGGCTGCTGTGGTACTACACCGGAACATATTCGTCAAACCATAAAACAGGTTACCACACACCAACTTGTCACACTGGACAATCCGCGGGTGGCTCGTATTTCATCTTACTGCGAGGCTTTAGAAATTGGCCCTCATCCATTGATTGTCGGTGAACGCATCAATCCAACGGGTAAGAAGGTTTTCAAACAGGCCCTGCGTGATCAGAACTTCGAATACATTCTCTCCGAAGGCTTACGCCAGGAGGAGAGTGGTGCTCATATTCTAGATGTGAACGTTGGATTGCCGGAAATCGATGAACCATACATGATGGAAGAAGTGGTGACTCGTTTACAGAGTATCACCTCCCTGCCACTACAGATTGATACCACTGACATTGAGGCAATGGAGCGCGGTCTTCGTTACTATAACGGAAAAGCCTTAATCAACTCCGTCAACGGTAAGCAAGAGAATATGGATGCTGTATTCCCTCTGGTACAAAAGTACGGTGGTGTGGTAATCGCTTTAGCATTGGATGAAGACGGTATTCCGGAAAGCAGTGACGGTCGTATTGCCATCGCTAAGAAAATCTATGCGGAAGCAGCCAAATACGGCATTCCCCAGACCGATATCGTTGTGGATGGTCTATGTATGACGATATCTTCCGATACGAATTCTGCCAATGTGACATTAGATACCATTCGACGGATTCGAGACGAACTTCACGGGAACTCCATCTTAGGTGTCTCCAATATTTCCTTTGGTTTGCCACATCGTGAGATTATTAACTCCTTTTTCTATACCATGGCCATGCAGAACGGATTATCCCTGGCCATTATCAATCCGGGCAATGAGCCTATGATGCGCGCCTATTACGGCTTTATGGCTTTAACCAACCAAGACCCGCAATGTGGTGCCTACATCGATCGATATGCCCAGGTACCGGCCGATAGCATGGCTGCGATTACCACGAACGGCGTAGGGAAAGCTACCACCGGAGATTTGGGCCTGATTCCCAGTATCGAGAAGGGAATGAAGGAGAGTGCGGTTGCAGCTGTAACAGAGGAGCTAAAGCAGCGGGATCCCCTTGCCATCATTAACGAGGATATGATTCCGGCCTTAGATATTGTGGGCAAGGGGTTTGAAAAAGGAACGGTCTTTTTGCCACAGCTTTTGATGAGTGCCGAAGCTGCCAAAGCTGCCTTTGATGTAATCAAAGACGCCATGAAGGATACCAAGCAGGAGTCCAAGGGCAAAGTGATTCTGGCAACCGTCAAGGGCGATATCCATGATATTGGCAAAAACATCGTAAAAGTATTGCTGGATAACTATGGCTTTGAAGTCATTGATTTAGGCAAGGATGTACCGCCGGAAGTAATTGTTGATACGGCAATCAACCAGAATGTGGAACTGGTTGGGCTTTCCGCTTTGATGACCACCACCGTTGTCAGCATGGAAGAAACCATCCAGCTTCTGAAAGAAAAGAAGCCGGGCACAAAAACCGTGGTTGGTGGAGCGGTGATGACCCAGGAATATGCTGATTCCATAGGAGCCGATTGTTATGCCAAGGATGCCATGGCAACCGTGAATTATGCAAATTCCATTTTATGTCCGAATTCGCTATAATAGAGACATGAATAGAACAAGGAAATGAGGACTTTATGTTACGTTTTTACTATGTAATTATACGGAATATATTTCGTGCGCCTTATATTATGCCTCCAATGCGCGATATGGCAAAGCATAAGGATCGTTATACCTTTGAAGAACGATATGCTTACGCGCAGAAGATTATCAATTATATGAAGGATACCGCACACGTTCATACCGAAGTTTATGGCGAGGAGAACCTTCCCCAAGAAGGCGGCTACGTGATGTTTCCAAATCACCAGGGCAAATACGATGCCTTAGGCATTATTTACGCCCATAAGAAGCCGTGTACCTTTGTTATGGACAAAGCCAAGTCCTACACATTCTTGGTTCGCGAAATCGTGAATTTGATTGAAGCGAAACGCATCGTCTTAAATGACGTTCGACAAGGCCTTACCATCATCAATCAGATGACCGCAGAGGTAAAGAAGGGCAGAAGATACATCATTTTTTCCGAAGGTGGATACGGCAATAACCACAATAAAGTACAGGAATTTAAGCCGGGCAGTTTCAAAAGCGCCATGCGTGCGAAGGCGCCCATTGTTCCGGTCTGCTTGATTGATTCATATAAGGTGTTTACCAATCCAAGATTCTGGGAACCGGTTACTACCAAAGTGATTTTCTTAAAGCCTCTTTATTATGAAGATTACAAAGATATGAAGTCACCGGAAATCGCTCAATTGGTTCGTAAGCGAATCATCGATACCATGCGATTGTATGGTGTGGATGGAAATTAATGATAGCATTACCCAAAGACCTCCTTTTTTACGAGAATCTCTTGCAAAAGAGGAGGAGTTGGTTTATAATATATTTATCGGTTAAATATCTGTTTATCCGTTAAGTAGTGGTCAAGAAGGCCGTAAATACGGTATTTTTCATTTTTACATACATCTGGAGGTATATTTATATGGGGAAAGATTCGGATTTTTACAAAGATAAAAAGAAACAACAACTCCTACGCTTACGTACGTTGATGAATCGTCTTCCGGGATTTGCCAAGGATTATCTCTATAGTAAGGAACTCACTACCCAAACCAGCACGCTGATTTCATACAGCTACGATTTGCTTACGTTTTTTGAGTTTTTACAGGATAATAATCCCATCTATCGTAATGTAGAAATTCCATCCTTTACCTTAGAGATGATTGCTTCCTTGACTTCTGAAGACATTATGGAGTTTCAACGTTACCTACAGTTAAATATTGGCGACGGAAAATACCATGAGAACGGCAAGAAAGCCATAGCCCGCAAGATGGCTCCATTGCGCGGATTATACCTCTATCATTACCAACATAAGAATATATCCGATAATCCTATGATTTTAGTTCCGTTACCGCATATGAAGAAGGACAAAAACATCGTCCGTATGAACAATTATGAGGTCCAATCCATATTACAGACCGTGGAATTCGGAAATCCACAGATGAGCGAACGTCAGAAGAAAATCTGTGAGAAAACCAAACTCAGGGATACTGCCATACTAACCCTGATGTTAGGTACCGGAATCCGAGTATCCGAGTGTAATGGCTTGGATCTTACGGATATTGACCTAATTGTTAATTCATTAACAATCGTACGAAAGGGAGGCGGACAGGATGTACTCTACTTCAGTGATGACATCCACAACGCCTTAGATGATTATATTCACTGTGAGCGGGACTCCATTGCACCACGAGAAGGTCACGAACAAGCACTCTTCCTCTCCCGCCAGGGCAAACGCATGAGTGTAGACGCCATCGAGAACTTAGTAAAGAAATACGCTCGCATGGCAGTTCCAAACAAGAAAATTACGCCACATAAACTGCGCAGCACTTATGGTACCGCCCTCTACCGGGAAACCGGCGATATTCGCCTGGTTGCGGACGTTTTGGGCCACGAGAACATCAATACCACCATTGATTACTACGCAGCCATCGAAGATGAACACAAACGGAAAGCGGCCAATGCCGTGAATTTCAAAAAGCCGGATCAAACGCCGGAATAAAAATAAGTATGCCTTATTTGGCATACTTATTTTAAAATCTCTAATAAATGGGTAAAATACTCCGGCAATGGAGCCGAAAACTCCACGTATTGATGCGTGGTTGGATGTTCAAATCCAATCGTCATCGCATGAAGCGTCTGCCCCTGTAACTGGAAGGGGCATTTGGCCGGACCATACACCTCATCACCAAGCAACGGATGACCGATGCTGGCCATATGGACGCGAATCTGATGCGTTCGTCCGGTTTCCAATCGAAATTCCATATAGGTATAACGTTCAAAACGTTCTAACACCCGATAATGGGTAATGGCATCTTTGCCATTCTTCTCGTTGATGGCCATCTTCTTACGGTCAATGGGATGTCGTCCGATGGGTTGCTGAATCACACCTTCCTCTTCTGACACACGTCCCACAACGATTCCTCGATAAATCCGATGGATGGAGTGCTCCTTGATTTGCTCCGCAATGGCCTGATGCGCCGCATCGTTCTTACAGACAATCAAAGAACCGGTGGTATTCATATCAATGCGATGTACAATGCCCGGACGAATCACACCGTTGATTCCACTTAAATCATCCTTACAATGGAACATAATTGCATTAACCAGTGTTCCGCTTGCATGTCCGGGAGCCGGATGCACCACCATTCCCTTCGGCTTGTTCACAATCAAAACATCCGCATCTTCATAGAGAATATCCAGCGGAATATCTTCCGGAAGAACCGTAAGTTCCACCGGATCCGGGATTGCCAGATGAATCATATCCCCGGCACGCAGCTTGTAATTGGCTTTTATGGCTTTCTCTCCAAGTAAAACCGCGCCGTCGGATAATAATTTTTGAAAAAAAGAGCGGGTATGCTCCGGAATCTGTTCCGTCAAGAACCGATCCACGCGCGTACCTTCCTGCTCCGGTGTAATTTGAAAATCAAACTGCTCCATGCAAACTCCTAGGCTTTTTTCTTACGATAAAAGGTTTCCAATTCGTTTTCTTTGTAATAAAACATATACAGCAAAGCAAAAACGATCACACCACAAGTAACATAGATATCCGCCACATTAAAGACCGGAAAATGAATCAAAGAAAAATAAATGAAATCAATCACGTAACGATACACCAGGCGATCATAAAAATTGCCTGCAGCACCGGCTAAAATCAGAAATCCAATGATCCAAATCGGCAGATACCGCTTGTTATCATACGGAATCTTAGAAAGCAAAAACAGAATCAGAATACAAAGGATTGGGGTCACAATAAAGAAAAAGGTGAATTTCCCATTCAGTAAACTGAAGGCTGCACCGGTATTCTCCAGATAATGAAACTGCAGCACACCATCAATGACAATGACATCCTCCTTGCCCTGAATCGAAAGGGCCCATAACTTTGTGATACGATCCAATGCAAATCCCGCAATCGTAAGCAAGAATCCAATGATATAAAAAGACTTTCTCGAACGAAACATCATAATATCCTTCTTCCATTCATTTATTCGGAAAGCGTAGCCAACGCTTCCAGCATTTCCTCATCTGACACATCCATATCAATGGCTGCATTTCCAATACCATGGAGCAACACAAACTTCACACGCTTGCCCACCATCTTCTTATCGGATTTCGAAACCGAAACCACATCCTGTGGAGCAATTGGCAGAGATAACTTGGTTGGCAAATGAAATGTTTCTAACACTGCAAGCACATGTGTATAATCCGCTTCGGAAATATATCCGCGTTTCCAGGAAATATAAGAAGCGCAAGCCATCCCAAGGGAAACACACTGTCCATGAAACAATTGAAAATTCGAAAGGCGTTCAATGGCATGTCCTAAGGTGTGACCGAAATTTAGATACGCACGAATACCTTGTTCTTTCGGATCTTCCTCCACAACCGCTTTCTTGATTTTACAGCTCTCATAAATTAATTCCTCCATCACTTGAGGATCCCTTGCTAATACACCGGCACTATGAGTTTCCATCCAGGCATAGTAGGCTTCGTTTCGAATCAATCCATGCTTCACAACTTCACCCATACCGGAAGCAAGCTGTGCATCCGATAAGGTGTTTAAGGTTGCCGTATTGATATAAACCAATTTGGGCATATAAAAGGCACCTACCATATTCTTGTATTGCAGATAATCGACACCGGTCTTACCGCCGATGCTCGAATCTACCTGGGACAATAAAGAGGTCGGCACCTGAATGAAATCAATACCGCGTAGATATGTGGCTGCCGCAAAACCGGTCATATCTCCAACCACACCACCACCCAAAGCGATTAATAAATCCCGACGATCGAAATGATTTTTGATTAATTCTTCATATAATTTCTCAACATTGGATAACGTCTTCGAATTTTCGCCATTAGGTATTGTATATGTTATAACTAAATTAAATTTCTCTCTTAATCGTTCTCGAACTTCTTTCTCATAATGAGAACCAACCAGGTCATCTGTAAAAATGCAGACTTTACGGTCTGTGTTTGGAGAAATCTCGATTATATTTTCTACTAATTTCTCAAAGTTATTTTCAATTATAATATTATAACATGGTTTATTTTCGTATAATACTTCCAGTTTTTTTGGCATTTTTCATTCCTTTCAGTCATACCATTGATATGTAATCTTAATCTTTCCTTTTTTCGTTGCACCATCTTCCGAAAGGAATTGTAACTTTCCTATTCCACGAATGGAAATCACATCCTTGGGTTTGATGGTGTAAGTTCCCCTGGTTTCAATCCGTTGATTGACGTAAATCTTCTCTCCATGAAGCAAATCCGATGCTTTCTGTCGGGAAAGACGACATGCTTCTGCCAAAAACGCATCCAAACGATTGGATGCAATCTGGGCACTGGCGACGCGAAATTTGGGTTGATAGTTTACTTCCTGCAGCGGAATGCACTGGCAACGGATATCCGTATGTCGGATGCGTGTCATCTGTTCCACCAAGAACTCTGCAATGGAATCTTTGCAAAACAGGATGACTTCTCCCTCACGTACGATGATATCCCCCAGCAGATTCCGTTGTATTCCCTGATTCATCAAAGCTCCCAGCACATCCCGATGACTCAAGCTTTCCGCAAACTTGGGGTGTTTTGGCGTAATCCGAACCGTAGCAATGGGGAAGCTATCGTAAACAATCGCATCCTCCACTTGTTCATAAAAAAGAGCATCAGGCAAAAAAGCAATTACCTGACGCTCTGCAAATTCATATCCGCCAAAGGCAATATAAGAATCTTCCGGTATTCCCAGTTGCAGGAATAGATTCTTATCATTCAGATTCAAGAAGTCGGAATACGTCACCATATATCGGTGAGTCGCCATATCTCTTAAGTCCTCTAAATGACGAAGCATGAATAAATCTTCTTTTTGTTGATTCATATTAGAAACCTGTCTGAATACCTGAGAAGTCAAAAGCCTCCATGATACCCTGCAAATCGCCGGTAATATCAACGGAATGTGGCGTTAAAATAAAGATATAATTGCTTACCTTCTGAAGATTTCCATCAATTGCATAGCATGCACCGGAAATAAAGTCGATGATACGCTGTGCCAATGCAAGATCGATACCTTCCATGTTGAGAATTACGGTACGCTCAGCCAGTAAGGTTTCTGCAATTTCTCTGGTGTCTTCAAACGTGGTCGGCTTAATGACACAAACCTTCATTCCGGCACCGGAGGTATTCTTCTTGCCACCACGCATCGGAGTGATATTAGCGAATGCACGTGGACGCTCTACCTCTTCCTCTACATCGTTGCGAGAAGCCTTCTTGGAGTGCTTTACCTCTTCCTCTTCTTCTACAATATCATCATAATCATCTTCGTAGTCATCATCGTCATCGTTCAATCGCATGACATCCAGAATCTTGTCAAACATTCCCATATGGATTCTCCCTACTTATTATTATAATTTCTCTCTCCAAAAATACCGGTACCAACACGCACCATGGTTGCACCCTCTTCAATCGCAACTTCATAATCGCCTGTCATACCCATGGACAAAATATCCATAGATACATTATCAATGTTTTCTTTTTCTATGTCAATAGAAAGAGCCTTTATTTTGCGGAAAAACGGGCGATTCTCTTCGGAATCCACAACATATGGTGCGATACACATCAAACCTCGAATGGTTAGGCCATCCAGCGTTGCAATTTCTTTGACCAACTGCATGGTTTCCTCCACCGGAACACCGAATTTGCTGGCTTCATTGGCCACATTCACCTCGATTAGCACCGGAACAACAATGCCGCGTTTCTTAGCCTGAATATTGATTTCCTCTGCCAAGCGAAAGCTATCGACGGAATGAATCAAGCAAACCTTGTCCACAATATATTTCACCTTGTTTCGCTGCAGATGTCCGATCAAATGCCACTGGATATCCTCCGGAAGCTGATCATATTTCTCCATGATTTCCTGGACCTTGTTCTCGCCGAAGTTACGGCTGCCCCAGTCATATGCTTCCTGTAGCATCTCCACCGGCTTGGTCTTCGTAACCGCAATGAGAGTAACCTCCTCACGCTTACGATTCGCGCGCTCACATGCGGCTTGAATCTTTGCCTCAACCTGATCTAAATTTTCTTTTACCATTCTATATTACCTCGCATAAATAATATCATTCTCATGTACCAAATTACCCTGTAGCACAATATGATCATACAACGAAACTCCATATTGGGTTCCGGTATTGATAATGCTATAATCCTCATTCTGATAGAGCAAGTCAATCTGTTTGAAGACCGCGTATCCCTTGTTGACGTTATAAACCCCCTTCAGTTCAGCCACATCGTTACCGACAGTATAGCGTTCACTGGAATTTGCCTTCATTAACTGATCTCCGGAATGGATATTCTCAGAGTCAATGTAATAGCAATCCTCCGTCGCATAATAAATGGTGGTTTCCACAAATTCATTGCTGCCTCCGGCACTATACACCAAAACACCCATGGTATCCGAATCATCGTTACCACTCATGAAGTATCCCTTCGGGACAACAAAAAAGCTCTTGGAAACAATGGAGGAATTCGGAATCTTCAATCCGGATTTCTGATGTAACAACAACTTTACATCGATATATCTGGAATCCGCATAACGATCCACAGAATCATCCATAGATAGAATCAGATAAGGATGTTCCTCGATCGTTCGCAGCTCACACATGGCCCACGTCACCGCAGAATCCTCACAGAATTCCACTTGTAAAGCCGTAGTTTCCGTCAATTGCTCAGCAAGACTCTCATCAATCGGAACAATCAATTGCCAATTATCACTGGTGACCATCTTATATGCCACATCACCGGCAGCCACTGCTTCTCTGGCCCGCAGATTGGTGACATTCCACTTGGAAGGTGCAAACATATCCGGTGTAAAAGAATCCACCGTCAAGCCTTCAAACCCATCCGTATAGAATAACAGCGTGCCGGGAACCGGGGCGTAGTAGGTATAAAACAAATCTGCCGAAGCCGCTGCTGCAATATCTGCGCTATAGGAATCCGCCATCTGCTGGGAATACATCTGCTGCAGTGAATCGGTTGTATTCCCCTTGAAGGAATAAACCTTGGAAAACCGAATTCCATCGTAGTCATTCACAAAGGTTGCAATTTCATTCTTCATGGACAACAGGTTTTCCTTGGAGATGGTATTGGCCGTGCCTTCCTTCTCCGTCAACTTCTTCACCAATTCTCCGGACGTATCCACAGAATAAATGGGGGATTTCACTCCCACACGACTCTTATTCTTACTGTAATAAAAAGGATAACCATCCCGATCCGTATTCACAACCGTCTCCTGGCGTACGGCAAGGCCCTGATAGGTATCGTTGGAAACGATAGTACCCTGGGTCACTTCATAGATGGTAATGGATTCTGTTGTCAGAAAGGTAAAGATATGAAACAGAACATAAATAAAAATAATAATGCATAGCACTGAACCGATATTCAATTGAAATGGCCGTCGATAACGAACGACATTACTCTTCTCTTTCAAGCTACGCACCTCATTCCATAATACCTTACTATTCTAGCATTTTTACCCTTTAAAAACAATGAAATGGCCCATGTTCTGTGGCTTTTTTCCAGATGTTGTGCATAAAAAAAGACCGATGGAAATCCATCGGTCTTGGTTGAATCAATTAAGCAACTTTGCTCTTAGCAAGCTCTGCAAGAGATGCAAAACCTTCTGCATCGTTTACAGCCATCTCAGCTAACATCTTACGGTTCATCTCAACACCTGCAAGCTTCAAACCATACATGAACTTGCTGTAGGAAAGACCGTTGATACGAGCTGCAGCGTTGATACGAGCGATCCACAACTGACGATACTGTCTCTTCTTCTGCTTACGTCCTGCATATGCAGAAGTAAGTGCACGCATAACAGACTGCTTTGCAATACGATACTGCTTAGAACGCGCTCCTCTATAACCCTTAGCTAACTTTAATACACGATTATGCTTCTTCTTTGCGTTTAAACCGCCTTTAATTCTTGCCATTTCAAATTCCTCCTAACTTCTAAATCACCTTAAGCGTAAGGTAAAACTTTCTTCATGTTCT
>JAILOI010000139.1 GCA_024690885.1 Lachnospiraceae bacterium
GAAAAAGCCTAGTACAAAAAGTTTTTTAGATATGTATAAATGTTGCAGCAGTATGGGAGAAGACGTATGATACCTTTAGAGGATATGCCTATGAACAAAAATATGGATGAATACAAAACTTCATATAAGGCAACCGAGCGGGAACTGGTATCTCTGCAGGTCTATAACGTGGGCATTGAAAAATGCAAAGCATCCCATGTGTGGGGGCCGGGAATCCGGGACCATTACCTGATTCACTATGTGATTCGTGGCAAGGGGCGTTACCACTATGACCACCGGGATTATGAACTTGGGGCCGGAGATGCCTTCTTGGTTTATCCGGGTTCGGTGGTAAGCTATGAGGCGGATGCAAGCGAACCTTGGGAGTATGCCTGGGTGGGATTTAACGGTTCCGATGCGGCCATTATTCTGGAAGCAACGGATTTTACCAGAGAGGAACCGGTGATCTTCGGCGTGGACGGCGGAGCGCGCATCTGCGACGAAATTCGTGCCATCTATGCAGCCAGCGGCAATGATTTCAATCATGCGGTGGAGATGACAGGACGTCTGTATACCATGTTATCCAGCTTCCTACATGCATCCGCGGGCCGGAGTCACACCAATACCGGTCAGTCCTACGTCCAGAAGAGCATCGAGTACATCTCGGCCAATTATTCCTATCCCATTACGATTGAGAATATTGCGGATTATGTGGGATTAAGCCGTAGCCAGCTCTTTCGGTCGTTTCGCACCGTCTTAGGCCAGTCTCCGAAGGAGTATCTGACGGACTTTCGTCTGAGACAAGCATGCTATTTATTGGAGAATACAAATCTCTCCATTACGGCCATTGCCAATTCCGTAGGATTTGACAATAGCTTATATTTTTCCAAAACCTTCCATAGGCAGCGGAACATGACACCAAGTGATTACCGATTAAGAAAGCAAGAGGGGAAAAAACAATGAGAAACAACAGAAGAAATCGTAATGACCGAGGAATATCCTGGGTACCGTTTGCTATTGCAGGCGGAGTGATTTTGGCAATCGTAACCGTGGTGGTGATTGTGTTGCTTTTGCAACCGAAACGGGTACCGATTAACGTGGTAGACATTACCAACATCCAGCCGAAGGCAAGCAATATCACCAAAGTTGGAGATTACTATCAGTACGAAGATGCGGACAATCACATGACCAGTCATCTGGCCATTGACGTCTCTTCCCACCAGGGAGAAGTGGACTGGAAGGCCGTGAAGAAGGCCGGCATCGATTTTGTCTATATTCGTTTGGGCCTTCGGGGATATGAGTCCGGAGCATTGGCGCTGGATGATTACTATCTGGAGAACATCAAGGCTGCCAGAAAAGCAGGTTTGAACGTGGGCGTGTATTTCTTCTCCCAGGCAATTACCAGGGAAGAAGTGGAAGAGGAAGCGGACTTCGTTATTAAGAACTTAAAGGGTCACGACATTGATTTGCAGGTGGTTTATGACTTCGAGCTGGTACAGGTGGAGGGCTCCCGTACACTGGATACGGAGGGCGTGGATTATACCGCCAATGCCATTGCATTCTGCAAGAAGATTCAGGACGCCGGCTACGAGCCGATGATTTATACCAACGGATATTTTGCAGAGAATTTCTATGATATGAATATTTTATCTTCCTATGATATCTGGTTTGCCAACTATAACGAGCAGCCGGAATTATCTTCCGGATTTGCCGTATGGCAGTACACAGAGGAAGGAAGTATCGAGACTGCGGGGTTAGCACCGTTGGATTTCGATTTGATTTTTGTAAAAGAGAACGAGGAAAAGTAATACATGAACAAAACAAAGTGGAAGAATTTAGGATTGGATTTTGCCAAGAAGATGGGGAAGAAGTGCATCGGCATCTACGCCGGAAGTGCCACCTTCTTTTTCCTGATGTCCCTGATTCCTACCATTATGGTGCTGGTATCCATTATTACCATGACCACTTTAACGGAGGATGATGTGGTGATGGTGGTGAATGCAATTTTGCCGGACTTCGCCGATGGTGTGGTGAATTCCCTGATTGATCAGGCATTCAGTGGATCCGTATCCTTATTGTCCTTCTCCATTTTGTTTATTATCTGGGCCGGAGCTACCGGAATGATGTCCATGATTCGCGGGTTGAATATTATGGATGAGGTGGAGGATGATCGGAATTATTTCGCGGTCCGCGGGATTGCGGCCCTCTACACCTTAGGCATGATTGCAGTGCTGTTGTTCATGTTGGTGATTATGGTCTTCGGTGATGTGCTGGGCAATATGTTGTTATCTTATTTTCCGGAGGCAACGGGGGTCATCTCGGTGCTACTCCATGCCCAGTTCATGTTTTTGATTCTCATTGGCGCAGTGTTGCTCTTTGCCTTAGTCTATAGCAAGGTACCTCGTAAGAAGAAACCGTACCTGCATCAGCTGCCGGGAGCAATTTTTTCCGCCATTGCCTGGGCGGTGTTTTCCCAGGTCTTTTCCATCTATGTAAATAATGTCGGAGCCTATAACGTCTACGGTAGTCTGGCAACGCCGGTCATTGTCATGTTTTGGATGTATACGTGTCTGTATATTGTCTTCATTGGCGCCTTCATTAACTGGTTCCTCTGGGACAACAAGGAAGAGATTATGGACGGCATTCGTTCCGGAAAATCCGTTCGTGAGGCGGATGCAACAGAAGAGAAATAAATTTTCTGAAAACTTTAGCACTCACCACTTGACAGTGCTAATAAAAGAGCGTATAACAAAAAGTGCAAAAGAGATTTGAGTGGTAGCAGGAGGTTTTTGCGATGAATATATCGAAGTTCACACAGAAATCCGTGGAAGCGGTACAGGCAACAGAGAAGTTGGCCTACGACTACGGAAATCAGGAAATTGAACAGGAGCATCTGTTACTGGCGCTATTACAGCAGCAGGACGGATTGATTCCCAAGTTAATAGAGAAGATGGAGATTGACCTCAATTACTTTACCAACGATGCCGTACAGATGGTACAGAATCGGGTGAAGGTTCAGGGCGGTCAGGTATATATGGGCAAGAATTTAAACGATGCCCTGATTCATGCCGAGGATGAGGCTAAGGCCATGGGTGATGAGTACGTATCCGTGGAGCATCTGTTTTTGTCCATGATGAAGCATCCCAGCAAGACCATCAAGGAGAAGTTCCGGGAGTTTGGAATTACCAGGGACCGCTTCTTGCAGGTACTCTCCAGTGTCCGTGGCAATCAGCGGGTGACCTCCGATAATCCGGAGGCAACCTATGATACCTTGGAGAAGTACGGCTATGATATGGTGGAGCGTGCCAGAGAGCAGAAGTTAGATCCGGTCATCGGTCGTGATGAGGAGATTCGTAATGTCATCCGGATTCTCTCCCGTAAGACCAAGAACAACCCGGTATTGATCGGTGAACCCGGTGTTGGTAAAACCGCAGCGGTGGAGGGCTTGGCCCAGCGTATCGTCCGTGGGGATGTACCGGAAGCATTGAAGGACAAGAAATTATTTGCCTTGGATATGGGTGCACTGGTGGCAGGCGCCAAGTATCGTGGTGAATTTGAGGAACGTCTGAAAGCCGTATTGGATGACATCAAAAACTCCGACGGTGAGATTATCCTTTTTATTGATGAGTTACATACCATCGTAGGCGCCGGTAAGTCCGACGGTGCCATGGATGCCGGCAATATGTTAAAGCCGATGCTGGCCCGTGGGGAACTGCATTGTATCGGCGCCACCACCTTGGATGAGTATCGGGAATACATTGAGAAGGATTCCGCCTTGGAGCGTCGATTCCAGCCGGTGCTGGTGGATGAGCCAAGTGTGGAAGATACGGTGTCCATTCTCCGTGGTTTGAAGGAACGCTATGAAGTGTACCACGGTGTGAAGATTACCGATGGTGCCCTGGTGTCTGCAGCAACCTTGGCGGACCGTTATATCAGCGATCGGTTCCTGCCGGATAAGGCCATCGATTTGGTAGATGAAGCCTGTGCATCCATTAAGACGGATTTGGATTCCATGCCGGCAGAACTGGATGAGATGAACCGGAAGGTGATGCAGCTGGAAATTGAAGAGAAGGCTTTGATGAAGGAGACGGACAATCTCTCCAAGGATCGTCTGGCGGCACTGCAGCAGGAGTTGTCCGAACTGAGGGATACCTTCAATGTGAAGAAAGCCCAGTGGGACAACGAGAAGCATGCAGTCTCCAAGGTTTCGGAATTACGCGAGCAGTTGGAACAGGTACGAAACGATATTACCGCTGCACAGCAAAATTATGACCTGGAGAAAGCGGCAGAGTTGCAGTATGGTACCTTGCCGAAATTGGAAGCCCAGTTGCAGCAGGAGGAAGACATCCTAAAGCAGAAGGAAGTTTCTCTGGTACA
>JAILOI010000003.1 GCA_024690885.1 Lachnospiraceae bacterium
GTAGATATGCTGGAAACGGTTGGAATGCCGTTTTTGATGGAGAATGCGCCGAAGGAGCTGAAGAAGCGCATCAAGAATGTTACCTTAAGTAATGAGGACGGAGGAATTTACGACGGGTTGTATCGTTTGGGGTTGATACACAGTCCGTACCTACATGCATAAAGGGGGAAATGCATATGAGAAAATACGAACTGGATACTGCGGAAAATCAGGCCTTTGTCAGAGTGGTGGGAGAACTGCGGGATACAGAACACGGCGGATGGCGCGCCGGGCATATGCTATACCACCGGTTGGGACGGCAAGCCAATCGTTCATGATCGCATGCATTGGACCTTAGCGGAAGCCATCAATACCTCTGCTACCTTGTATCGGGTGACGGAAGAAAATTGCTTCGCCAAGGATTATCAGATGCTGATGGAGTACTTAGATACCTATGTGTTAGAACACGAGCATGGTTCCTGGTATCACCAACTGAATGAGAAAAACGAATTGCTTGGTACCGTATGGCCGGGAAAATCGGATCTCTACCATGCCTTTCAGGCAACCTTAATTCCATACAATCCATTGGTAGGCGTCTCCATTGCAGCAGTGATTGCGAAGCATCCCAAGGTAAAATAAGTGACTTTCCAATCGCCACCGCATCTGCGGTGGCGGTTTTGCATATTCTGGTGTATATTCCGACCGGCCGTAACATAGGCCTATTTTCAGTACGTTGCTATTTTAATATTGAAAAGTAAGAAAAATCAGCGTAAAATCGGATTGGTTTTTTAATGAAGAGATTGGAGTATATATGAAAAAAGACAAGTTAAAGCCGATGCTGTTTTCTAATATGAAACAGTATACGAAAGAACAGTTTGCCAAGGACGTTGTGTCCGGTATCATCGTGGCAATTATTGCATTGCCATTATCCATTGCGTTGGCATTAGCATCCGGTGTTGGCCCGGAGGAAGGTATCTATACCGCAATTGTAGCGGGCTTTATCATTTCCTTCCTGGGTGGTAGCCGTGTTCAGATTGCAGGACCGACGGCAGCCTTTGCAACCATTGTGGCCGGCATTGTTGCCAAGAATGGCATGGGTGGTTTGGCATTGGCGACGGTGATCGCCGGTGTACTTTTGATTGTGATGGGCTTATGCCGTTTGGGCAGCCTGATTAAGTTTATTCCGTATACCATCACCACCGGATTTACCGCCGGTATTGCAGTGACCATCTTATTGGGTCAGCTCAAAGATTTCTTCGGATTAACCTATCCGGCAGGAACCGTTACAATTGAGACGGTAGACAAGGTGGAAGCGGTCATTCGAAACTTCGGAACCGTTAATGTGATGGCGGTTTTGGTTGGTGTGGTTTGTTTGGCAATTCAGATTGTATGGCCGATGATTCCATCCAAGATTACCCAGAAGATTCCGGGGTCCTTGATTGCAGTTATTGTTGGTATTGCTATGGTAAGTGGATTGCACTTGCAGGTTAATACCATCGGTGATTTATATGAGATTCATCCGGGCTTGCCAAGCTTTACCATGCCGGATTTCTCCATCCGTTCTGTGAAGTTGGTGTTCTCCGATGCAGTAACGATTGCAGTGCTTGCAGCTATTGAGTCCTTGCTTTCTTGCGTGGTGGCAGATGGTATGATCAACTCCCATCATCGTTCCAATATGGAGTTGATTGCCCAGGGTGCCGGCAACATCGGTTCCGCACTCTTTGGTGGTATCCCGGCTACGGGAGCCATTGCCCGTACTGCTGCTAACATTAAGAATGGCGGACGTACTCCGATTGCCGGAATGGTGCATGCCGTTCTTTTGATTTTAGTATTGGTATTATTGATGCCGGTGGCAGGCTTGATTCCGATGCCAACCATCGCATCCATTCTGTTTTTGGTTGCTTACAACATGTGCCAGTGGAGACCGTTTGTACATCTGTGCAAGACCGCTCCGAAGAGCGATATTGCCGTTTTGGTTTTGACCTTCGTCTTGACGGTCGTCTTCGATTTGGTTGTTGCTATCGAGGTTGGTATGATCATTGCCGGTATCCTCTTCTTGAAGCGGATGTCTGACGAGGCCGATGTTCACGGTTGGGAGTACTTCGACGAGGAGACCGATACGGAGTCCATCAGCTTGCGTTCCGTACCGAAGCATGTACGTGTTTATGAAATCAGTGGTCCGATGTTTTTTGGTATGACCGACATGATTTCTGAGATTACGGTGAAGGAGTTCACCAGAGTGTTGGTCATCCGTATGCGTGGTGTCCCTGCCTTGGATGCTTCTGCCATGAAGAGTCTAGAGGATTTATACCAGCGTTGTAACAAGGCCGGCGTGAAGCTGGTATTCTCCCATGTGAATGCACAGCCCCTGAAGACCATGGAGAAGGCCGGATTTGTTGAACAAGTCGGACGAGATAACTTCTGTGCACACATCGATGATGCATTGGAACGTGCCGCATCTTTATAGGATTTATTGCATATTTAAGGGCCGCATCCGTTTTGGATGCGGTCATTTTTTTAACCTTTTTTCTAAAAAAAAGTGTTTTTGTATGACGTTCATGCCAGAAAATTGACGTTCCTGCCAAGTCTATTGAAAAGGACTTTTCAATCCAATATGATGCAATTGTCGTAAGTGATTCGTATATACAAAAGAGATCCATATAGAACCAAGGGAGGAATTAAGTAATGAGTAACAAGTTGAAGAAAACAGCAGTAACCGTAGCATCTGTTGGAATGGCAACCTTGATGGCAACCACTCCATTAACCGCAATGGCACAGGAAGCGCCGGCACCGGAGCCTGAGGCAAAGCTTGAGCCGAAGACAGAAGAGGTTGCTCAGGAGCCGAAGGAGAAAGCAGTTAAGGAAGAGGCGTCCCAAGCAGTTGTTGCAGCAGATAATGCGTATGAGGCAACCAAGGATGCTAACGATACGACAATGGATGTGGTAAAAACCACAGCAGAACATATTGGCCAGAAATTGCCAGATAGTGTGGACGTGAATTATGGAGAGCAAGAACTCCTTAACGTGAAGAGCGATATCCAGACCATGGAAGAGAGCAATGCAACTGCTGATCAGGCAGAAGCAGAGAATGCAAATCTTGTTAGCGACGCAGGTGATGCTGCAGTAGATACCAAGGATGAAGTAGAGAAGCAGGAAAGCATTGTAAACGACAATGCAGCTGCACTTGATGGAGCTACAACCATCGATGCAGCCAACGGTGCATATGATAATGCGCAGGCAGCTGCTACTTCCGCAGAGAAAACCTTTACTGAGAATTTGACGGACTATAACAATCTTCTGGCACAGGTGGAAGAAAACAATCAGAAGATTGCAGATGCGCAGGCAACATTTGATACCGCTGCAAAATCCGCAGGTAAGAATCTGACAGAAGCTGAGAATATTTTGGCAGAAAGCAAGGAGCAGGCTACTATGCTTCAGACGATGTTGGATGCGAAGGCAGAAGAAATTGCAAAGTCCGGAGCAGCAGAGATTATTGCTGCACAGGAGAAGCGTGATGCAAGCGGCGAAGATACGAATTGGCCAAAATGCGATCAGGTATTCTACGAGATTATCAAGAACTACTATATGCCACAGGTAGTTGGTGTAAAGAACTTTACCGTAGATCAGAATGGCTTTACACGCCCGGGAACCATTGGAAATATCAAGGGCTCAAACACCAATTATTATAAAGTAACTTATGTAAAGAATGGTGAGACCAAGGAATTATA
>JAILOI010000033.1 GCA_024690885.1 Lachnospiraceae bacterium
CAACGAGGAATGCGGTGTGGCGACCACGGCCTGGCCTTGTGCGACATTACTGGCTTCCACCTGGAACGAGGATTTATTGGATCGAATCGGTCGTGCCGGTGGTGAGGAGTTAAAAGAGAATAATCTGCAGATTTGGTTAACTCCGGCAGTGAATATTCATCGCAATCCCATGTGTGGACGAAACTTCGAGTATTATTCCGAAGATCCCCTGCTTGCAGGTAAGATGGGTGCTGCCATGGTGCGCGGTATCCAATCCAATGGAGTGGCGTGCAGTGTGAAGCACTTTGCAGCCAACAACAAGGAGACCAACCGAAAGCACAGTGATTCTCGGGTTTCCGAGCGTGCACTGCGTGAGATTTATTTGAAGCAGTTCGAACTTATTGTGCGGGAAGCCGACCCATGGACCATCATGTCTTCCTACAATGTGGTCAACGGTTATCGTGCTTCCGAGAATCGGGAATTGCTGACCGGCATCCTGCGTGAGGAGTGGAATTATCAGGGGATGGTAACCTCTGACTGGTGGACCCGCGGAGAGCAGTACAAGGAAGTGGCAGCAGGCAATGATATTAAGATGGCTTGTGGCTTCCCGGAGCGTATGGCTCGGGCCGTGGAGCTAGGTGTGATTTCTAAGGAGGAGATTCGCATCTGCGCTAAGCGTGTATTAGAGATGATTTTGAAGTTGGATTAGTGGAAAGATGTCTTGCGGTTTTTCCATATGGGCTTTATCATATGGATAAGGGGAATGGAGCAAATCAATTGCTTTTCATAGGAGGGGTTCATGGCAAAAATCTATATTGTGGGGGATATCTTTGGTTGCGCCAATGAATTGGACGCACTGCTTGGGACACTGGATTTTTCCGGTGATAACAAGGCGGTTTTTCTGGGAAACTATATCGATTATGGCCCGGATAGCCGCAGTGTGGTGGATTTGGTTTCTGATTTACAGGGAAACTATGGAGAATCCAAAATCATTGCCTTACGCGGCAAGCATGAAGATGCGTTCCTGGCATGGTTGGATGATCCCGTGTCCGCACAATGGTTTATGGAGGATGAGGATTTAGCAACTTGTTCCACCTTCATGAAAAAGAAAACCTGGGAATCCTTCGAAGGAGTGCTCTTTGAGAAGGCGATGGAAGAACTATCCACCTCTGCAAAGATTGCAATCGACGAGGACTATGGGTATCTGGTGGAATGGATGCGTAAGCTACCGACCAAACACAAGATGGATGATTTGGATTTGATATTCACGAAAAGCACCGTATTAGAAGGCGGTCAGATGCATGACCTCAAGGGCACACCCCACAAGGACGGCCAGATTCCGCTACTGGTGTATGATACCGACCAAGCGAATTTCTTATAATATGTCTTCCAAGAACTGCACAAGATGTGCAGTTCTTTTTTTGTGATTCGAATCGTATGCTCGCGTGCAACTTGCACCCCTATGGGCCAGCTACCGAAGCTCCTTACTTCCCCAACAGGGTGCAAGATAAGAGAACTGCTGGCAGATTATCACCTCACTTGAGTATAATTCCCGGTTGGATTGACGGTAAATAGAAGGAATTTTAAAATAAGAAGGTATGTGGGTATTGTTGTGGCGGATTTTAAACTGCAGGTTCATTTTTTGATGTAAAATCTTGCATTACAATGTTATACAGGAAATACAACAAAGGGAGATTATACTATGACAGAGGATTGCAAGCGACAGATGCTACAAACACTGCTACCCGAGGGCGAACAATATATCGTGACGATGGTTGGCAAGATGAAGCGACCACGGCAGATGTATTGTTACGTGGGTATGACAGAACATTATGTAGTGATAGCAGAAGTGAATCGGAAGCAACCGGGCGTCCTGGTACAGGGAGAGCAATTAGCCATGGATGAAATCCGGGAAGTGGAGATTCACCGCAACGTGTTTGGATGGGAGATTGTCACCTTACGAACCGCCGTTCAAACCATTCAGATGGTGCTGAAGGATCACACCGTCGGAACCCATCTGGACAAGAATCTCCAGCTACAGGGCGTGAAGTACCTGTGCCAGAGACTCAATAACACCAGATAGAACTCGCATAGCGATTCTACATATAAGAAAGAGATAGAGGGAAAAAGAGTATGAATTACAATGCATTCATCAGCTACCGACATTCCGACCTGGATATGTTCGTAGCCAAGCAGGTCCACAAACGTCTGGAAACCTTCAAGGTACCGCGCAAGGTACAGAAGGAAACCGGAATGAAGAAGATTGAGCGTGTCTTCCGTGATCAAGAGGAGCTTCCCATTGGAAGTAACTTAAGTGATAACATCAGTGACGCCTTGCAGAACTC
>JAILOI010000065.1 GCA_024690885.1 Lachnospiraceae bacterium
TATGGTTGTCCGTCAGCAGCATACTGAGACGATGGAATTGTAAAACCTTGAACGCACATGCCCCAATAAAACATACGCAACCGGGGAACTTAGAAAAACCGGAAATCCCTGTGCGGTTTGCGCATCCCCACAGGGGGCACCTCCCCGGGGACGGCGGAGTCCAATGATTACCAATAAAAAATGCCTCGATGGGAATCATCGAGGCATTTGTAGGTTTAGAAGCTATGGCCGCCGCCACCACCGGAGTGGCCACCGCCACCACCACCGCCACCGCCACCACCGCCGGAACTTTCGGAACGGGGGCTGTAGGTTCTGGTTGTGTGGGTTAGGGTTGCGCCCATCCACTGATTGTTAAACTGGCAGGAGGCACCGGACACCATGTCCGCCTGGGACGCCTTGCGCATAGAGGAAACGGCATACGCATACCAGAAGCATAAGAGCATTGCAATTAAGATGGCAAGCAATGCGTTGGATGCATACTTCATCGGCTGTGCAATTCGGCCACCCTCTAATAGGGTGTTCATCTGCTGGAATGCAGCACTGGCACAGTCGTAATAGGCTTCGCGAGATGCATAGGTATAACAGTTATCGCAGATGGTGTTGGCTCGAGCACTGGTAATGGTCTGATGAATTGCCTTATCGGAATAGATGTAGATGTTGCGCTCATCCATATCGATAAAGAAGATGATACCGGACACACTGCCAAAGGTGTCATAGTATACCGCTTCCGCCAAAGAGGAAGTGGAACTATAGCGGTTATCGTTGGTAGTATAGAAGCCAACTCTGCCGTATTGAGCGATGGGGCTCATCACCTGTTTTAAGAGGGCTTCTTCCGAATCCGTCAATAAATCCGCTTCGTCGTTGATCCAGATATCGTCCGTCGATTCTGCAGCAAAGGCTGAAATGGACGCTGCCACCATGGTAAAGACCACTAAGAGTAAGACAATCAGCGCAACGACGCGCTTCCAGGTATGAATTTTACGCATTACTTGTCTCCTCCTCTCTTGTTAAACTGTGGCAGCGGACGGGTTGTGAATCGATTGTGACGCATAACCACATCGTAAAAGGACCAACCCACCAAACACATACAAATCACACCGGCACCATAGTAATACAAATCACTGACCGGACTCCATACCAGAATCACCAGGCCAACTACAATACCAAGCAAGGGTTTCCAGATACTGCCAAAAAACTGTGAAAAAGGAGTACTCGGCCGAGGCGCTTCGGTGACCACCTTCACATTTTTTTCACTTACCATATGTCCCATATGGTAAATACCGGCAGCAACCAAAGCGCCAACAAAGCCCATATAAAAGACTAGAATCACGCCCAATAGAACACACGCAATCAGTCCGATGGTTCCTGCTACGCTTCGGCTTGGTGCCACCGTCGTCTCTTCCATGTCATCCATGTCCTCATCCGGCATCGGCGGGACATTGCCACCCTGTGCATCCGCCTCCCGTTGTGCCGCCCGCTTTGCTCTGGCTGCTTCCTTCTTGGCCAGATTTTGCATGCCGGCATCATCCAAATAATTTTCCCGGATGAAAATTTTCCGCTGCAACACACCATTTAAGATGGCAGAAATAATTGCCAGAACCATGGTGATTCCGATAGCTACTCCCGGCGTAATGGTTGCAAAAAAGTTCAGCAACAAAAATATCGGAAGAGCCAAAATCAGCACCCCAATCAAATATTTTCCATAGGAAATCGGCACGTCCACAGCCACCTTACCGGTTTGTCCGTTGACCACCGCGTAGCTGACACGCTCTCCGTTCCGGTTCGCCAAAAACCATACCGGGAAGTATCCGATGGCACCGGATTCCTCATCCGGCGTAACTGCACCCATTGCATTATAGGCAGTGGCACCATAGCGGCGATAATCTCCGCTTTTGATCAAGCGTCCCGCCGCATCTGCCTTGACTATATTTCTCGCCGTGGACTTATAAACACTCATTGGGATATCGCTGGTGTCACCATAGAAGCCCGCAAAGTATTCCTTGGAGAAATCCTTCTTCTGCTTGCAATCATAAGGAGCAATGGCGCCACTTAAGGTATCCGAGAAAGAGGAAGATGCATCAAAGGAGACACCATCATAATGCGCATGCAACTCAGATTGAATGTTGTAGTGATCATGATAGATGTAATCCCCACGTCGGTGATCCACCTGTCCTTCTACCATAACATCTCCATCAATTTTAAAATCGTAAACCCAATATGGCATGTAGATGCCGCGGAAGCGCTCCACCACCGTATCACGCTTCATAGCGCTCGGTGCAAACAAGGAGCGTCGAATCACCTTCTCATATTCCTTCTGGGCATCTTCCTTGGTTTTGGTAAAGGGAATGATGTAGTCCGGCTTTTTGATTTTCGCCAGACGTCCTTCCAATACCGTGGAAGCGCCACAGAAGCTACAGAAGGTTACTGCCGTAGCATCATCACTTAAAATCTCACCGCCACACTGTGGGCAGGTGAATACATTGGTTTCATACTGATCGGTGGCCTCATGCACCAACACGTTGCCGGCATCGCCGGACTGCTCCGCCAAATCCTCCGGAGTCGGATCAAACACGCTGTCGCAAAACTCACAGCGCATTTTCTGCAGCTTGGGATCGAATACCACATGTCCCCCGCAATTTGGACATTCAAACATAACTTTCTCCTAGTAATTGATTTAGAGTTCCTCTGCCACGCAAGCCAATGCAGCTTCGATAACCTTATCCATATCATAGTACTTATACTGACCCAGACGTCCACCGAAGATTACGTTCTTCTCGGATGCTGCCAAATCTGCATACTTCTGATACAAGGCGTTGTTCTTCTCGTTGTTCACCGGATAATAAGGCTCTACCCCCGGCTTCCACTCGGAAGAATACTCCTTGGAAATAATGGTGGTCGGCTGCTGACCAAACTCAAAATGCTTATGCTCAATGATTCTGGTGTAAGGAACCTCGTACTCCGTATAGTTTACCACAGCATTGCCCTGATAGTTTTCAACTTGTAGTTCCTCCGTTTCAAACCGAACGCTGCGATATTCCAGAGGTCCAAACTTGGATTCATAGTATTCATCAATCTGACCGGTGAAGAGAATCTTGTCATAGGAAACCTCGGTTCCATCCGACAACTTGCCACGCTTCTTCACATCGAAGAAATCCTCGGAAAGCTTCACATCCACGCCCTCAAGCATCTTCTCCACGATCTTGGTATAACCACCCATGGGAATTCCCTGATAGCGGTCATTGAAATAGTTATTGTCATAGATAAAACGCAGCGGCAGACGACGGATAATAAACGCCGGCAACTCCGTACATGGACGGCCCCACTGCTTCTGGGTATAACCCTTGATTAACTTCTCATAGACATCGGTTCCAACCAAGGACAACGCCTGCTCTTCCAAGTTCTTCGGCTCGGTAATATGCAAATCTTCAATCTGCTTTGCAATGATATCCTTGGCCTCCTGCGGGGTACGAATGCCCCACATCTTAGAGAAGGTATTCATGTTAAAAGGTAGGTTGTACAACTCATCCTTGTACACCGCCACCGGAGAATTGATATAGTTATTAAACTCTGCAAACTGATTCACATAGTCCCAGATGCTCTTGTTGCTGGTGTGAAAAATGTGGGCACCGTAAACATGTACGTTGATGCCGCTTTGTTCCTTGGTATAAACATTCCCTGCAATGTGGTCACGCTTATCAATAACCAGGCAGGTTTTCCCCTTTTTCTTTGCCTCATAAGCAAAGGTTGCGCCGAATAAGCCGGCACCTACTACTAAATAATCGTATTTCATCTCTTTCTTCCCTCTCTTATAACATCACGCGACCCGTGCGGCCGTATGCATTCATATATTGTTGCAGCATCAGATCCTCTTCGTCGCCAAAGTACTCGACGCGGCGTAATTTCCGTATATACTTACGGAACACACAACGCCGGTAGATGCTGGGATTTTCGCTTTCTTCGATGACCTGATACAGCTGTAGGGCCGTATATACCGCCACCTGGGAGCACAGCCACTTGGCATCCGGATACTTCCGCAAGGCTTTCTTCATATAGAGATACGCCTTCACCTCGGTTGCCTGACGATCCAGGCGCTCGGGGCTCATCCGGGTCACATCCTCTCTACTCTCCCGCAGTTCATCCATGGCCGAATCCGGGCGCATCTGATAATGATACAGATGCTTCGGTGCCATCCGCACCCGCTCGATATGCAGAATATAATCCACCAGAAACGCCCGATCCTCACCGTAATAGAGGTCCGGTTGGAAACGCAGCTGGAACTCTTCGATGATATCCCGACGGAAGATTTTGTTCCATACATAACCCTGGTCATTGATCAAATAAAACAAACGACACAGCATATCCTCCCGGGACAATACCCGCGTTGTGGATTCCGGAGATGCATAAAGCGTCTCACCATCCGCCATCATATCATATCCGCAGGACGCAAGCGCCACATCCGGGGTCATCTGCGCCATGAGATATTCCACGTAATCCGGCTCTACCAAATCATCCCCATCCATGAAAATCACATAGCTGCCATGGGCCTCTGCCAATCCCAGATTTCGACCGGTAGATACCCCGGCTTCCTTTGTTGGGATATAAAGCACGCGAGAATCATGATTCTCAGAAGCCTCATCCTCATAGGAATAAGCAATCCTGGCCGTTTCATCCGAAGACTCATAATCAACCACAATAATTTCAATATCCGAATAGGTCTGGCGTAGCAGGCAATCAATGGTTGCACCAATATAATCTCCCACATTGTGTGTGGGAATAATGATGGAAACTAACTTTTTTTCTAACATAATCTTATCTCATAAAAATTGAGAGAGGACTTACATCCTCTCTCTTATGTTCTATTTGCCCTGATACATATCTTCGTAGTACTTCTGATAATCACCACTGGTAACGTTCTTCATCCAGTCCTCATGCTCAAAGAACCAAGCGATGGTTTTCTTGATACCTTCCTCGAAGCAGGTCTCCGGCTCCCAGCCAACCTCACGCTTGATCTTGTCCGGTGCGATGGCGTATCTACGATCATGGCCCTTACGGTCGGTGACGTAAGTAATCAACTCTTCGCTGACATTGGCACGTCTCGGATCGTTCTCCGGAAGCATCTCCAATAAGGTATCTAAGATGATATGAATGATCTGGATATTCTGACGCTCATTGTGTCCACCGATGTTGTAGGTCTCACCCAACTTACCGGTCTCCTGCACCATGTCAATTCCCTTGGCATGATCGTCTACATATAACCAGTCACGCACGTTCTTGCCATCTCCGTATACC
>JAILOI010000068.1 GCA_024690885.1 Lachnospiraceae bacterium
GTAATACCGAGTCCTTCATAGGATGCAATGGCCCGATTGGAATAGGTATACAACCGTTCATCCAGCCAGATTTGATCCGACGGAACACGGGTATAGAGAAATCCCAATGCATCCATGGTGGTGGCCATATAAGCATCAAACGCATAAGTACTACCATCACACAGTGTTTCCACCTGTGGCACCGAATCCCTGCGGAAAATCATCGGCATCATACAGACGGCCTTCTGATTGCTTGCATGTATACGTGCGAGTAAGGAGGAAAGCTCATCCCTTGCCGTAAAGGTAATGGAGGTATCCAATCCAATGTAGCGAATCTGCTCATTTCCAATGACTTCCTCACATTGTTCCATGGTGCGTACCGTAGCAAAATCGCCCCTCCATTGGGAAGAGGATTCCCGGGGCGTTACCTCTTCATAAGGCAAAATCTCCGGCGGTGTAACCATCACCAACAACTGCTCTAACTGATCGAGGGCCTGTCGGCGCAATTCGTTTAATTGCGTAGCCGGCAAAAAGATATTCTCATCAAGATCAATCGTAAGTTCAGAAAACACAAAGGGGGTATTCCCGGTTTTTATAAGCTTTGCTCTCACATCCTCTTCACGTGCCGCTTGCTTTTGTGCTGCGCTTACCACTTCCCCCTGCACAACTCCGCTGATGGGATGCAACCCGCTTGCTGTGGAAAAACGAAGTTCCATGGGTGCTCCCAGATGACCATGGAAGGAACCAACGATTGGAAGCTGTGTCTTCATCTTCCGGCTTCCGTCTCCTTTGGCCTTCTGGTTTCGATGGGCGGACTCCGTATAGGTAATCATATCCGATGGATTCCGGTGATAATAATAGGCATTGGTAAAGCCTTTCCGGTTACCGAGGCCAAGCAAAATCTCCAGATCCGCATCCGACACCCGATAGTTAGAAGCACCCTCGGATGCATAGAGGTCCACGTATTTACGATACATCGCCACCACACCCTCGGCATAATCGCCCTGCTTCATACGACCTTCGATTTTCAGAGAATACACGCCGGCATCCGACAAAGCCGGAATATCACGTATGCCGCATAAGTCCTTGGGACTTAATAGAAATTGTCCATCCCCGGAGATCTTCCTGCCATCCAAATCATAAGCATCATAGGGCAGACGACAAGGCTGGGCACAACGGCCACGATTTCCGCTTCGTCCACCAATCATAGAACTAAGCAGACATTGACCGGAATAGCTGACACATAGGGCTCCGTGAACGAAGGTTTCAATTTCCACGCCGGTGGCATCATAGATGTCTTTGATTTCCTGCAAGGATAGTTCCCGGGCAGTGACAATCCGATGCGCCCCCTGCTGTTGCAAAAATCCGGCTCCATACGGCGTAGCTAAACTCATCTGGGTGGAACAATGGATGGCAAGGCTTGGGAAAAAATCCCGCACCATGGAAAACACACCAAAGTCCTGAACGATGACTGCATCCAATCCCATCTGGGCATAGGCTGACAAATACCCATAGAGCGTTTGCTCAATTTCCATATTTTTCAGTAGCGTATTGACGGTTAAGTAGGCTTTCTTCCCTCTGGCATGGGCATAACGAATGGATTCCTCGGCAGTTTCCAAAGTAAAATTCGTTGCATACGCCCGGGCGCCAAAGGCATGCCCTCCAAAATACACCGCATCTGCTCCGGCATCTATCACCCGTTTAAAAATCTCCGGATCACCGGCCGGCGCCAATACTTCCAAACCAATTTCACTCATACAATATCCTCAAAATAAAAAGGGACAGGCGAATACTGTCCCTCGATGTCACTATTAAAAATTCGAAGCATCATCACTGACACTTAAAGAACCCAGGAGTGATTCCTCTAAGGACGCTTCCAGTTTTGACTTCGCAAGTAATAAGTCCTTCTTCTCCATCTCCAAGTTTCGCACTTGTTCTTCCAGGGCCTCCACACGTACCTGGTCTGAAATCAAGTCGTGCTTCAAGTCATATAATTCCTTGTCCCGAAGCTCCATATCACTTTCGTACTTCTCCACCAACGCTTTGGCTTTGAAGTAATCATCCGCGATATTCAGCTCCACCAATGTTGCTTTCATATCTGCAGGGAATATACGAAATTCCTCCATGGAATCAAATTCAGAGATTTTGTTGTTAATATAGGCTGCGACTTTCTGAAGATATTCTTCTTCCTCGTAACCACTCAAGGTATAAACCTTACCTCCGATTAATACCTCAGCACTTTTCTTGGCTGACATATAGGACTCCCTCCCAAACGAAATTTTCGAAAATTAGACCTTTTTATTATAGCTAGAAAAAAGCCTAAAAACAATAGATTTGTAAGAAAAATCCAAGCAAGAATACTTATGCCTGCGGGATGGGACGATGAAAATGCTCATATGCAAGATCCGTCACCACGCGCCCCTTTGGGGTACGATGAATCAATCCATTCTGTACCAGGTAAGGCTCGTACACATCCTCGATGGTTCCGGCATCCTCTCCTAAGGACGCAGCCAAGGTATCTAAGCCCACCGGGCCACCACCGAAACTATCCATAATCATAAGCAGCATCTTCCGGTCGTTGTTATCAAGTCCCATGGAGTCCACATCCAATCGGTCCAGGCTCTCTGCGGCAACTGCTTTGGTAATATGACCATCGTAGTTAACTTCTGCAAAATCACGGACACGTTTTAACAGACGATTGGCCAAACGTGGCGTACCTCTGGAACGACGGGCCAATTCATAAGCACCCTCCGCATCTATGGTAACCCCTAGCTTGGTGGCCGACTTCTGAATGATTTCCTGTAATTCCGTAGGCTGATAAAATTCCAGATGACTGATGACGCCGAAACGGTCACGCAAAGGAGCCGATAATAAGCCGGCTCTGGTGGTGGCGCCAATCAAGGTAAAATGCGGTAAATCCAACCGAATGGATTTGGCCTGAGGACCGGCATTACCAATCACCACATCCACAGCAAAATCCTCCATAGCCGGATACAGCATCTCTTCCACCTGTCGATTCAAGCGATGAATCTCATCGATAAAGAGAATATCCCCATCGGATAATCCGGTAAGGATGGCAGCCATCTCTCCGGTTTTTGCAATGGCCGGGCCGGAGGTAATCTTCACATGTACCCCCATCTCATTGGCGATAATACCGGCCAGGGTGGTTTTGCCGAGACCCGGAGGGCCGAAAAAGAGGGTGTGATCCAGGGACTCCCCACGTTGCTTGGCCGCCTGTATATAGATTTTAAGATTTTCTTTGACGGCGGATTGTCCCACATAATCATCCAAAGACTGCGGACGCAAGATATTATCATTCTTGGCATCCTCCGTGAGTTTCCCACCGGTAATGATTCGTCGTTCCATGTCTGCTTCCTTATACGTTCATCATGCGTAGCGTTTCTTTCAACAGCTGCTCTTCTGTCATATCTTCCGTCATCTCCACCAAAGACATGGCCTTCAACGCTTCCGAAGAGCCATAGCCCAAGGCAGTCATGGCCATCAAAACATCATTCTTCACAGATGCCATGGCACTCTCCTCGGAAGAAGTCAGTCGCTCCTCAAAGGAATCGCTTAAGCTGATTTTGTCTTTCAAATCTAAAATAATGCGCTTCGCAATCTTCGGGCCAACTCCGGGGGCTTTGGTGATGGCCTTCTCATCGTCACCGAGAATCGCGAATTTCAAATCACTTAAGCTGTTGCAACCAAGGATGGCAATGGCGGCTTTGGGACCAACCCCACTGACACCAATCAGCTTCTCAAAGAACTCCTTCTCCTCAATGGTCAGAAAACCATAGAGCCCGATGCCGTTCTCACTCACCTGAAAATAGGTATAAAACCGACGGCGATTTCCCACCGCCAACGTCACAGCATCCCGTGTTCCAATATGAATCTCATAACCGATACCACCCACGTCCACAACTGCAACCTCATCGGTGATATAGGTAATTTCTCCTTCAATATATGCGTACATACGCTACTCCTTCTGAATGGATTGGATGGATTGCAGGTGTTTCAAAACAATGGCACCCAACAATCCCACGACACCGCCGGTAATAATACCTCCCGCCAATAAGAAGGGAAAGTAAAACAACAGATTCCAGTTATTCACAAACACTCCGGCGATGATCAACTGACCGATATTATGGAAAATACCACCACCGGCACTCACCAGAATTATATGCAAGCCCTGGATGCGTTTGAATCCAAGCATTGCCAAAAAGCTTAGGATGCCGCCGGCCAGACTGTAGAGCAAACTGAATCCGTTGCCAAACAAGATGCCGAGCAGCACAATGCGAATCACATTGATTCCAAAGGCTTCCTTCGGTCCATAAAAATATAACACCACCAACACAACCACGTTGGTCAGGCCTAATTTCATTCCGGGAACGCCAAAGAAGAACGGAACCAGACTCTCCACGTAGGACAGAATCATGGCCAGTGCAACAAACATTCCCATGTAAGCAACTTTGTGCTTCATCATACTCCCCTTACTTTGCAACTGCATCTACGGCAATTTCATCATCGGATACAATGGTGACCACCACACGATTGGGCAGGCAGACAATGCTTTCTCCGGTTTTTGCAATCCGTCCTTGATGGATGCACAGATGATCCGGGCACTTCGCCTCTCGCATGTAGGCATACCCGTCCCGGATGCAAACAACATTGGTGGTTTGATCTCCCACCGTCACCGGGATTTCCTGATCCCGATCCAACTCATATGCACCATAGAATTCTCCGTCCACGGTAATGACCACCGAAGCGCCTTCCTCCTGGAAGAGAAAAAACCACACCCCGAAGGCAAGGAGGACGAAGCATCCTAAGATCATTGTAATTCTTACGTTCACATTCGAAAAGAATTGTTTCATGAAAGTCTCTCGCCAATATAATAAAAGCCTTTACAAGTCACTAATTTCACATCTACAAAGGTACCAATCATAGAAGCGTCTCCCGGAATATGAACCACGGAGTTGTTGTCCATACGACCGGTTACAAGAGAAGCATCCTGTTCGTTTACCTGCTCAATCAAAATGCGCTGTACGGAACCGGTGTAGCTTTCGGCCTTAGCCTGTCCGTCCTTACGAACCACTTGTAGCAATCGGTCGAAACGATCCTTGACCACTTCTTCCGGCACCTGGTCTTCCTTTCTGGCAGCAGGGGTTCCGGTACGTTTGGAATAGATGAAGGTAAAGGCACTGTCGTAATGAACCTGATTCACCACATCCATGGTGTCCAAGAAGTCTTCCTCCGTCTCTCCCGGATAGCCAACAATGATATCTGTGGTAATGGCAATGTCCGGAATGGCCTTCCGAAGCTTCTCCACCAGTTCCAGGTAATGAGCCTTGGTATAGTGGCGATTCATCTCTTTTAACAAACGGTCGCTACCACACTGCAATGGCAAATGCATATGATGACAAATCTTCTTGCTTTTAGCCATAACCGCAATCAACTCATCGGACAAATCCTTGGGATGAGAAGTCATAAAACGAATACGCTCCAGACCTTCGATTTCATCCACCGCGGAAAGTAACTCTGCAAAGCTGACCTGTGGATCTAAGTTCTTACCGTAGGAGTTGACGTTCTGTCCAAGCAACATTACTTCCTTGACTCCGTCGGCTACCATAGATTCGATTTCCCGCAGGATTTCCTGAGGCTTGCGCGAGCGTTCCCGGCCACGGACATACGGAACAATACAATAACTGCAGAAATTGTTGCAGCCAAACATAATGTTAACGCCGGATTTGAATGGATACTTCCGATTTACCGGTAGATTCTCGACAATCATATCCGTATCTTTCCAGATATCAATGACCATGCGATCACTGTCTAGTGCTGTGCACAACAGCTCTGCAAACTTATACAGATTATGGGTACCGAATACCAAATCCACAAAACGATAACTATCCTGCAGGGTCTGGATTTCTTCCGGTTCCTGCATCATACAACCGCACAAGGCAATCATCATATGGGGCTTCTTGTTCTTGATGGCATGCAGATAACCCAAACGCCCGTACACCTTGTTGTTGGCATTCTCACGTACGGTGCAGGTGTTATAAATGACAAAATCCGCATCCTCTTCTTCCTCCACCAGTTCATATCCCACCAGTTTTAGAATGCCCTCTAATTTCTCTGAATCCCGGGCGTTCATCTGACAACCGAAGGTGGTAACATGGGCCGTCAAGGTATGACCCACCTCTGCAGCAAGCGCTGCCACCTTAGTGCGAGCCAAAGCCATATAGTAGTACTGGCGCTGTGGTTCCTCATCGGGTGCAGATTGAGCCAGGTCAAATTGATCCAAATTCATAAATTCCATACAAACATAAACTCCAAACTATAAATTGGTAAAAACCCCTTGTTCTGTTACCACGTAATGCATGGGAATGTCCCAATCCATACCGGTGATTTCAGAAGATAATTGTCCACCGAAGCAGATCCCCACACGGATGATGTCCGGATGCGCGGCAAAAAAGCGATCATAAAATCCACCGCCATAGCCAATCCGCTCCCCCTCCTTGGAAAACGCCAACCCCGGTGTCAAAGCCAACGTTCCCTCGTCGTGTTCCAATTCCTCCATGGAGATGGGCTCCATAATATGAAAGCGCCCCTCCTGAAAATCGTCCATGGACGAAATGCGATAAAACCGGATGTGATGGTCATAGGTCACCGGGAAGTAAAGTGCAATGCCTCGTTCCAAAAGCGTTTGATACAGCAGCCGTAAATCCACTTCCGATGCCGTGGGATAAAAGCACAATACCCGTTCATAAAACGCATCCTGAAAAAAGGAATTTTTCAGCACCTGTATCAGCTGTTGTTCCCAGCAGGCACGTGCATCCGCAGTGACAAGATCACGCCAGCTTCGTTTTTGATTTCGAATGGTTTGATTATCCAATGCTATCCTCAATCATATCTACAATATAGAAATCCTCATCGTAGTTTGCTTTAAACAAAGTGCCACGATAATCATCTTCAAAAATTCGATGAATAATCGAAATATCCTTGCCGTTGGCGATAATCATATCTGCTCCGGAAGCGGTTGCAATCTGTGCTGCACGCAACTTCGTCGCCATGCCGCCGGTACCCACATCACTTCCCGTATCCGAAGAACCCATATGCATGGTCGCCTCATCCAACTGTTCCACCAGAGGAACAAATTCTGCCTTCGGATTCGTACGTGGGTTGTCGGTATACAACCCGTCAATATCCGATAAAAGGATCAATAAATCTGCGTGCACCAGAGAACAAACAATGGCAGACAAGGTATCATTGTCACCAAACTGGATTTCGTAAGTAGAGACCGTATCGTTGGCGTTTACAACCGGAATCACACCCATGGTAAACAATTCCTCAAAGGTATTCTGGGCATTCTTGCGGGATACATTATCTAAAATGGTATTCTTGGTCATCAAAACCTGGCCTGCTGTCTGGGTATACTGAGAAAAGTATTTCTGATAGATGCCCATCAAACGTGCCTGTCCAACGGAAGCCAACGCCTGTTTCTCAGGCATGGCAGTCGGGCGTTCATGTACACCTAACATCTGTCGACCCACAGCAATTGCACCGGAGGAAACCAGGCAGACATCGAGTCCGCGATTCCGTAAATCCGACAATTCCATCGCCAACCGTTCGATTTTGATATAGTCCAAACGACCGGTGGTTGGATGGGTCAGGGAGTTGGATCCGATTTTAATCACCACACGTTTTACTGTTGAAAAATCTTTGTTCATTTTCTTATCCTTTTCCTTTTAAACACTAAGAAAAACTTTATCATATTTTTGTAAAAAAATCACTATCTGTGGTGTTTCTTTTGATATACTAGACCTATGAAAACACAACACACAGCGCATAAGACCATACGAGAGATATTATGTATAGCATTGATGCTATCATTATTGCTAACCGGATGTGATTTTCAAGGAAATCACAATACGCACCAACAGGCGAAGGCAGAAGGATTTTATTTTGACACCTACTGCTCCATCGTTGCGGTAGATGTCGATGATCCCACTGTATTGCAGGAAGCATTGGACGAATTAGAGCGTTATGAGTCCTACTTCTCCAATAAGCGGGCGGATTCCGATATATCCAAAGTGAATGCAGCGCCTGTGGGACAGGCGGTTTCTGTGCATCCGGAAACCATCGAGCTGTTACAGATTGCAATGGACTATGGAGACAAATCCCAAGGTGCATTTGATGTCACCATCGGAGCACTCTCCAACGTCTGGAATTTCAAAAATTATGACGGCACACTTCCAACCGAAGACGAGATTCAAGCTGCCAAAGCAACCGTTGATTATCAGTCCCTTGTTGTAAATCCAACAGATGCAACCGTAACACGAACTCTCGAGGGCTCCATCATCGATTTGGGTGGAATTGCCAAGGGATACGCCGCCGATCGGCTTACAAACTACCTGGAAGAACAGGGAGTTACGAAGCATACCATCATTAACTTAGGCGGCAACGTGCGAACCATCAACGAAGATACGTCCTGGCCTTGTACGATTGGTATCGAAAAGCCGTTTGGTGAAGACAACGAAGTATTATGTGCCTTACAGGTGATAAATAAATCCATAGTAACCAGTGGAACCTATCAACGTTACTTCGAAGAAGATGGCATCATCTATCATCATCTGCTAGATACCACCACCGGTAAACCCATCCAGAATGGACTTACTTCCGTTACCATTATGAATGATTCCTCGGTTGACGGGGATGCACTCTCCACCCTTTGCTTTTGCCTGGGATTGGAAAAGGGCATGGATTACGTTGAATCCCTGCCCGATACAGAAGCTATATTTGTAACAAGTGATGGTCAAATGCATTGTACATCCGGTATGAATCAGTATCAGATGAAGGATGCTAAATAAAACCAATCCGACGAAGAAATGTTTCTAACACTTCCCGGTATTCTTGCGGAGAAACCTCCGCACTCTGGGCGTGTCCGGCGCCTTTGAACAGATGAATGTACTTCTCTCCTTTGCAGACATCATAAGCGCTTTGGCTGTGGCTGGGAAGGATGAGATCATCGGATGCTCCATGCATAAAGAGAATCGGCACTTCATTCCCGACCACATGGTTGAGTGGCTTTACCTTCCAGAAGAAGAATCCATGCAGGATTCCATTGCATAAGGAAGCCGTATAGGCCAAAAATCTCGGTAAATGCATATTGGATAACCCATGTTTTAGTACATGCATCAATTCTACAAAGCCACAATCATCTACATAGAAATCCACATCAAGCCCGTATTTCATCGATTCTAATATGGTGGCACCGCCAAGGGATTCGCCGTGCAATCCAATGTGCACCTCTTCTCCAAATCTACGCCTGGCATCTTCATAAATGGACTTTAGACATTCGCTTTCTTTCAGAGAATAGGTACAGAAAGTTGGCCGATTCATTCCATGTCCACGTTGATCGTACAGGATGCAATTCACGTTCATGGTTGCATAAAATTGCAAGTATTTCAGCATTCCCCATCTGGTGTCGGTATATCCATGTACCAAAATCACATACCGATTGGTTGGAATCTTGGCCGGAAGGAAGGCGCAGTGATAAACATATCCATCAACTCCCGTCACGGTATACCCCTCAAAGTCCTCTGCTTTGAATCGTTGGGTGGCCGGAGAATGTTCCATTTGCCATGTCCAGGATTCTTCTAACGTCTGCCTGCGTCCATACACCGTAACGTGGGCTAAGTATATGGAGCATAGGAGTATTGCAAGTAGAAAAACCCCAAGTATTATTGGTCCAATCATATTCCCTCTCCTTTTCTACATGCATTTATTGTAGCATATCTCTTATGAAAAAAAGCATGGCAACAGGAATTCTGCTACCATGCTTTCTCTTTGATTTTATGCCTCGAGTGCCGTTGCAACAACCTGCTGTGGGAAAATGACCTTCTTCGGACATTTCTCGGCACATACACCGCAACCGGTACACAGGGACTGGTCAATGTGGGCAATGTTATCCGTAATGGTGATGGCACCTTGTGGGCAATTCTTCTCACAAAGGTGACACGCAATACATCCGGTTTGACATACCTGCATCACGTCTTTGCCCTTGTCCTTGCTGCTGCATGCAACTGCATAAGACGCTTCATATGGGATGAATTCAATCAAATGCTTCGGGCAAACCGCAATACATTTGCCGCAAGCCTTACATGCTTCCTTATCCACTTTTGCAATGCCATCTACAATATGAATGGCATCAAAGGGACATGCCTGAACGCAGGAACCAAAGCCCATACATCCATAATCGCAAGCCTTCGGGCCTCCACCCGGAACAAAGGCCATTGCAGTACAGTCTTCGACTCCGGTATAGACATAGTTGTTTTTGGCTTTTTCGCAGGTGCCGGCACACTTCACGAAGGCAACTTGACGAACGCCTTCTTCTGCTGCGACACCCATGATTTCACCGACCAATGCGGCAACGGGCGCACCGCCTACCGGACACTGGTTTACCGGAGCTTCGCCTTTTACAATGGCAGCAGCCAATCCGGAACAGCCGGCATATCCACAACCTCCACAGTTGTTCCCCGGCAATACTTCTAAGATGGCACTCTCGCGCTCATCAACTTCCACTTTAAACTTTTCAGACGCAAAGCAAAGGAAAAAGCCAATGAGACAACCTGTGGCGCCGACAATTAACATTGCGAATAAAACACCTGTTATACTCATACGCTTCCCTCCTTATATAACACCGGAAAATCCAAAAAAGGCAATCGCCATCAATCCGGCAGTTACAAGTACAATTGCAGATCCCTTGAAGGGTTTTGGAATATCGTTGTATTCGATTTTCTCACGGATACCCGCCATAATGACAATGGCGATGGTAAATCCAACTGCAGTGGCAAAACCGTTTACCACACCCTCTAAAATATTATAGGAATTGGTAACGTTCTTCAGTGCCACACCCAGTACGGCACAGTTGGTGGTTATCAAAGGCAAATACACGCCCAGCGCCTGATACAAGGATGGAATGCTTTTCTTTAAAAACATCTCTACAAACTGTACCAAAGCTGCAATAACCAGAATAAACACGATGGTTTGCAGGTATGCAAATCCGGTTGGTGCCAATACAAACTTATACAACACGCTGGTAACAAAGGAGGCGATGGTAATAACGAAAATTACCGCTCCACCCATACCTGCGGCGGTCTCCACCTTCTTGGATACGCCAAGGAAGGGACACAATCCCAAAAACTGACTCAAGATGACGTTGTTGACGATGGAGGAGCTAATCAGGATAATCAATAATTCTTTCATTGGTCTTCTCCTTTCTCGTCTACGGTTTTGCCGCTACAAACGGATGCAGAAGCACAGCCGCTGCAATCCCCAGTCAGACAACCCTGGGCTTTTGCCAAAGGCTTTCCACGGTCTTCTGCCTTCTGACGAATCACATTCATAATCGCAACCAAGATGGCTAAAACGAAGAACGCACCCGGTGCTAATATAAAGATGGTAATTGGGGTAAATCCCAAAGTGTTGGTGGAGGCATCTGCCAATGGCAATACCTGGTGGCCAAACATCTGGCCGGCGCCTAGGAGCTCTCTTACCAAACCAATAATCGTTAAACTTAAGGTAAATCCAAGACCCATACCTAGTCCGTCAAAGAGGGATGGCAATACCGGATTCTTGGATGCGTAGCTTTCTGCACGTCCCAAAATAATACAGTTTACAACAATCAGCGGAATATAGATTCCAAGGGATGCGTACAGGCTTGGAACAAAGCCTTGTACCAAAAACTGTACGATGGTTACAAAGGATGCAACCACAACGATAAAGGCCGGCATACGTACCCGACTTGGAATGATGTTTCGCAACGCGGAAATCAACACGTTGGAGAGGGTCAAAACCACCGTCGTGGAAAGACCCATACCAAGGCCGTTGATGGCGCTGGTGGTAACTGCTAAGGTCGGACACATACCAAGCATTAAGACGAAGGTCGGATTTTCTTTGATGATTCCGTTATATAAACGTTCCACATTCTTATTCATTCGCAGCACCTCCCGTCAATTTTTGAAAGTAGCATACGGCTGCATTAACTCCACCGGTCATTGCGTTTGACGTAATGGTTGCACCGGAAATTGCTTCCACTTCCAGGTCCCCCGCCGGAGCGCTTTTGGTTACGGTATATGTAGCTGCCGGAATGTTTGCAAACTGGGAAGAAAACTTCTCTTCCGTGGCCTTCATACCAAGACCGGCGGTTTCACTGATGCTGGTGATGGAATATCCATTAATGTTTCCATCCGTTGTAATTCCAACAGAGAAGGTGATGTCTCCACCATAACCTGCATGAGAAGTCACGGTAATCACATAGCCGAGTGTTGTACCGGAGGTATCCTTGGCAACGACTACCTGATCAATGTCATCCTCAGTGTAGCCTTCAGACTGTACATAGGAAGATGCTTCTTGGGTATCGAAGTTTTCTAACGCATCAAAGGTGGTTGCATTTGCAAATACGGTTTGATAAGCCTTCGCCACTGCATCTGCTTCTGCTTTTGCAATTGGTGCTTTGGTGATTTCATAAACAAATCCCAAGGCCAAACCGGCAATCAACGTGATTGCAGTCAAAATCATGGCATCTTTGAACAAGGATTGCTTCATGTCGCATCGCCTCCCTTCTTTGCCTTTACAATACCAAAGGCACGAGGAACGGTGATTCGTTCAATCAAAGGTACCAGCAAGTTGGAGAAGATGATGGCATAGGATACACCTTCTGCACTGGCTCCAAAAATACGAAAGATTCCGGTTAAAACACCAAGAACTATACCGAATATGATTTTGCCCATAGGCGTAATCGGTGACGTAACATAATCTGTCGCCATAAAGAATGCACCAAGGAGCAAACCGCCACCACAAATCTCAATCACAACATAACGAACATCCAGTCCATGACCGCCAAATAACAACACAAACAATGCAAAGGACACAATGTAGGTGCCGGGAATGTGCAAATCAATGACACCGGTTAAAATCAGGAAGATGGCGCCGATTAAAATAGCAAACGCACTGGTTTCACCAATGGTTCCGGGAATCGTACCTATCATCATACGCATCAGATCCACGCTTCCACCGGCTTTTAAACTGGCCAGTGGTGTTGCAGAAGAAAATACTTCCACATACCCCGGATAATCCGAGAAATTTGTCATATATCCGGTAAAGGAAATCATCAAAAAGCAACGAGCCCCCAACGCCGGATTCATGAAATTCTGTCCCAAACCACCGAAAAGCATCTTAACAACCAGAATGGCAAAAATACCACCGAGTACACCGATCCAAAGCGGCAAGGAGCTTGGAAAATTCAACGCTAACAATAAACCGGTGACAACCGCACTGAAGTCTCCGATGGTCACCTTCTTGTGCAATAGCTTCTCGTAGGCGAATTCCGTCAAAACACAAGAAGCAACTGTAAATATAATTAACAACAGTGCATGTGTTCCGAAATTCCATACGCCAAAACAGGTCGCCGGTAATAGGGCGATGATCACATACAGCATAATGCGTCTGGTATCATCCCGACCACGCACGTGTGGCGATGATGTTACATGTAATAAGTCACTCACGATGCATCCCCCTCTCTTATTTCTTTCGCTTGTCAGCCAGGACAAGCTTTTTCATGGTTTTAATGGATTGTGCCAGATGGCGTCTTGCCGGACAGATATAACTACAGCTGCCGCATTCGATACATTCGAGACCATACCACTTCTCGAATTCCGACTTCTGGCCATGTTCACTGTAATCCGCCAAACGGGAAGGAATCAACTTCTCCGGACAAGCTTCCACGCAGCGTCCGCAATTGATGCAAGCAGTGGTTTCAAACTGACTTGCTTCGTCACGTGACATGGCAATCAATGCAGAGGTGGTCTTTGTAATCGGTACATCCAATGAGAACAAAGAAAAGCCCATCATCGGTCCTCCGGCAATGAGTTTCTCGGCCCCGCCTTCTTTGAGCCCACCGGCCGCTTCTAACAATTCGGCAAAATTGGTGCCAACACAGATTCGGAAATTCTGCGGGTTTACCACAGCATCACCGGTTACGGTAAAGTTATGGGTAATCACCGGACGTCCCAATTTGACACCACGATAAATAGAAATCAAAGTTTCTACATTGTCAACGATACAGCCCGCATCTGCAGGAAGCATCTTAGAGTTAATGTCACGACCGGTAACGGCATGAATCAACTGACGCTCACCACCTTGCGGATATTTCGTCATGAGTGGTTGTACTCTGATGCGTTCTTCGTTTTCCGTCAAAGCACGCAAATGCTCAATACAATCCGGTTTATTATCTTCGATTCCGATAATACCTTGAGCCTTCGGAAACAAGGAAAGCACAATTTTCATGCCTTCCACCAGAAGTTCGCCCTCTTCCATCATGTTCTTGTAATCTGATGTCAGATAAGGCTCACATTCTGCGCCGTTGGCGATGATGTATTCAATTTGATCCGGTTCTTTTGGAGACAATTTGACGTGCGTTGGAAATCCGGCTCCTCCCATACCAACAACGCCGGCTTCCTTGATTTTGTCGATGATTTGCTCACGAGTCAATGTTGTTACATCGTCTGTGGCGACGTACTCCACCTCTGAAAATGTACCATCATTTTCGATGATAATGGAATTGACCATATCTCCTGTTGTTGTCCGGCGTGGTTCAATTGCTTTTACGGTACCGGAAACCGAGGAGAAAATCGAAGCTGATACGAATCCCGATGCTTCCGCAATCTTCTGCCCCCGCAAAACGGAATCACCCACGGCAACAATTGGTGTCGCAGGTGCTCCAATGTGCTGAGACAGCGGAAATACCAAGTCGCCGGTCGGTAGATAGTCTACAATCGGCTTCGATTTGGATAGGTCTTTTCCATCATATGGATGGACACCGCCCTGAAAAGTCTTTAGACCCATTCACGTTACCCCACTTTCTTTTCATGAATATTACAAATACTTACCTAAAGTATAGCACTTTTTTACATAATCCAAGTGCAATTTAACAAATTTCTTGTATAATTTTAAGTACGTACCATAATTGAAAGTTAGATTATACTAACAACTATAGAAATATATTTTGGGGAAGACAAACATCTCGGATACCAATCAGATTCCATGATATAATAAGCCGAGAAAAGGAGTAATTATGAAGACTTGGACTGAACGCGTTCCTTTTGACCGCAACGACATTTCTACGAAAGATGTATTTATAGGTGCCTCAGAAAATTTGATGGACTCGCTGTTCTTTGATATTGAAACAACCGGGTTTAAAGCGGAATACTGTTCCATCTACATGATTGGATGCGCAACCTTTGAGGAAGATGCGGCAACCATTACCCTCTTTTTTGCAGAAAACAAATATGGGGAAAAAGCGGTGCTGGAAGCCTTTGCCAAACTCCTTGCCACCAAGAAGCAATGTTTTACCTTCAACGGCAACCGGTTTGATATTCCCTTCATCGAGAAGCGAGCACAGAAGCATCAGCTGGACATCACCCCATCTTCCATGCCTTGTTTTGACCTCTTTTTGTTTGTAAAGCAGTTCTCCAATCTGTTACAGTTAGAGCACTACAAACAAAAGAGCTTAGAATGTTATCTTGGCATCCAACGGGAAGATTTATACGATGGTGGACAGCTCATTGAAGTCTATCAGCGATACGCATTGCATCCCAATGCAGAGGATTTGCAACTGTTAAAACAGCACAATTTGGATGATGTGCGGGGAATGCTGAAACTACTCCCCCTCTTAAACTTGGGATATATTTACCGGAAGAACAATTACACCATTACGGCGGTGGAAGAAAGCGACAAGGAAATTTTGATACAGGGAACCGTTGAAAAACCACTGCCAAAGCCCCTGACCCTACGCAAGGACGGTTGTTACCTCACCTATGAAGGGGATGCCTTCCATTGCATCCTATATCCTATCTGCGGCACTTTGCGTTACTACTATCCGGATTACAAGAACTACTACTATCTTCCGGAAGAAGACATGATCGTACCAAAGCTGTTGGGCGATACCATCCCCAAGGACAAGAAGCAACGGGCAACTAAGGAAAATTGCTGTGCCAAGAAAGAAGGCCGCTTCCTGCGTATGCCAACCAACAGTTTATTACAATCGGGATGCAGCCATCTTTTCCAGGAAAGTTATGGTGACAAGCAACGGTATATGGAATGTAGTAGCGAGGGATTCAACAATGACTGGCTAAATCAATACCTCATTGATTTGATCAAAGAAAATTAAAAAAAGACCACTGCAACTGCAGTGGTCTTTCTATTATTCAGGAATAGGTATTACTTATTGCGGATCTTTCTCATAGTAGAAAGATGATCTACGTTTATAACCGAGATTCTTGTAATCCATGACCTGTTCTGTACTACCGATAAACAAGATGCCATGATGAACCAGAGAATCTGCAAACTTCGCATAAACTTCATGCTTCGCTTCTTCGGTAAAGTAGATTAAAACATTACGACATACAATCAAATGATAATCCTTGGGGTATGCATCCCGCAGGAGGTTGTGTTCCTGGAATCGAACACGACTTTTCACTTGATCGGATATCTGATAAGAGGTATCTCCAATCTTGGTGAAGAATTTCTTCTTCTTGTCGTCCGGAACACCGGCGATACTCTTCTCAGAATAAATACCGGTCTTCGCCTGGGCGATTACCTGCTTATCTAAATCAGTGGCATAGATGGTAATCTGATTGATATCAATCAAATCAGATAAGGCCATTACTAGGGAATATGGCTCATCACCGGTGGAACATGCCGCACTCCAAATCTTCAGGTTCTTACCAAAGTTTTTGATAAGCTCCGGTGCGTATTCCTCGGTCAATAGCTTCCATTGATCCGGATTCCGATAAAACTCGGAAACATTGATGGTCAAGAAATTAACAAATTCCTCAAACACATTCTTATCACTGGTCAGCAATTTGACGTATTCCGGATAAGTCTTGCATTCGTGTTTGGTTACAAGAGAATCGATTCGACGGCGCATCTGTTTTTCTTTGTATGCGCTTAAATCAATCTTTGTAAGACGTAGTACATCTGATTTAAAACCCTCGTAATTGTCCATACATCCTTACCCCTTTGCTATTATTTTTTTGTAATGAGGGATGCAGAATTACTCTGCATCAGCCTCTACTGCTTCCTCAGCATCTGGAAGAAGAGCCTTCATGGAAAGACTGATCTTGTGATCATCTTCCTTGAACTCTACAACCTTAGCCTCGATTTCCTGACCTACGGTCAAAACATCGGATGGCTTCTCAACATGATCCTTAGAGATCTGGGATACATGCAATAATGCATCCACGCCAGGAGCTAACTCAACGAATGCACCGAAATCGGTCATACGAGCGATCTTACCGGTTACAACGTTACCAACTGCGAACTTATCGCTTGCTCCGTTCCAAGGATTCTTGTCTGGGAATTTCATAGAAAGCGCAATCTTGCTCTCGTTAATTTCCTTAATAAATACGGTAACCTTGTCACCGTTCTTGAATAACTTAGATGGGTTATCAACTCTGCCCCAAGACATCTCGGAGATGTGAAGTAATCCATCAACGCCACCCAAGTCAATGAATGCACCAAAGTTTGTAACGTTCTTAACGGTACCGTCGATTACGTCACCAGCCTTGATGTTCTCTAATAATTCCTTCTGAAGCTTAGACTTCTCAGCAACCAATAACTGCTTGCGATCACCGATAATTCTACGCTTGCGAGGATTGAACTCGGTAATTACGAATTCGATTTCCTGACCATTGTACTTGTTTAAATCCTTCTCGAAAGAATCGGATACAAGGCTTGCAGGGATGAATACGCGTGCGCCTTCAACGTCTACGCTTAATCCACCGTTCAATACCTGAACAACCTTAGCCTTCAGTACTTCCTGGTTATTAAATGCTTCTTCTAACTTCTTGTTGCCCTTCTCCTGTGCAAGTCTCTTGTAGGAAAGAACAACCTGGCCCTCGCTGTCGTTAACCTTCACAACGATTGCCTCCATTGTGTCATTCTCAGAAACGACAGTGGTTAAATCTAAGTTGTTATCATTGGTATATTCGCTTCTGGTGATAATTCCGTCAGACTTATATCCAATATTCAGTACAATTTCATCTGGCTTTACAGAAATAACAGTACCTTCAACCACTTCTCCATTTCTAATAGTCTTGAATGACTCCTCTAACATTTGGTCAAAACTCATTTCAGACATTCTCTCTGAACCTCCTGAATAATATAATTTGGGGTGGATGCCCCTGCTGTAATACCTATGCAGTCGAAGGATTGAAGTGTTGACATTGAAATATCTTCTATCGTCTGTATGAAATAGGTATTCTCACAAGCTCCGCGACAAATATCGTAGAGTTTCTGGGAGTTTGAACTATTTCTACCTCCTATCACAATCATCGCATCAACCGTGCCAGCGATGGAAGCAGCTTCCTTCTGCCGTTCCTCCGTAGCATTGCAGATTGTATTCATAGCAATAACATCATACCCTTTTTGCTTTATTATTTCAACTAATTCTTGAAATTTGTTGAAGTTGTGTGTGGTTTGGGATACAATACAGATTTTCTCTCCCGTTTCTAGGGAAAAATTCCGTGCATCCTCTTCATTTTGAATAACCGCGTACCTTTCCCCGCAAATCCATCCCGTAATGCCGCAAACTTCCGCATGTTTCGGGTCTCCGATAATTAGAATAAAATATCCGTCCCGGGAATATTTCTCAACTGTTCGATGGATTTTCAGAACAAAAGGACAAGTTGCGTCTACAATTTCGAAACCTTTTTCCTCCAGCTGCTCTCGTACCTTGCGGCTTACTCCGTGGGAACGAATGATGACCGTTCCTGGTTCAAGGGAACTCAAATCATCCCCTTCCGGGATTTGTCTCACTCCCTGCTGTTCAAAATTGGAAACTACTTGTTCGTTATGAATGATTGGTCCATAGGTATAGATGTTGCGCTTGCCGGATGCTATCTGTTCATTCACCATATCCACCGCACGCTTAACTCCAAAACAGAATCCGGCAGTTTCTGCCAGTTTTACCTTCATTGACACTTCTCCTGATAAATCTTCTGAATTGCTGCTACAACTTCATCAATATTTAAATCTGAGGAATCTACCAACACGGCATCCTCCGCCTGCTTTAACGGAGCAACCGCACGATTCATATCCTGCTCATCACGTTTGGCAATATCAGCTGCAATCTCCTCATAATCAGCAGCAACACCACGTTCCAACATCTCCTTGTAGCGGCGTTTTGCACGACACTCCACGCTGGCAGTCAAATAAATCTTCACATCCGCATCCGGTAAAATACAGGTTCCGATATCACGGCCATCCATAATCACATTCTGGGTCTTGGCCAGATTGCGCTGAAGTTCAGTCAAGGTATCACGAACAAAGGGATATGCACTGATGACACTTGCCATACCTCCTACTTCTTCGGTCCGAATCAAGCCGGATACATTCTCTCCGTTTAAGAGCACCTGTTGTTCCCCATTCTCATATTGAATAGATACGTTGATATCCGGACATCCGGCCATAATGGCAGCTTCATCCTTACCGTCCACGCCCTGACGTAAGAAATACAAGCCCATGGAACGATACATCGCTCCGGTATCCACATATACAAACCCCAATTCCTTGGCTAATTTCTTCGCAATGGTACTTTTACCGGCACCCGCCGGTCCATCAATCGCAATATTTATGCTCATCTTCTATCTTCCTCCGTTATTCTATGGATATACCGGCCAAATAACCGGTTGAAAACGCAATTTGTAAATTAAAGCCACCGGTGACCGCATCCAAATCCAATACCTCACCGCAGGCATATAAACCGCTGTAACGCTTCACTGCCATGGTGGAAGGATCTAATTCCTTCACATCAATTCCACCCTGGGTAACGATGGCTTCCTTGAACCCTCGCATCCCAATCAACGTCATCGGGAAATGGCGAAGCAAATTACGGATCATCTCCCGGTCTTTTGCCGTCAAATCCCGTGCCTTCTTATCCGGGGCAATGCCGGTTAAATCCACAAATACATCCACCAGTTTTCCCGGTAATAATTTTGCTATATAGTTATGAAATGCCTTGGATCCATTCTCAGAAATCTCCCGTAACAGGCGCTCATCCAGCTGTTCCTCCGACAAGGCCGGTTTCAAATCGATTTCGGCACGCAGGCTGCCTCGCTGTTCCAAGCGTTTTCCAAGAAACGCAGAAGCAGTCAGCACCAGTGGACCACTGATTCCAAAATGGGTAAACAACAATTCCCCAAAATCAGAATACACCTTTTTCTTGTCATCATAAATGGTAAGGATGACATTCCGTAGGGATAATCCCTGCAATAGTGGAATATAGCCCTCCTGAGTTACAAAGGGAACCAGGGATGGTCTAGGAGGTATTACTACAAGTCCCAAATCCTTGGCAAACCGATAACCATCTCCCGTGGAACCGGTGGTCGGATAAGATTTGCCTCCGGTGGCAAGAATCACCGCGTCTGCCATCACCTTAGCACCATCCGAAAGGCGCACCCCGCAAACCCGTTGATCTGCAGTCAGAATCTCTTCTACCTTGCGATTTAAAAAGACCCGTACCCCCACTTCATCCATCGCCCGCTTTAAGGCAGCGGTGATATCCGAGGCATGGTCCGACACCGGGAATGCACGGTCGCCACGTTCCACCTTAACCGGCGTTCCGTGGGATTCCATAAACTCCATCACCATATCATTGGAAAAGGTATAGAGTGCACTATATAAAAACTTGGGATTGGTCACCAGCTTTCCATTGAAATATTCTTCCAGGGGCATGGCATTGGTAAAGTTACAACGTCCCTTACCGGTAATATATATTTTCTTACCCAGCTTCTCATTGCCATCGTACAGGGATACCTGATGACCCTTGCTTCCGGCGGCATAAGCAGCCATCATACCGGCAGCGCCGCCACCGATTACAACTACATTACTCATGTAACTCCTTACCGCTCACCCGATATTGCATCTTCAGCGAATCGTCCATCGGGTTTAATTCATCATTCTCATAAAATTGATATTCATCCCACAGATGTTCCAATTTCTCCATGGTGTCCACCACATCATCCTGCTTTTTCATACACAGTGCAACCACCAATGCATTGATTACAGAAAGCGGTGCAACCAAGGAATCCACAATGGAGGCCATGTCACTCTTGGCAATCAAGTTACAGGACGAATAGAGATTCATCGGGGAATTTACCGAATCCGTAATGGAGATTACCTTGGCATTCCGGCTGTTGGCAAACTCCATAGCCTTCAATGTACGCATGGAATATCGCGGAAAACTGATTCCCACAATCACATCTTCTTCATTGATATGGATCATCTGCTCAAATAATTCCGAAGAATTATTGGTAGACAATAGAATCACATCTTCGAACATCAGATTCAGATAAAAAGCCAAAAAAGAAGCCAGTGGCGCACAGCTGCGAATACCAACCACATAAATCTTCCGTGCATGCAACATCATATCCACCGCCAATTCAAAGGTGGTTTCGTCCATCTGCTCTAAAGTCTCTTTGATTTTCTGAATATCCGATTGCAGTACAGAAGAAAGTACATGGGTTTTGGAAATACGGCCATAGGTAACCTCCATCCGCTGCACGGAGTTTAGCTTATTTAACACCATCTCCTCCAACGCCTTCTGGAATTCCGGATATCCCTTGTAGCCCAAGCAAGTAGCAAAGCGTACCACCGTAGACTCACTGACGCAAACAATCTCGCCCAACTTCGCTGCGGTCAAAAATACGGCTTTGTCATAATAGTCGCTAATATAATTGGCCAGGGCCTTTTGCCCCTTGCTCATGGTTTTATATTTGCGATTAATGCGATTCATCAAATCTTCCATCGATTCTTTATCCTTCAAAAAAATAACGCCCCGACACATCATCGGGGCGCCACTCATCTAACTGTCATTAGTTCTGGTCTACATCCTTCATGCTGAAGCTGATGCGTCCCATCTTGTCCTTGCCTAAGCAAACAACCTTTACAACATCACCTAAGGTGAGTACATCTTCTACATGCTCAATTCGCTCGTTGGCAATCTTGGAGATATGAACCATACCTTCCTTACCAGGTGCAAACTCAACGAATGCGCCGAACTCCTTGATGCTTACAACCTTACCGGTAAAGGTCTGGCCCTTCTCGAACTCGGTTGTAATGATGTTAATCATATTTACGGCCTCATCCATCTTTGCCTTGTCGGTACCGCAAACAGATACAACACCCTCATCCGTGATGTCAATCTTCACGCCGGTACGATCAATAATCTCGTTGATGGTCTTGCCTCTCTGACCAACCACATCACCAATCTTCTGAGGATCGATGTTGATGGTAATGATCTTCGGAGCATAAGCGGAAACTTCCTTACGAGGCTCAGCAATAGCCTTGGACATACAAGTATCCATAATGAAAAAGCGAGCCTCTCTGGTTCTACGAATTGCCTCTTCTACGATTGGGCGAGTCAAACCGTGAATCTTGATATCCATCTGGATTGCAGTGATACCTTCTTTGGTTCCGGTTACCTTGAAGTCCATGTCGCCGAAGAAATCTTCCAAGCCCTGAATATCGGTTAATACCAAGTAATCATCGTCGGTATCTCCGGTTACCAAACCACAGGAAATACCGGCTACCATTGCCTTCAACGGAACACCTGCAGCCATAAGAGACATACAAGATGCACAAGTAGAAGCCATGGAGGTAGATCCGTTGGACTCGAAGGTCTCGGATACGGCACGAATTGCATAAGGGAACTCATCAACCGATGGAAGTACCGGCAATAAAGCACGCTCAGCCAAAGCACCATGTCCAATTTCACGACGTCCCGGTCCTCTGGAAGGTTTGGTCTCACCTACGGAGTATGACGGGAAGTTGTACTGATGGATGTAACGCTTCTCGGTAACATAAGGATCTAAGCCGTCCACTTTCTGTGCTTCCGATAACGGAGCAAGGGTAACAACGTCACAGATCTGTGTCTGTCCACGGGTGAACATAGCGGAACCATGAACACGTGGAATCAAATCGATTTCTGCGGAGAGCGGACGAATCTGATCGATAGCTCTTCCGTCCGGACGCTTGTGATCCTTCAAGATCATCTTACGTACGGTCTTCTTCTGATACTGGTATACAGCCTCACCAAGAACAGCTAACCACTCTTCGTTATCAGCAAATGCCTCTTCTAACTTCTCGGTAACGCGCTTGATGTTCTCTTCACGTGTCTGCTTGTGATCGGTAAATACTGCCTCTTCCATCTCTGCAGGAGGTACGATTTCACGCATCTTAGCAAACATCTCTTCCGGAATAGCACAGCTGGTATAAGTAAACTTCTCCTTACCAACTTCAGCAACCATCTGGTTAATCAAAGCGATGATGGTCTGGTTCACATCATGAGCCATATAGATTGCTTCAATCATCTTATCCTCAGGAATGATATTAGCGCCGGCCTCAATCATGATAACCTTCTCAGCGGTAGAAGCAACGGTAAGCTTCAAATCACCCTTGTCCCACTGTTCCTGAGATGGGTTTACGATAAATGCTCCGTCAACCATACCAATCTGTGTCATTGCACAAGGACCGTCGAATGGAATGTCGGAAATAGAAGTAGCTACTGCAGTACCAATCATGGCAACGATTTCCGGTCTGCACTCCGGATCTACGGACATAACCAAGTTGTTCAAGGTTACATCGTTACGGAAATCCTTCGGGAATAACGGACGCATCGGGCGATCGATTACACGAGCGGTAAGAACTGCGTTCTCTGAAGCCTTACCCTCACGCTTATTAAATCCCCCAGGAATCTTGCCGACAGAATACAACTTCTCTTCAAACTCAACGCTGAGTGGGAAGAAGTCGATACCGTCACGAGGCTTATCAGAAGCGGTTGCGGTACAAAGTACTGTGGTCTCACCGTACTGAATCAATACTGCTCCATTGGCCTGAGCGGCAACGCGGTTCACGTCCATACGAAGTGTTCTGCCTGCCAACTCCATTGTGTAAGTTTTTGTCATAGTGATATCCTCCATTATGTGTTGTATGGCAGATACCCGAAACTACTGAAAAACACAGGCTCATATCCTGTACTTGTCAGTGGTCTCGGAAATATTTCTGCCATGAAAAACAGAGCGGAATAAAGAAATCCCGCTCTGATGAAAAAACTATTTTCTTAAGCCTAAACGCTCAACGATAGAACGATAACGCTCAATATCAGTATTCTTCAAGTATCCCAAAAGGTTACGTCTCTTACCAACCATCTTTAAAAGACCACGTCTGGAATGGTGATCCTTCTGGTTCTCCTTCAAGTGCTCAGTAAGCTCCTGAATGCGAGCGGTAAGAACTGCAATCTGAACTTCCGGTGAACCGGTATCGCCAGGGGTTCTTGCATACTCATTGATAATAGCTGTTTTCTTTTCTTTTGTGATCATAATAACATCCTCCTATTCGTTTTCATCCAGTCCTCAGTAAAAGGTCGGAGTGTCCATCTACCGAAGAAAGGAAACTGCCCAAATGTTTCTACATTCAGGTCAAATCACACAATTGATATATTAACATACCCCGTCGGGGTTGTAAACCTTTATATTAATCGTAAATGACACGGGTTGCGCAAATCGGTGTACGATAAAATGCGTTGGAAATAATAATACCGGTACGGGAATCACTGGCATGAACAATCTGTCCACCACCCATGTAAATTGCCACATGGCTGATATAGTTGCCACTTCCGTAGAACAACAAATCTCCCGGCTTTAATTCCGAAGTGCTGACACGGGTACCGCAGTTCGCCTGAGCGCGGGAAGAATGTGGCAAATACACGCCGTACTGAGACATAATTCCCATAGTAAATCCGGAGCAATCACAACCATGAGCCAAAGAGGTTCCACCCCAAACATACGGACATCCCACATACTGAAGGGCATTGTCGATAATTGCGACACGGACATCGGAAACACCCTCGCCATAGCGAGCTTCCGTCAAGGTCATGGCATCACGAATTTCATCGGTAATCTCCACATATTCCTTATAGGCATAACCTTCTTCGTTATCCAGGGAAACCTTGATCCAATCTCCCATATCTTCCACAAAGCTTAACTGCTCTCCTTCGGATACGGTCATAATAATCTCGGAATCCGTGTTGGCATCCTTACGTACACGCAATCCGTTGGTTTTAACAGTCGCAACAGTATGTACCAAAGTCTTTGCCTTCGCAAGAGCCTCATCACCGGTCATAAGGTAGCTGGCTAATACGTAACCCTCCACTTCACCGGACTTAATGTGTGCCCACTCGCCTTCAATTCCCAGAATATCGCAAGCAGAATCCACCGGCATCTTACCAACCAAGGAAGAATTCTCGTCTGCTGCTTCACGCACATTCAAGTTACCTTCGGAAATATTGGCAATACCGATGTTGTTATAACCATATACAATGGCAGCCTGGGTACCGGTAATGGAACTGTTGGAATCGGATACGCAAGCGCTCTTGTAAGTTTCGTTCATATTAATCGCTAAAACAGTAGAAATACCTGCGGTGGTCTTGCCATCCGTCGGAGTCTCTACGCCGGCAGAATAAAAAGGCTTATGAATGCAACTGCTGATCATCACCACGCCACAGCAAATCAATGCAAAGGCTTGAATTATTCTAGATTTCATAAAATAGTAACCTCTCAAAAAATCAAAACAGCAGATAAAAAAGCTTATCTACTGTTTTCTCACAAGGTTTAGTATAACAACTGCACGAAACGGTGTCAATAAAAATCTGTAATCTTTGTAACATTTTCGTAACATTATTGTGTTTTAAAAAATAGTACCGCCCGCTTTTTATCCTGTTCAATCTGACGTTTTAGTGCATCCAAGGAATCAAACTTCATTTCCGGACGTACATATTCAAAGAATCGAATCATGGCGGTTTCACCGTAAATATTACTGGAAAAATCCAAAATATGGGTCTCTACCACCACATCCTTGCCATCAGCCACCGTTGGTTTGGTCCCCACATCCGTAATTCCATGATACACACGGCCTTCCACTTCCACCGTGGTGACATACACGCCAAAGGGCGGCAATAGTTTATCACTTGGCGGTAAAATATTGATGGTCGGCAATCCCATACCGGTGCCGATGTGATTTCCATGGGTAATCTCACCCCACACAAAATACGGATGACCCAAAAGCTCATTGGCGTGATGGATTTCTCCCCGACGGATTTCTTCCCGCACATAGGAGCTCGAAATTTCACGACTCGCATCTTTTAACTTTTCGATTACTTCTAAGGTAAAGCCCATGCGTTTGGATAACTGTGCCAGCAATGCCACATCTCCCCGGCCCTGATAACCGAAGTGAAAATCATCCCCTACCACCAGATATTTCATATGTAAGCGTTCACAAAGCATGGCTACAAAGTCTTCTGCTTCCATATGAATGATTTCATCGGAAAAAGGTAACTCCACCAGAAAGTCCAGTCCCTGTTTTGAAAGCAGCATACTTCGTTCTGCAGCAGTTACCAGATTGCGATCATCCTTGGCTTCTTTGCCGAGAATCACACGCGGCGAATGGTCAAAGGTCACCATCACAGCAGCCATTTCATGTATCGCCTGCGCATGGATTTTGGAAACCAAAAGCTCATGTCCCCGATGAATGCCGTCAAATTTTCCAATTGTAATCGCCGTAGGTCCTTCCCACGAAAATTTCTCTATGCCTTTTACGTAAATCATTCCAAAAAGTTCTTTCTCAAGGTATATCCCTGTGTTGTTTTCTGATAAATACCCGCAAACCGTCCATCACTATGATACATGCGTACAGCATCCGTCTTCGGAGCACCTTCCACGTCTGCCAGGGTTAGTTTATTTCCGTTCTCCAATGGCTTGTTGGCCGTCGCAAGTGCATCCACCCGATCATATTCCATAAATAAGGAATCAATGCTTTGGATGTGTGCTTCTACGGTATGGGCTTGCATCAATTCTTCCACATGGGATAAGGAAAGCGCATCGGAAACACAAAAGGGTCCCACCTGGGTACGACGAAGTGCCTCCATACAGCCAAAGCATCCCAACTGTTCTCCAATATCGTGACAGATGGTACGAATGTAGGTGCCCTTCGAGCAAGAAATCCGCATTGCTACCCTTGGCAACTCCATCCAGAGAATCTCAATGGAAAAGACTTCAATTGGCACCGGCTCCCGATACACTTCCTGTCCTTCCCGGGCCAAATCATAGAGCTTCCGGCCATCAATTTTCTTGGCAGAATACATCGGTGGGGTCTGTAGCTGTTTTCCCACCATATTCATAATGGCGGAACGGACCACATCTTCGGACACCGTTACATCTGAACGGGCAAGCACTTGACCGCTAATATCCTGGGTGTCCGTCTTCTGTCCCAGCAGTAAAACGGTTTCATAGGTTTTTGACATGTCTGTCAACAAATCACAAACCTTGGTTGCTTTGCCAATGCAAACCGGTAAGACACCGGTGGCATCCGGATCCAGTGTTCCGGTATGGCCTAATTTCCGGGTTTGAAGAATTCCGCGTAACTTTGCAATTACATCAAAGGACGTGAATCCCTTTTCTTTGTCAATAATAATGATTCCTGATTTCATATCCCATAATAAGAAAACCAACGGAGATTGGATGCTCTGTTGGTTTTGTTTTCATTCTACGATTCCTGAAGTTGCAAACGAACCTTCTTTACGAAGGTATCAATGGCTGCCCATGGATCACCCATAATACCGCATCCGGCTGCTTTGGCATGACCACCGCCGCCGTAGGCCTGTGCAATCTCTGCAACATTTACCGCATCGGAAGAACGCAGGCTCACCTTGTAACCGCCGGTCTCCACCTGATAGAGGAAAATTGCAACCTCTACGTTCTGGGTGGAACGCAACTGACTGACGATTCCTTCCATATGCTTTGGCAACACATCGAATGCTTTCATTTCCTTTTGGGTAATGACCGACGCAATACAGCGATCATCCAGATACAGTCTGGCATTCAACAACGCCTGGCCCAAAATTCGATTCTGATTAAAGGTCTTTTCAAAGAAGACATGTTCCACAATCCGCGGATAATCAATCCCCAAATCCATGAGAAATCCGGCCGCCTTCATAGTGGAGGAATGGGTGCAGGAGTATTGGAACACACCGGTATCCGTTACCATGCCGGTGTAGATACACTCTGCAATGGGAACATCAATCTCCTGTTGATCCATCAAATCAAACACCAGCTCACAAGTAGAACTTGCTTCCGGGTGAATGTAATTAATCGTTGCAAAATCACCGCTACCCAAATGATGATCAATACAGATGGTCCGCTTGGCATTCCGAAAATAGGTTGCTGCCGGGCCCAAACGAGACGTATCCCTGCAATCACAGACAATAAACAAATCAAAAACCCGCTGGTCATCGGTTTCGTCCGCCTGTTGAATATCCTCAGACCCACGCAAGAAATGAAAGATATTTGGAATGGGATTTAAAAAAATCGACACTTCCAAATCCGCTCTCATCTTGCGCAAATAATTATAAACACCGAGGCAGGATCCGACGCAATCCCCATCCGGATTTATATGACCGGCAATTCCTATGGTTTTTGCATCTGCCAACTCATCCAATAATCGCTCCATCTTATTCTCCATCCGGATTGGAGGAATCTCCAACCACTTCATCAATCAATTTGGACATACGAACACCGTATGCAATGGATTGATCTAAAACAAAGGTGATTTCCGGCGTATTTCTTAAGTTTAGATTCTTCGCTAACATATGACGAATGAATCCACTGCAGCTTTTCAAGCCTTCCATCGTCTTCTTTGCATCTTCTTCGTTCCCTAATACAGAGATGTAGGCTTTGGCTGTCTTTAAATCCGGAGCAACCTCCACACTGACCACACTTGTCATAGGGCTAATCCGAGGATCCTTGAGCTCTCCACGCATAATATTGGAAAGCTCACGAAATACCTCTTCGTTAATGCGAATATTTTTCACACTGTTTTTTCTCATATGTATTTCCTCTATCTTGGAACCTCAACCATGATGTAAGCTTCCACCTCGTCCTCTTCACGGATTTCGGAGAATCCTTCGAACACAAGACCACACTCATATCCGGCCTTCACTTCCTTCACGTCATCCTTGAAACGCTTTAAGGATGCAAGAGCACCTTCGAAAATCTGCTCACCCTCACGCGTGATACGAACCTTACAATCACGCTTGAAGGAACCATCTAAGATATAGGAACCCGCAATGTTACCAACATCAGAAGACTTAAAGATCTGACGAACCTGTGCATGTCCGATCACCTTCTCTTCGTAGATTGGCTCTAACATGCCCTTCATTGCAGCTTCTACATCTTCAATTGCATTGTAGATAACCTTGTAGAGACGTACATCAACGCCTTCGTGCTCTGCCGTCTGCTTCGCAACGTTGTCCGGACGAACATTAAATCCGATGATGATTGCATTGGATGCAGAAGCCAATACCACATCACTTTCATTGATGGCACCAACGCCGCCATGGATAATCTTAACCACAACTTCGTCATTGGAAAGCTTCACCAAGGACTGCTTCACTGCTTCTACAGAGCCCTGAACATCTGCCTTAACGATGATGTTCAATTCCTTCACATTACCGGCCTGAATCTGAGAGAACAAGTCATCCAAGGACATCTTGGATTTCGTCTCTTCGATCAACTTATCTTTACCAACAGAAACGAAGGTTTCTGCAAAGCTACGTGCTTCCTTCTCGGAATCCATGGCACTAAAGATTTCACCTGCATTTGGGACTTCACTTAAACCAAGAATTTCCACCGGTGTAGAAGGAGTTGCCTTCTTTAAACGCTTACCGTTCTCATCAATCATTGCACGCACCTTACCATAAGCGGTACCGGCAGCCACCGGATCACCCACATGCAACGTACCCTTCTGTACAAGAACTGTAGCTACAACACCACGTCCCTTATCAAGCTCTGCCTCTAATACAAGACCACGGGCGTTACGCTTTGGATTTGCCTTAAGTTCCAAAACTTCGGAGGTCAAAAGGATCATCTCTAACAAATCATCGATACCTTCGTGGGTATGTGCGGAAACCGGAACAAACTCCGTGCTTCCACCCCAATCGGAAGGAATTAATTCATATTCGGAAAGCTCCTGCTTTACACGATCAATGTTGGCATTCGGCTTATCAATCTTGTTAATGGCAACAATGATTTCTACGCCTGCAGCCTTGGCATGGTTAATTGCCTCAACCGTCTGTGGCATGACACCATCGTCTGCAGCAACAACCAGGATTGCAATATCCGTGGAACTTGCACCACGCATACGCATCGCAGTAAATGCCTCATGACCCGGTGTATCCAAGAAGGTAATCTTCTGTCCATTGATGGAAACTACATACGCACCAATCTTCTGGGTAATACCACCGGCCTCACGGTCAATGACATGGGTATCACGGATTGCATCCAACAGGGATGTTTTACCGTGGTCAACGTGACCCATAACGCAGACAACAGGAGGACGGGAAACCATAGTTGCCGGATCCTCTTCTTCTTCCTTCAGAAGTTCTGCAATCACATCAACCTTCTCTTCCGGTTCGCAAACACAGTTGAATTCCAACGCAATTTCTTCTGCCTGCTCGTAATCGATATCCTGGTTAACCGTAACCATGGTACCTTTCAAGAATAACTTCTTAACGATTGCAGAAGGCTGCACCTTCATCTTGTCAGCCAATTCCTTAATGGTCAAATGCTCCGGAAGAATCAAGGTTAAGATTTCATCCTCGTTACGCTGTGGCTGCTTATTCTGGTTGTTCTTGGTTTTCTTCTTGCCACCGTTCTTCTCTAAGTTAACGAAACGCTCCTGCTTCTTGCTGCCCAACGCATCGTGATCGGTGTTGCGCTTCTTATTCCGTCCATCATCACTTCTGCGGGTATCCTTGGATCTGGTATCCTCAGCAACCTGTGGTGCACTGTTATTGTCCTTGCGGAAACGGTTGTCACGATTCTCACCACGATTGTCACGACCACCACGATTATCGCGGTTATCACGATTATCGCGGTTATCACGATTATCACGTCCGCCACGGTTATCATTTCTTCCGCCGGCACTACGGTTGGAACGTTCATTCCGATTATCAGAAGAACGATTCTGTGCATCTGCGTAGATGTTACGCTTCACCTGAATACCGCGCTTTGCAGGGCGATCGGAAGCAGCACGCTCTTCGCTACGCTCAGAAGCAGCCTTCGCAGTCTGTGGCTTCGCAGCCTGTGTATTTTCACGAACCGGTGCATCGGACGCCGGATTCAATCCTCTTGGACGTACGGTACGCTCACTTTCCGGACGAACACGAATCGGGGTATGTGGTGCATCGGAACGACCGTTGCGACGATCATTGCCGCGATCATTGTTACGATTGCCTCCATTCGGACGACGATCTCCACCCGGACGACGATTGCGATCGTCACGTCCTCTGGAATCCTTGCTGTACTGTGCATTGAATACGGCAGTAATGGAAGACTTCTTCTTCGGACGATCTGCTTCCGCATCCGCCTTGTTTTCTGTCTTCGCCTCAGCCGGCTTGCTTTCCGGTTTTGCTTCCGGCTTTGCAGCAACCTTCTTTGGTGCTTCCACACTCTTAGATTCCTGGGTTTTCTTGCCCGAACGGCTATTTTTAAATGCAGCCACCTGTGCTTCATCCATACCACTTTGACTCTTAAGTTCTATACCATCTTTTGCAAAGAACTCGATAATATCCTTCGAAGAAATATCCAGTTCTTTTGCCAGTTCATATACTCTGATTTTTGCCATATTTATCCTCCATCTTATCTGCCGGATGCTGATAGCTTATCAGCAACTGCCTTCGCAAGATTTTCATCCATGATTGCAACAGATGCACGAAATTCTTTGCCACAACTTGTTCCAAGAGTTTCCTTGTCTCCGTAAAAGAAGATGGGAACCTCATAAAAATCACACATGTTTTGGTAAGCTTTCTTGGAATTCTCAGAAGCGTCCTCCGCAACGATTACCATATATGCTTTACCGCCCTTCACTGCCTGCTCCACTGCAAATTCACCGCTTTTTACTTTGCCGGCTTTTGCAGACAAGCCAATCATCGAAAGGACCGGATCCATCGCCATACTAACTCAACTCCTCTCTAAGGTACTCAAAAACCTCAGGAGAAATGGGAGTTTTCAGGGACCGCTCCAAAGCTTTGGTCTTCATTGCCTTCTGCAAGCATGCTTCGTTCTTGCATAAGTATGCGCCTCGTCCATTCGCCTTACCGCTGGTATCAATCACCACCGATTGATCCGTCTGTCGTAGCACGCGAACCAATTCTGTTTTCGGTTTCATCTCATTGCATCCAACACATTTCCGCATTGGAATCTTGCTGGTTTTTGTCATTCGTTCTTATTCTTCTCCATCTTCGGCAGAATCCACTTCGGATTCTTCATAGAATTCTCCGTTCTCATCGTAGTACTCTTCATCATCGTACTCATCGTAATCATCATCGTAGTCATTCTCGTAATCCATGAAGTCACCGGACTCACGGGCCTGCGTTTCAGACTTGATATCAATCTTGAATCCGGTCAAACGAGCAGCAAGACGTGCGTTCTGACCTTCCTTACCGATTGCAAGAGACAACTGATAATCCGGAACTACAACCTTGGCGGTCTTCTCTTCGGAATCTGCAATAACGGAAATAACCTTAGCAGGGCTAAGTGCATTCTCGATTAACATCGCAGGATTCTCGCTCCAGTTAATGATATCAATCTTCTCATTGCCAAGCTCATCTACAATTGCATTGACACGGCTACCGTTCATACCAACGCATGCTCCAACCGGATCCACATCCTCGTTGTTGGACCAAACTGCAATCTTGGTACGGTTTCCTGCCTCACGGGCAATGCTCTTAATCTCAACAACGCCCTCACGAACTTCTGCAACCTCTTCCTCGAAGAGACGCTTCACCAATTCCGGATGTGTTCTGGACACACGGATACGAGGTCCCTTAGAAGTATCCTTCACCTCTAAGATGTAAACCTTAATACGATCGGTTGGCTTGTAGGTTTCACCCTTGATCTGCTCATTCTCTGTCAGAATTGCATCCGCCTTACCTAAGTTGATGCTGATGTTCTTGCCCACATAACGCTGAACGATACCGGTAACAATCTGATGCTCCTTGCCATAAAACTCGCCGTAAATCACCTTACGCTCTTCTTCACGAATCTTCTGTAAGATCACGTTCTTCGCAGAAGAAGTTGCGATACGGCCAAACTCCTTGGACTCTACCGGGATATTGACGGTATCACCCAACTGGAAGGAACCATCGATCTGATGTGCATCCTCCAAGGAAATCTCCTCAACCGGATTCTCCACATCTTCTACAACGGTCTTTGCAAGAAGAACCTGATACTCACAGGTATCCGGATCAATGTGCACGATTGCATTCTCGCATTTACCGAAATGGTTCTTGCATGCGATGATCAAAGAACTGGAAATAGCTTCCAACAAGGTATCTTTGCTGATGTTTTTCTCTTTCTCGAGAATTGTGAGTGCCTCTAACAGCTCATTGTTATTCATATTCTTCCTCCTGAATATTAAAAATCAATTGAAATGCGAACCAACGCCAAGTCACTGCGCTGTAAAACCAGGGACTCCTTGTCGGTGTGAACGGTAATCGTATCAGAATCATAGGCATCTAAGGTTGCGACAAATTCCTTCGCACCATTGATTGGCTTGTAGGTTTTAATTTCCAAGTCCTTCCCCATGTTTCGCTCAAAATCCTTGTCCTTCTTCAACGGACGGGACAAATCCGGCGAACTGACTTCGAAGGTGTAAGGATCCGAAATATAATCCTCACGATCCAAAATCTCGTTCATCTCTTCACTGACAGCAACACAATCGTTGATATTGATGCCGCCGGGCTTATCAATATAAGCACGCAAGTAATTATCTGCGCCTTCTCGCACATACTCCACATCCACCAAGGAAAATCCCTTCGCTTCTAGGATGGGTGTAATAAATGCAATGGTTTTATTCTCGTAGGTTTCCCTCTTTGACATAATGACACCACCTTTGGTCTACATAACGAATTGAGAGTGGATCGGCGACCCACTCTCAATCATCTAGCTTATTCACAACAACTAATATAACATACAACATCCATGAATGCAAGAAAATGGGCAAAAAGAAAGCACGGACATCACTGTCCATGCCGTATCTGTGGCTTATCGTAGTTCCTAGGGGAATCGAACCCCTGTTTTCGCCGTGAGAGGGCGACGTCTTAACCGCTTGACCAAGGAACCAAACAGATGACAAAATTGTCATCGTCGGAATATAGAAAGTAAAGTAGTTCCTAGGGGAATCGAACCCCTGTTTTCGCCGTGAGAGGGCGACGTCTTAACCGCTTGACCAAGGAACCATATTCATCGTTATCGCCGTTGCTCACTCGCGACAACGATGAAATCTTACACTAAGGCGAAAATAAATGCAAGCATATTTTTAAAATTTTTTCAAAAAATTTTTCTTTCTATGTTTTTGATGCAGGAATTCCGCAGAAAATCCCGCCTTCCCCCGATACAAAACAAGTCCTAAAGTGATATCACAACCTTAGGTTTTACGGCATCCGGAAGCTCCTTCTCATCCTTCGAAACACTCAGGACGAAGTTGGTTTCAAACTTCTCGGATAGTTCATCTAATTTTTCGATGGCCCGTACCAGTCCTTCACTGGTATCGATATAGCCGATGGTCAAAAAGCTGTCCAAAAAGATTTCTTCAATGTCGTTGTTTTGAGAAATCACACCACTTAAAAAACCAAGGAACTCGTCTGAAGACTCAACATCATAGTCGGCCATATTAATCAGACGCACCTTGGAATCCAATTCGTACATGTGCTTTTGGTTTTTGTCCAGAAAAACAATGCTGCCCTGGGCGTTCTTCACATCCCCGCGAACGCGATCTAACAGGCGCTTGGTCTTTCCTTTGCCCTTCTCCCCTGAAATAATCTCTACCATAGCATTCCCCTCCTTTACATGTGCATTCATTTTCACTGTAATCGCTTGAAAAAGCGACGATTGCTCCTATCTAAATTATAGTATATGCCGGGATAAATAACAACAAATCCCGGCATATAATTTCTGATAATTTTTTAATTTTCTCCAAATGTTGCAAGCAATTCACTGGTCAACAAATACAAATTATAAGGACTATCCGCACCAAAGACGACGGATATGATCGACTCATTTCGGCTATTGGTACTATACTGCACCAGACAATACTTCGCAGCTCCGGTGGAACCGGTCTTACCGCCAATCATGTAGAAGCCGTCCGGTGAAGTTACCATATTCTTCAGGTAACGATTGGTGGTGGTCCAAGTGATGGTTGCAGACTCCCCCTTGGCATTGGTGTAATAACAATCATAAGTGACCGCATGCAGAATATCGACGAAATCCGTATACTGCACCGCAGCGTTAAACATCAAATACATATCATAAACGGTGGTGTAATGGTTTTCGTCATCCAGCCCATGGGGATTTACAAAATGGGTATTGGTTGCTCCCAAGGCTGCCGCTTCCGCGTTCATCATCTCCACAAACTCTTCTACGCTTCCACCGACGGCTTCTGCAACAGCAATCGCCGCATCATTCCCGCTCACCAAAAGCAAACCATACAACAACTGCCGTAAGGTATAAGTATCTCCCGGCTGCAGGTGCGCTACAGATGAATCAGACGCCTGATCACAGGCCAGTTCACTGATAGTGTAGCTTTTCTCTAAGTCTCCGTACTTCAGTGCAACCAAAGCCGTCATCACCTTGGTGGTGGAAGCGGGATACAAACGCTCATGCAGATGCTGGGCATATAAAGTTGTCTTTGTATTGGCATTAAAAGCACCGGCTCCTAAGGCCACCTGGGAATCCACCTGATCCATGCCAAAATCCGTAGCATCCGACACGCATACATCCTCAGCAAACAGCTTGGTGTCATTGGAAGACCCGGAAATAATGCCGTATTGTTCACTGCTTTCATAAAGCGAATAATCGCCGGTCTGCTTCGAAAACCCACAACCTACCATAGAGGACATCGTAAGTATAAAAACAAGCAGGAAGGCGATGGATTTATTTATACATCTCACGCCACTCAAGATCTCCTCTATCCAAAGATTTCACTAACAATTCCGCCGTTGCCAAATTCGTAGCAAGGGGAATATTATGGGCATCACAAAGTCGCACGATGTTATTCACATCGGGCTCATTGGATTTCACGCTCAACGGATCTCGCAAGAAAATCACGAGATCAATCTCATTATGTTCAATCTGGGCGCCTAACTGCTGGCAACCACCCAAATGACCGGACAAGTATTTATGCACCGTCAAATTGGTTGCTTCCTCAACGAGACGACCGGTGGTACCGGTAGCAAACAAATGATTCTTGCTTAAAATACCACGATATGCAATGCAAAAATTCTGCATCAGCTTTTTCTTGGAATCATGTGCAACGAGTCCAATGTTCATGAAAACACCTCTTTCTTCTAGTATTTCTTGGCTTGTAACGAAACATTTAGAACGAAGCCAATACCTCCATATAAAGTGACTAAAGATGTTAAACCGTAACTAACAAACGGAAGCGGCAAACCGGTATTCGGAAACAAGCCGGTAACAACACAAATATTAACGAATCCCTGGAATCCAATAATGGCGGCAATACCGACACAAATCAGCTGACCGCTTAAGTCTCTGGCTTTCTTCGCCACCTTGATGCATTCTAACGAAATCAAAAACAACAACGCCACAATCACAATAGAGCCAATAAAACCTAACTCCTCTCCCGCTACCGCAAAAATGAAATCCGTCTGCGGCTCGGAAATAAAGTTTCCGTTCTTTACGGAATCCGCACTGTTATTATAAAGGCCCTTGCCCAATAACTGACCGGATCCGATGGCCATAATGGAATTCTGCTGCTGGTAGGAAGATTCCGGATAATCCTCCGGACGAAGCCACGCCAAAATACGAAGCATCTGATAGCCGTTCAAAAAGGAGATTCCACGCTTGGCAATCAAGAATAAGAAAATGCCAATAGACGGAATACTGATTCCCAGGGCCCAACCCACCAGTTTATAACTAAGTCCGGCAAAAAACATCATAGCGGCAATCACCATGAAGGTTACGATTGTGGTAGACAAATCCGGCTCTTTCACAATTAAAAGCAATGGAATCGCAGCCAAAGCCGCGGTAATACACAAACGCTTCGGCGAGTTTAACTCCTCTTCGTACTGCATCAAATACCAGGCAAAAAACAACACCAGTAAAACCTTGGCAGCTTCCGAAGGCTGGAAACGTAGAAATCCCAAATCAATCCAACGAGTCGCTCCCTTAGTATTATCGCCTAAAACCAGAACAGAAAGCAACAGTAAATTCGTGCCGGCATAATATACCCATGGGAATTTCAATATAAACTCATAGTCAAACAAGGACACCGTAAACATTGCAGCCAATCCCAGTACCATACCTAAGATTTGCTTGTTCTGATAATCTGAATTTGCACTTCCGATGATAAAAATGCCAATAATCGTAAGTACCAGCACATAAATAACCAGAAGCATATCATAATTTCGAAACCGATAATTGTGAAACATAGTTAGGTCAAATGCTCCTTAAAAATACCACGGTTAATAGGTTCACAAGTAAGTGTATCATCATATACAGCGATGGCTAACGCCTCCGAATGATTCTCGTTCTTACGGAACAAGGAACGCTTCGGCTTGGCCACCTCGCAAGAACCGGTATGGGTTCCGATGGAAACCTCTCGTCCATCGTAGCATCCGGCAATGATATAGCAGGCATCCTCATTGGGATAACCGGCATGTACCTCCCCAAGTAAGGCGCCATAAATAATCACATTGCCACCGGCTTTCACCGTTGCCCCATCCTTAATATCTCCTAAGACAACCAGACTTTGTTCCGTTTCAAACACCGTATCCGATTTAATGGAACCGGTGACGATACGGGCATTCTCATAAATCTGATCAAAATAAAAGCGATCGATTTTCCCTTGCATCCGAATGTCCTTCAGCTGGTTATCTTCCTCAATCAAAATAATATGAATGGAAGAATTCAGTTCAATGGCTTCCACAATCACAGCCACTTCCTGATTGGATAATTCCCGTCCGCTGATGGTCAAAATCAAGGACGCATCGCCAAAAAAGTCCTTTGCTGTCGCAAACTTTGTGCAGATGTCCTTTACTAAATGTTCGAAAGAAATCTCACTGTCCAAAATCAAAGTAATGCCATGGGTATTACTTTTAATTGTACATGATTCCATGTTCCTCATCTCCTCTTAATCCGTGGTCGCATTGGTCGTCGTAACTGAGTTTGCCTGACCGTTAAGTACATCCAGCGATGTCTGAACATTAAAATATACACCAATAATATCACGGGAAACATTGGCCGCATGGTTTGATGTATAACCAAATGCAATACGGCTAGCTACCGCGATTTCCGGGTTGTCATAAGGGGCATAACCAATAAACAGTGCATGGTTTGGCCTGGTCCGCGCTTGCTGTGCCGTACCGGTCTTACCTGCAACAGCAATCGGGAAATCATCATAATAGCTTAAGTTCTCAACCACCATACGCATACCGGAATGAATGGCATTCCATTCGAGAGAATCCAATGCATCCACATGATTCTTCACATCTGCCTGATAGCTTGCAATGGTCTCACCCTTGTCATCGGTTACATGATCCAACAAGGTTAGGTTATAGACCGTACCTCCATTGGCAACTGCGGTTGCATACCGAGCCAAAGAAATGGTGGTAAAGTTGTTATCGGACTGTCCGATGGCAGCCATAACCGGATACTCCGTCGCAATCTTCGGTGCGGACTCCTCAATTTCAATACCGGTCTTGTCGTTTAAACCAAACATCTTGGCATAGGTCTGGATGGCTTCTATACCCTTGGCATCATCGTAATCATTGCCACCGGCCAGGCGCCATCCCACTTCGTAAAAGAAGTAGTTACAAGAATCACGAATGGCTTCCGATACATTGATGGAACCATGGTTGCTCGGATACGCCCAACATTTTGGTTTATTGGAAACCTTAGTAAAAATTCCCTCATCCAAAATCTCTGTGGACGGATCAATGACACCCTCCACCATACCGGCCGTTGCACTGACCGGCTTAAAGGTAGAACCCGGTGCCGTACGCTGCTGGGTTGCATAATTATAAAGCGGGTTGGACTGATTCACGTTCAAGTATGCATAGTAGGAAGAATCGGAAGCAGCCAAACGGTTGTTATCATAACCCGGGTAAGAGACACAAGCCAAAACCTCACCGGTTTGGGAATTAATAACGACAGAAGAACCGGTACATGGATCCAACGCCAACTGAGCCGGCGTAATTTCCAGATTCTTAATCTTCTCGCGTAAGAAGTTATAAGCACTGCCACCCTGGGATAAGCTGGCATAGGCCTTCTCATCCATTTCCAAAACTCCCTGGTCAAACAGAATTACACAAAGCTGAGAGCCACTGATTTGATCCTGCAAAATCGCATAATAATATACCTGCTTTTCAAATCCCGGGTCAGCATCCAACGCTTCTAAAATATGAGCCACCAATGAATCATAGATTTCATTGGTATCCACATACTTGGCACTTTCCGCAAACTTGGTAATATCAATCCAATTCTTCTCGATGCAATACAACAGATATTCGTTAACAGATAATTCTTCGTTCATCCATTTCATCTGTGTCTCATCGTTGTTATCGATGGCGTCCGCATCTAAGATACCTTCACTTTTAAGCATCTTGACAATGTAGGTCATATAGTTCTGATATTCATCCTCTAACTGGGAATAAACCACCGGATTGGAGGAATTCAATAAATTGGATAATTCCTGGAATACCGAGCGTTCCTTGGAATGATAGGCGGATAACACCGTCTTCTCCATGGCAGACGCATCAGCCGATTCAAAATGATCCGTTTGAATCAGGCTATTATTTACCAGAGCAAAGTACACGTCATAAATCGGGATGATGATATCCGGATCTGTATCGTCCTCTGCCACCTTGTATTCTTTGATGTTTTGAATTTTGGAATAGACGATACCAGCAATCTCCTGTTCCAAAATATGATAAGCGGAAATCTGGAGGTTCTTATCAATGGATAGATACACATCTCCACCGGCAATCGGGTCCGTATGGTCCGTCATCTCAATCAAATTACCAATGCTATCCACATATACGGTCTGAGAACCCTTGGTACCACTCAGGTAAGCATTCATGCTCTGCTCAATGCCGGCTTTACCAATCACGTCGTTTAACGTAACCGAATCATCCTCTTCTACCATGGCGTTGTACTCATCCGTAGAAATCTTACCGGTATAGCCGATGATACTGGAAAATGCCTCTGCATTCTCATAACAACGCATGGTCTTCTCCTCGATTTCAACGCCCACCAGTTCATTCTTATTCTCCATCACGTAGGCAACCGTAGACGCATTGACATCCGTTGCAATGGTGGTGGCAATATACTTCTGGTAGCTGTTGAGGCCCATGTTATAACGAATCACCGCAATCTTATAGCGCATCGCCTCCGAATACTGATCGGAAACATTGTAACGATCCTCGCTATACAAGTACTTCATGATGTCATCCGCAGAAGCATCCGCCTCATTCTTGCCGATTGTTTCGTTGTACTTCATATCATTGATGCTGGCATAGCCAAATACATCCGCACGGAAACGCTGCAAAGAAACACCGGTGGCCGTAAAAGAGTAAGCACCGATGGAATCCATTACGATACCGAAAGTCACATTCAAGGAATCGCCGTTCTTCTCAATATTCGAGATTAACTGATAAAGTTCCTCGTTCAGTGCTTCATTCTTCTCACGACGGGAAGAATAACTGCCGGAATCCTCGATGGTCACTGCATAAGCCAACTTATTATAGGCTAGAAGTTCACCATTGCGATCATAGATATTACCACGGGTTGCATCAATTTTCTCTTTGCGTTCGATACGCAAATTATAGTTCTGCTGAAAATCCTCACCACGGAGAATCTGTAATACGAATAAACGCAAAATCAGAATGCATGCGAAAAAAACCAACAATGCCTGCAGCACTCTCAGTCGGGAAGATAAAAATTTGTCCAACAGTTCACGTAGATTCTCACCCAATTTTGCGATTTCCTCTCTTACTATCCGTTTCATCCATCTTCCGAATCATATATTCCAGACAGAAGTACAACGGAATTGTCACGCAGATGGTATACACCATCTCCGGCATCATAATATTCATAAAGTAAAATCCAATGTCCATACGGGAACGACGCAAAAACATGCTGACATAGACAAACAATCCATACAGCAAATCGCTGATTCCCACAAACAACAGAGGCAGTTTCATATCATCGCCGAAAAACAGCTTTCGAAACAGCCCATTCAGATAACCAATCAATAAGAACAACAACCCATATAATCCAAACAGGGAGCTGTTAAATAAATCCAATAAAATACCACAGCTAAAGCCGACAACGCCGCCCAACCGACGACCTTTTAAAAAGCCAAAACCACTGGTAATGATAATCAAAACATTAGGAACAACGCCGGCAATTTCCATACGGGAAAACACACTTGTCTGCAACAAAAAACAGGCAAATATCGTAAGAGCGATAATAATCACACGGCGTATTATAATTCGCATCTCCATAACTACTCACCTGTTTCCTTCACCTGCAAAATGACAAGTACATCTGTTAAATGACGAAAATCAACAACAGGCGTAATTGTACCGGATTTTGTAAGGCCATTCTCGTCTTCCTCAATCTGGTCGATATAGCCAATCAAAATACCCTGCAAATACTTATTACTGATATTTGAAGTCACCACGGAATCCCCGGCGACCACGTTTCCTTCCGGATCCTCTAATTTCGAAAGGGTAATCATATTCTTCTCTGTCATGGTCTGTAAATTACCGGAAATAATACACTGATCCTCCGTCGATAACACCATGGCACTAACATTGTTTGTATCATCAATGATGGCACGAACCACCGCATAATTACTACCCACATCCGTAACAATACCGGCCAATCCGCCACCGGCAATGACATTCATATTGACCTTGATGCCATCCTTGGAACCCTTGTCAATGGTGAAGGTATTAAACCAGTTACTGGTACCTCGGGCAATGACATGAGCTCCGGTGGTCTCGTATTCGGAATAGGTTTGAGACAATGCAAACAACTCCTGGAGTTCTTCCAACTCACTCTGCTGTAATTGGGTCTTGGTTAACTGGTTGGTTAACCGCTCCACCTCTGCCTGTAACTCAGCGTTCTCTGCAATCAGCTCCTGCTTCGTTTTCGCATCTGCAGAAGAAACGGAAACCGAGCTTCCAATCAAATCAATGCCGCGCTGCATCGGAACAAATACGTAATCTGCCACAATCTGCAGCGGACCTCCGGAAAAACCGGTTGCATAGCTGACAAACAAGAAAACCACACAGATGATGCCTAAAATAATCAATATGAACTTGCTTGGAATTCCGGAACGACTGCCTCGCATACCTGTTACATCCTCACACTAACTAAAAATTCGACTCTTCATGGTGTATCCGAACCGATGGAATTTCTCGTCGGACAATACCTTATCTAACCCACGAGCAACGGTTTCTTCCCCGTACTCGGAAACATTCATTTTGATATTGGTGACACCGGCAAAAAACTCCGCGATGTCCGCAATATTGGATCCGCCTCCGGTAATATAAATACCGGAATGTACGATATCCTTGGCCAATTCCGGTGGTACCTTTTCAAGAATCATCTTGATATTGGTAGCCAAGGTATTCAAATCATCCCGAATACCCTCATATACCACCTGAGAATCAATGGTCATCTCAATCGGCAAACCACTGACCACATCACGACCAACGATGGTCATCGAGGTTCCCTGTCCCTTCAAAGCAGAACCGATGGTCTCCTTCAACGCCTTCGCTGTCTTACGACCAATCACCAAATTAAACTTCCGCTTCAGATAGGTCACGATGGAATCATCCAAACGATTTCCACCATAAGGAAGCAAATTACTGATGACCAAACCACCAAGAGAAATAACGGAAATCTCTGTGGTGTCCGCACCCATATCCACCACCATCACACCGGTGGGTTCGGTAATATCAATGTCCATACCCATGGCATCTGCCAACGGCTTCTCGCACAAACGAATGGATCTGGCCTTGATTTTGGTCTTGGCAAACATATCATAGAATGCCTTCTTCTCCACCTCGGTGATATCCGTTGGAACGGCAATGACAATGTCTGCGCCCTTGAGTTTCGCACTCATACGGTTTTCCAAAATCTCCAACAGCATGGTCTGCATATTATCAAAATCTGCAATCACGCCATTGATAATCGGGAAGGATACTTGGATGGTATCCGGAGCCTTCTCGTACATGGAATAAGCCTCATCGCCGTATGCATACATACGATCGGAATCTACAATTGCAATGGTGTTTTTCTCATTCACCACCTTGCCGGTGGAACGATCGAAAATCTTCAGATTTCCGGTACCCATATCAATGCCATAACCACTAATCATCTTCTTTTCCCTCTAGCGTATAGCCAGTCCTTCCTCTTTGAAACTATAATAGCTTTGATCCCCAATGATAATATGATCCACAAGCGGCACAAACAAGAGCTCACCGGAGGCTGCAACCGCTTCCGTTAAGGCAATGTCCGCTTCACTGGGCTTACATATTCCACCTGGGTGATTGTGTAACATTACGATATAAACCGCATGATGACGAAGTGCATAAGAGAATATCTCACGAGGAGAAATAGAAGTCATGCGCACAGTACCGCTGGAAAGTACAATATCATCCATTAAGTGATATTGGCTGTCAAATAGGCATAAAAGAAATTGTTCGTTATGATTATGTCTAAGTTGTTCCATGTAGTAATCCGCAATGCTACGCGGACTGTTCAAGCACAACTGTGATACGCAATTCTCACGGGAAATACGCTTGGAAAGTTCCAAAAGCGCCAACAGCGTCACCGCTTTCACCCGTCCAATCCCCTGATACTCCGTAAGCTCCGTAATATCCTTGGATAAAAGAGCCGCCAGCCTTCCCTCGGAAGTTGCCAACAACTGCTCTGCCAATTGGACCGCATCCGTGTCTCCATAACCGGTACGTAACATAATAGCAAGCAATTCCGCATCGGTTAAAACACCCGGTCCAAAGGACGCACAACGGCTGTATGGGTCCTGGGTTGTCATCTTACGATTCTGTTCTATAGTCGATTTCATCTCATCCTTCCCGTTCTCTTCAAAGTGCGGCGGAATCAATGAAAACTCGAATTCATATTAGCATAATTGACTATCCTTCACAAGGTTTGCCTCGTAAAGTTTTTGCAAGGACATCAGGATACCCAGCTTTGCATGGTACCAGGTCAAGCCACCCTGAAAGTATGCAGCGTATGGTGGACGAAGCGGACCATCCGCAGACAATTCAATGGAAGAACCCTGAACAAAGGCACCTGCCGCCATAATCACCTGACTGTCATACCCCGGCATATCCCAAGGTTCCGGCGTCACATAACTATCCACCGGGGCAGCCGCCTGAATGCCTTCACAGAAGGCACACAAGCCTTCCGCAGACAAAAACTCAATGGCCTGAATAATATCATGGCGATCTTCCGATCCATTGGGAACCACATGATAACCCAGACGTTCATAAATATTGGCTGCAAAAATTGCACCCTTCAACGCAGAGGAAACCACGGTCGGGGACAGGAAAAATCCCTGGAAAAAGGACTGCATCACCCCAAGAGATGCACCAACTTCCTTGCCCAATCCTGGAGAAGTTAAGCGATAAGCTGCATTCTCCACGCATTCCTTGGTTCCAACAATATAACCACCGATTGGCGCCAGTCCGCCACCCGGATTCTTAATCAGGGAACCGACCATCATGTCTGCCCCCACATCAATGGGCTCCATCCGCTCTACAAACTCACCGTAGCAATTATCCACCATCACGATTACATCCGGCTTTATGCGCTTAACAAAAGCAATCAATTCACCGATTTGTTCCACACCAAAGGACGGTCTGGTCTGATAGCCCTTGGAACGCTGGATGGTTACCATCTTGGTCTTCTCATGAATGGCCGCCCGAATTCCTTCATAATCAAAGGCGCCGCCTTCCAATAAATCCACCTGACGATAGGTGATGCCATACTCTGCCAAGGAACCCTTGGATGGACGAATTCCAATTACTTCTTCCAAGGTATCATACGGTTTTCCTACCGGAGACAACAACTCATCTCCCGGACGAAGGTTGGACATCAACGCCAACGCCAGGGCATGGGTACCACAGGTAATCTGGGGACGAACCAATGCCGCTTCCGCATGAAAACAGGAGGCATACACCGCCTCTAAGGTATCTCTGCCCAAGTCGTTATAACCGTATCCGGAGCTTTGATTGAAGCATTCCGCACTGACACGATTTTCTTGCATGGCACCAATCACCTTCAACTGGTTGTACTCTGCAGTAGCATCAATCTCTGCAAAGCGAGGCGCCAACTCCTCTAAAATCCGTTCTCCAAATGTATAGACTTCTTTGGATATACCGCGGCTGCGATACATCTCATCCATGTCAAAATTACCCATGAATCTTCCTTTCTATTGTCTCGGAAGCTTTGAAAGCAAAAAAGCCAACACTTCCGATTCATTCATATCAAAATCTTCCTTGGAAACCCAAGTCACATCCCGTTCTCTGCGAAACCAGGTCAGCTGACGTTTTGCAAAATGACGGGAGTCCCGCTTGATGCGATAAATGGCTTCCTCCATGGAAATCTCTCCATCTAAGGCAGCCAGAATTTCTTTATACCCCAGCCCCTGCATGGATACCATATCCTTGCGAAGGCCCATGGCTTTTAAGGCTTCCACTTCCCGGACCAACCCCTGTTCTATCATGAGGTCCACCCGCTTGTCAATGCGCTCATACAATTTCCGGCGTTCCATATCCAATACAAAATACACGAAATTATAAGGAGATTCTTTGACCCTAGATGCCTCGTTATGTGCAGAAATCGGATTCCCGGTATTCTCATAATATTCCAGGGCACGAATCACGCGCTTTACGTTATTGGGATGGATGGCTTCGGCACTTTTGGGGTCAACTTCCTGCAAGCGCTCATATAAGACACGGGAGCCTTCTTCAGCTGCGATGCGTTCGAACGCGGCACGCTTACCGGAGGCATCCTCCTCTTCCGTAAAATCAATATCATACAATAAGGCCTGAATGTAAAAGCCCGTTCCGCCTACCACAATGGGAATATGGCCGGCGGCGTAGATGTTGTCCATGGCTTCCTTGGCCAGTTTTTGAAATAACACCACATCGAAGGATTCGGTTGGATCTAACACATCGATTAAATGATGCGGAACCCCCTCCATCTCTTCGGGTGTGATTTTTGCAGAACCGATATCCATCTTCCGATATACCTGCATGGAATCCGCTGAAATAATCTCTCCACCGATGGCCTTGGCCAAACCGATGGAAGCCTTGGTTTTTCCAACTGCCGTCGGCCCCGTTAATATAATTAAGGGTGGTTTCTTCATTACACAATCCTCTTAAACTTCTTATCCAATTCGTAGTGACTCAAGGCAATGATGGTCGGTCTGCCATGGGGACAACGGAAGGGGTTCTCCAGCG
>JAILOI010000071.1 GCA_024690885.1 Lachnospiraceae bacterium
AGTACCACCACCGGCACAGCTTGCCAATACTTCGCCTTCCTTCTCACTGTCTAAGTTCAATAACTGCTTACCCTGTAACATGGATAAATCAATTTCTCTGGCACCATCCATACCCACTTCTTCGGATACGGTAATGATGACTTCCAGGCGTGGATGCTGCAAGGTCTCATCTTCTAAGAGCGCCAATGCAAAAGCAACTGCAACGCCGTCATCTCCACCTAGGGTGGTTCCCTTGGCACTAACGAAGTCGCCGTTCACCTCTAAGTCCAATCCCTCTTTTTCCATGTCCTTGGTACAATCTGCTTCCTTCTCGCAGACCATATCCATATGACCCTGGATGATGATTGGCTCCACATCCTCGTATCCTGCAGTAGCCGGCTTAATCATAATCACGTTGTAGAGCTTGTCCTGGTAATATTCCAGCTCATGCTCCTTCGCAAAATTTACCAGATAGTCACTGATGGCCTTCTCCTGATAAGAAGGACGCGGAATCTGTGACATCTCCTCGAAATAATGAAATACACGTTTTGGTTCTAATTCACTTAATACTGCCATATTATTTTGCTTCTTTCTTGTTAGATTTCTTCTGGGATTCCTTCGCGATACGGTCCTGTTCCTCCTGGAACTTCTTGGAATACTCTCCGTACTCACAGCCAATATTGGCAATTTCCATATCGTCTACCAATTCCCATTCCCACTTATTCTTCAGGGACATTTTCTTCTTGTAGAGCTTCATCTCGCCTACGCCGTTACCGCCGTTCCAGAGATTCTCATGACGCTTCACACCATCCGGCGCTTCATAATTCATCAAAAGCATATCTTCTTTCTCACAAGTGACCTGAATCGCCATCTTGTGCATCGGAGTCTCCTGCTCTACCTGCCAGATGAGTCGCTTCTTGTTCTCCTTGCAACGGAACTTGGTTTTCGTCATGGTCCAGAACTTGGAAAAGTTGAACTCATACGGTGTTCCCTCATACCAAACAGCAGACAACAGCTTATGCTCAAAAGCAAAGGGTCCCACCTTCGGTCGTCCGCCGCCAATATCGAATACGGTATTCTCCAACTTCTTACCTGTAATCTTGCTGGTCAGATTGTTGGAAGATAACCACACCCATGGGCTGGTATAATCCTTGCCCCAGTTCTTGTCAGCATAGCCATAGCAGGAATTCTTATCTACGATGTAATGCTCACCGTTCCAGTAGAGATCCCCACTGTAGGCGGTCTTCATACCCTGTACATGCCAGAACATCTGGAATGCATCAATCTCTCGTGCCGCTTTGGAAGCTCCATAGCCCACGTTGAAAGCGATTTGCTTATCAATGCGCAAATCCCAGATCATCTCACCGGCATCACACATATATTCCGGATGGGCGGCTGCCTCTTCCTCCGTCACCTTCACCTTGCCAAGGGTTCTTGTCTCGGATAAAAAGCACTCATCTGCGGACAGCAAGAAGGGCAATTCCTCCTTGATGGTCACATCATTCCATCCAAAGAAACGATGTACCTGACGCGCATCCTTGCCCCAGGTTCCAACCTTGATCATCAAGTAGGATGGCTTCATTCCATACTTCTGATGCTCTTCAAGCTGGCCAAGCACCGGTGTGCCTCCGCCAAGTTCCGGATTGATGGCAAAAAACTCGATAAAAAATGGCTTTTCTTCTCCCGTCTCGGCATGATGTGCGGTAAAAGAATGCCACCACCAGTCGTATCCATCCTTTGCCAATGCTCCGTGGAGCATAAACTTATCACGATAATCGTCCTGTTTATTAAATGAGGTATCCACCGTATTCAGCGGATTCTTAATTGGTATATTGGGTAGTTCAATCTCAGATAACTTTGGTAATTCCATGGTATCCTCCTGATAAAAACATTCTAATTTAATATACCATTTTTCAGATATCAATAAAAGGGTCGCCCCCGGTCTTTATTTGGCATTTTTTCTTGTATTCCTAGGGGAAATACGATAGAATCGTTGTTGTTTGAATAAGACACGCAGAGCTACTCAAGAGGTCCAAGAGGGAGCACTCGAAATGCTTTAGGCCGGTTTCCGGTGCGTGGGTTCGAATCCCACGCTCTGCGCTATTAAAAGAGCCAGCAGGTACAATGTACCTACTGGCCATTTTAGTTCGCAGACCAGGTCTGCGAACCCGGGTTCGTTCTCGCCTGCCGGCTCGGTCGGCGCTTCTGCTTCGCAGAGGTGTCCACCGGACACCCGCGCCCCACGCTCTGCGCTATTAAAAGAGGCAGTAAGTACAAAGTACCTACTGCCTCTTTTTGTTTCTCTTACTGGAACCAATATTTTACGGTTTCAAATCCATACTGATCCGTTGTAAATATATACGATGAATCATCCGCTCTGGTATATCGGATGCAGATTCCATCATCCCGCTCTCGCGTCTTTGCCGTGATCTCCACTGCACAGAATTCCAGCTTCGTATCATCCGGAAATGCGATTGTTAGAACATCCCCGGTTTCATCTCCGGGGAATTCCTTCTGTTTCTTCCCGGCTTTTAACAAACGTAAAAAGTTCGAGAACTTCTTCCAATCCTCTTCGTTGTAAGAACGAACTTCATCATCATAGGAAAACTCTATGCCAATGCCCTTCTTCGTCTGTGCCATGCTATACTGCACATCCCGCTTAAAGATATTAAATGCATACATATAATGTACACAGTAGATGATGGTCGTTAGAATAAACGCCAGTAGTGCAACAGCTACAATAATTGCCACTCCCAATGGTCTGTCTGTTTTTGCTTTTGTTCTCATGATGTCTTCCCCCTGTTACTCTTCAGTCTCTATTGTGCGCCGGTCAAATAACTCGAAATGCAGTAAACGGTCTGTCCGTTGTAATCAATACGAGACCAGCCATATTCATTATTGATACCGGTCCGATGAAGCACTTCTCCATTTTGTACGGTAGCGATTACAACAGCCGTTTCATCCGTGACACTTGGTATGGAACGAAGATTAATCTCTTCCTTCGGTGTCACGTAATCATCGCAAGCAGTAAACTTTGTCTTTAGTCCGGAGCTATCCCCTGCTGCCGGCGTACTTGCCGGAGCCTGGTAACTGGTATCTGTAGTCAGGTAATTCGATACCGCATAAACCTTCTGTCCGTTGTAAATCAAACGGGACCAGCCGGCATCACTGACACCGGTACGCTCCACCGTCTCTCCATTGGTCAACGTATGGATAACCTCACTGTTATTTCCGGTGTTCGGAAGGCTTCGAAGGTTGGTCTCCTCCTTCGCAGTCACCATCTCAGATACATCATGAAATCCCATCAAT
>JAILOI010000039.1 GCA_024690885.1 Lachnospiraceae bacterium
TGGCGCCTCGCCGATGACCATGCTGGCAGAATCGTACTTCTTGGCGATGGCGTTGATGGTATCAATCTGGGCGTTGATTTCATCGGAGGCAATGGCGTAGTCGGAACCCACCATCATAATCTGGTAGTGCTCCCCCTTCAAATCTGACACCAGTTTACTTGGCACCATGGACTCCGGAACACTGCTGCCGAGGGCCGAATCCAGACTCAGTCCAAAGGACACGCCGTCCACCCCATTGATTTCCTCCATCATGTCACACACGCTGCGACTGTCCATATCCGAATCTGCCAAAATCATATAGACAGAACTTAAATCGAAGTTCTCATCCAACATGGCGTTGGCCTGGGAACATGGTAAATCTTCCGGCAGGGTATTGGACAAATCATAGTAGACCTTGGTGTGGTTGTAGCCATAGATGGCCGGGAACAACAGAAGTCCGAAGATAATCAGGAAAATCCAGGACCGGTTTACCACAAACTCGGAAAGCTTATGGAAGGATGGCATAATCTCCCGATGGCTTGTCTTTTCCAACGCCTTATCAAAAATTAAAATCATGGAAGGCAAAATGGTGACACATCCGATAACACCGAAGACGACACCTTTTGCCATAACAATTCCAAGGTCCAGACCTAAGGTAAAGCTCATAAAACAGAGCGCGATAAAGCCTGCAATGGTGGTAATGGAGGAGCCCACCACACTGGTTAAGGTCTTGCCGATTGCCACTGCCATAGCTTCCTTGTTATTGGTTGGATAGATGCTCTTCTGTTCCTTGTAGGAATGCCACAGGAAGATGGAATAATCCAGGGTGACACCCAGCTGCAGCACCGCCGCCAAAGCCTTGGTCACATAGGAAATCTCCCCCAGGAAGATGTTGCTTCCCAGGTTATATACGATGGCCATACCGATACTTAACATGAAAAATACCGGTACGAGGAAGGAGTCCATGAAGATGGCCAACACCACGCAAACCAAAAGGACGGCAATGAGTACATAGAAGGGTGTCTCCTTCTCGCTCATCAGCTTCGTGTCTGTCACCACGGCGCTCATGCCGCTGATCAGGCACTCTCCGTCCGTCACCTTCCGGATCTCTTGGATGGCATTCATGGTCTCATCGGAAGAGGTGGTATTGTCAAAAAATACCGCGAACATGGTGGTGTCCGTCTCTTCGTTGTAAATCTGCTTCAAAAACTTATCCGGCAACAGCTCGATGGGAACCGCCGGACCTGCAATGCTGTTAAAGGAAATCACCTGCTCCACGTGATCCACGTCGCAAATCTTCTCCTCTAACTCGTTGATGTGCTTCGCGTCCATATCCTGCACCATCATCAGTGCATAGGCGCCCTTGCCGAACTCGTCCATGAGGATGTCCTGACCCTTCATGGTGTCAATCTCACCCGGCAAGTAATACATAATGTCATAATTGACTCTGGTTCCGATGTACCCGAGGGCAGATGGAATCAGCAGTGCGATTGCAATTGCAAGAATGACGTAACGGCATTTCACAACTGCTCTGCCAAATTTTTCCATATGAATTCTTCCTTTCTTTTAAAAATGACTCGTGGTCATTTTCTTTTCTTCGAACCCTGTTATATCACAAAAATGACCATCGGTCAATAATAAATGACTAAAGGTCATTTTCTTGTTTTTTCCCATAAAATAAGGTATGATAGACCCTAGTGAAAAAGTTTATAAAAATTTTATTTTTTTAAAAGGGAATCACAATGGGTAAGATTGATTTAAACAAAACACAGAAGAAGCTTTCCTTGTTGAACACCGCCTTTGAGCTTTTTACCACCAAGGGCGTGAACGAAACCAGCATTGCAGAGATTGCCAAGGAAGCCGGCATTGCCAAGGGCACCTTCTATCTCTACTTTCGGGACAAGTACGACATTCGAAACAAGCTGATTTCCTATAAGGCAGGCACCCTCTTAATCGACGCTGCAGAACAGGTGAAGCTCCACGGACATACAGAGCAGCTTTCGCTGCCGGATCGCATCCTTGCGCTGGTGGACTACATAATCAAGGCCCTGCAGGCGGACAAGAATCTTCTGATGTTTATTTCAAAAAATCTGAGTTGGGGAATTTTTCGGGAAAGTGTCCAGGATTCCTTGCAGGAAGAGGGAGACGACAATTTCAAGAACGCCTTCTATGACCTTCTCTCCCTGACGGAAGAGAACTACAAGGACCCGGAGATTATGATTTATTTGATCACGGAATTCGTAAGCTCCACTTGCTACAACGCCATCCTCTACTCGGAGCCGGCGGATATGGACACCCTAAAGCCGTATATTTTTCACACCATTCGTGCTATCATAGAACAGCACGAGCCTAAGGCTTCTGCAGAATAGGAGACATCATGTACGCAAATTACCACACACATACCCCTCTCTGTCAGCACGCGGTTGGCGACGAGAAGGAATACATTGAAGCAGCCATCAAGAACAAGTTCTCGGTACTGGGCTTTTCGGACCACGTCCCACAGCCCTACCCGGATGGCATCGTATCCGGCATTCGCATGCGCGTCGATCAGCTGGATGACTATGTTTCTACCTTAGAGAAGTTACGGAAGGAATACCAATTCGACATTGATATCAAGATTGGATTTGAGACGGAGTACACGCCCCACTACCATGAGAAGCTGATGCAGATTTTATCCGACTATCCCATCGACTATCTCATCCAGGGACAACACTTCGTAGACGACGAGTTCGATGGCTTCTATTCCGGAGCGCCGACCACATCGGAAGACGATTTGAAGGCCTATGTGGATTTGACCATCCAAGGCATGGAGACCGGCGTGTTTTCCTATCTGGCACATCCGGATTTGATCAACTACCAGGGGCCGTCGGATATCTACCGCAAGCACATGCGCCGCATCTGCCGGAAAGCCAACGAATTGCAGCTTCCTCTTGAGGTTAATATGCTTGGTTTCCAAACCGGGCGCCACTATCCATGTGATACCTTTTTCCAGTTGGCCGTATCCGAAGGCTGCCGCTTCATTTTAGGCTGTGATGCCCATGATCCGCGCCAGGTGATTCAACCGGAGATGGTTCCGGGATTTTTGGACTTTTTGTCCTACAACAAAATTATCTATTCCCAGGATTTGACCTTGCGTCCGATTCACTAAAAAAAGCCCACCGATGCATCTGCACCGATGGGCTTTTGAAATTCTGCTTATAATTCTGCCAACACGGTAATGGCATTGTTCTCGATTAACACGTCGCCGTGTTCCATCACGCCGTAAGCACTGCTGCCATCCATATACATGTTGTCGGAGTACTCCGCCAAGGCGAACACATTGTGTGCGATTTCCATCTTGGTCTGAAGCATGTCCACCAACAAGTAATAGGTGTCATCCAGCTTGTAGAGCTTCGACATCACGTCGCCCTGCAGTAACAGAGCCTTCGCAAGACGCATGCAGTTATCTAAGGACTTCAATTCAGCCCAAACGCTAAACTGAAGCACATCTCCGTCCTTGGCATCCTCAAGTACCGACTTGGTTGCGGAATACAAATCGAATTCCTTGCCACCGGTAGGTAACTTAATTGGCTCCTTCTTCTGCTCAGTAGAAGGATTCACAGAATCCTCCTTCGGAATCTGAATGTGCGGAACGCCGTCTTCATCAATGTAGCCACGCTCCGGATGATTCGGGTCCGGTCCGAGAGAAACATTCTTCTCCTTCATCTCCTTCTGGAAGTCTTTCAGACGTTCCTTCAGTTGATCCAGCATGGTACGAACTACGGCAGACTGATCGTCGGAGATCATCAGAAGCACATCGCCATCCTTCATAATGGACAGCTGGACATTCAAAGCTTCTCCACTGGTCTGGAAATCCAATTCCTCATGAGCTTCCTTCAGGATATCACGCAAGAATTCTTCGGCCTTGCTGCGATTGTCCATCAGGTCGTCTATTTTTACACCCTTCTCATTCATCTCTTCCTGTGAGATGATACAGCGGATTACGTTGTCATTCACTTTCTGAAATTTCATAAGAAATCACCTCTCCATCTGATATCCGTATCTGCGGTGTCCCTTTCATGGAATATATCGGTTGGTTTGAATTTAATTATAACCTATTTATTCATTTTCTAACAGATAAATTAAAAAAGCCTTCGCCAGGTCCTTGTGCTCGGAATTTATAATCACGCTGGCCACAACCTCCGTATCCGGGTACATGTTGGTAGAGGAAAGCCAGGGCTGATCCGCAGGAATACGTACACCGCAGATGTAGTTCTGCTTGTTGATTGGGCCCTCGGAGCCATCCTCGTTGTAGGTGATTTCCTCGTAAACACCGGTCACCAGGCGATCCTGGTATTTCTCCAGTTCCTCCTTGGAGAAAATTTCGTCGATTGGCAAGAACTCCCCGTTCTTTGCCATGAAATCAAACAAATCCCCATGGCTTAGGGCTACATCCACCTGTCCGGCACCAATGAGGGTCGTCAACGTCGGCAGGGAATAGGGCTGTGCACCGGTTTCCGCATAGGTCACGTTGGTGTTGATGGCAATGCACTGGGTCTTCGGGTCAATCCCCTGCTCTTCCATAAAATCACTCAGCGTGCCTTCCACATCGGAAGACATGTTGATGCTGTCGCAATTGCCTGCCAAGATGTACATCACTTCATCCTTGGCCGTAACCCGCCCATGAATAAAGCTAATCAGGGCAATCACCACCACGATGCCGATGATGAT
>JAILOI010000049.1 GCA_024690885.1 Lachnospiraceae bacterium
AAATCGACGCTAATGCATGCGTTGAGTGCGGTACTTGTGCAGGTGTTTGCCCAACAGGAGCTATTTCTCAGGGCTAATTACCATGATAGTGGAGGAAGAGACGACGTTCGTTATACGTCGTCTCTTTTTTTATGCTCTCCCACCCACGACTCGGACCGGCATCGAGGTGTGGACGAGTGGGCATAAAAAACAACGTCCCCAAAAAGGGACGATGTTTTACTCTTCTTCACGTCGGTGGCTCTTCTCCAGATTTCCGAACTTGGTGTACTGTGGTAACCAAGCCAGCTCCGTGGTACCAACCGGGCCGTTACGTTGTTTTGCAATAATGATTTCGGAGATGTTCTTCCGGTCCGTGTCCTTGTTGTAGTAGTCGTCACGGTAGATGAACATCACCACGTCCGCATCCTGCTCGATGGCACCGGAATCACGGAGATCGGACATCATCGGGCGCTTGTCGTCACGCTGCTCAACACCTCGGTTTAACTGGGAGAGCGCGATGACCGGAACGTTTAGCTCACGGGCAAGACCCTTCAGGGCACGGGAGATATCGGAAACCTCCTGCTGACGGGATACCTGCTTGCCACTACCACTCATCAACTGAAGGTAATCGATGATGATGAGGTCCAGGCCTTGTTCCTGCTTGAACTTGCGGCACTTGCTGCGCATCTCGGAGATGCTGATACCCGGGGTATCGTCGATAATCAGCGGAGAACCGGCGATGATGTTGGCACCCTCGACCAGTTCCTGCCACTCGAAGTCCTGTAAGTTACCGGTACGAAGCTTCTGGGCGTCTACTCTGGATTCCAGAGAAAAGAGACGGTTTACCAGCTGCTCCTTACTCATTTCCAGAGAGAAAATAGCGGTACACTTATTCTCGTGAAAGGCCACATGCTGAGCAATATTCAAAACGAACGCGGTTTTACCCATGGACGGACGCGCTGCAAGTAGAATCAAATCGGAGGGCTGTAAACCGGCCATCTTAAAATCCAAATCTGTAAAACCGGTGGGAATACCGGTAACGCTGCCCTGCATCTTGGACGCAGCAGCGATTTTCTCTAAGGCATTCAATACCACCTGGCGGATGGGAACGAAATCACCGGCACCACGGTTTTGAAGCAGTGCAAGAAATTCCTTCTCAATGCGGTCCATCACGTCAGAAACCGGTTCGTCATCCTTGTAACAGTCGTTCTCAATCTCCTGACTCATCCGAATGATTTTGCGCAGCATGGATTTCTGGCTGACGATTTCGCAGTAGTTCTTGATATTGATACTGGTTGGGACACTTTGCATCAGGTTGCCGAGGAAGCCGACATCCGCAATCTCTGCCGGAGCATTCTTCTCCCGCAACTTGTTGATGAGGACGACTGCATCCGCAGCATCCTTGCCTTCGTTATAAATTTCGATGATGGTTTCAAACAATAACCCATAGGACTGATGAAAAAAGTCTTCCTTGGTCAGAGACTCCATGGCTGCAATGATTGCATCCCGGTCCATCAGCATGGAACCGATGACGGATTGCTCTGCCTCAAGGGAATTGGGCATCGTACGTGTAAGTGTTACTTGATCCATCCTATTCCTCTCCTACATGAACACGTAACGTTGCCGTCACCTGGGGATGTAATTTCACTTTCACTTCGTGGGTGCCTAAGGAACGAATCGGTTCCTCAAGCTGGATTTTCTTCTTGTCGATGGACTTGCCATACTGCTTGGAAACCGCCTGTGCAATTTCCTTGGAAGAAACAGAACCGAAGGTACGACCGCCTTCGCCGGTCTTGATGGCGGTCTCAACCAACCACTCCTTGATTTCTTCGGCGAACGCCTTGGCATCTGCTAAATTCTCAGCAGCCACCTTCTCTTCATGCTTGTTCTGAAGCTTTAAGTTATTTAAGTTGGCCGGGGTTGCCTCCACACCTAAATTTTTCTTAATCAGCATATTTCGTGCATATCCCTCGGATACTTCAATGATGTCACCCTTCTTACCCTGGGACTTCACATCTTCTAATAAAATGACTTTCATAATGTAATCTCTCCTTCGTCGATCATGATGTCTAAAATATTCTCGATTCGGCTCTTGACGTCGTCGATGGTACTGTCTTCAATCTGGGCACCGGCCACATTCAAGTGTCCGCCACCGCCAAGTCGCTCCATAATCAGCTGTACATCGATTTCATCGATGGAACGGGAGCTGACATAAATCTTCTTCTGGTATTCCGTCAATACAAAGGAAGCCTTGATACCAACGATGTTCAGCAATTCATTGGCTGCCTGGGCACCAACCACCGTCGGGCTCTCTAACTCTCTGGCTTCACAAACAGAGATAGCAAACGCACCGTGGTAAACCTCGGCGTGACGGACCACTTCTGCTCGTGCCTTGTAAGTTTCCATATCCTCACGCAGCATCTTACGAACGCGGGTAACTTCTGCACCGCAACGTCTTAAGTAAGCGGATGCCTCGAAGGTACGAACGCCTACCTTGGTCATAAAGTTGTTGGTATCAATCAAAATACCGGCATAGATACAATCTGCTTCCCGCGGAGACAGATGTACTCGCTCTGAAAAGTATTGCAACACTTCCGCAATCATCTCACAAGTAGAGGATGCGTATGGCTCAATATAGGAAATCATCGGGTTCTGCACCTGCTCACTACCCTGGCGATGGTGGTCAAACACAACGATATTCTTACAACGCTCTAGTAACTGTGGACACTCGGTATAGTTCGGTCGGTTGGTATCTACCACCATAACCAACGTATTGTTATCCACAATGTCCAGTGCTTCTCCACTATTTATAAACATATCCCTGGGATATCCCTCGGATTCGGAGAATGCTTCCACCAACGGACGCAGGCTGGTGGTGATTGTATTTAGTACAATCTGACACGGCTTTCCCAGCTCACGGGCTGCACAGAAAACACCAAGTCCGGCGCCTAAGGCATCCACATCGCTGATCTGGTGACCCATAACAATTACCCGGTCCTTGGTTTCCATCATTTCCCGGAGGGCCTGAGCCTTGACGCGGGCCTTTACGCGGGTGTTCTTCTCGACTTCCTTGCCACGTACGCCATAGTACATGACTTCGCCCCGATCCTTGACCACCGCCTGAGAGCCTCCACGGCCCAACGCCAAACCGATGGCTGTCTTGGCAAATTCGGCGCTCTCGGTATAATCAGCACCGTTCATTCCGATACCAATACTCAACGTGATTTCACTTTCGTTGCCCATCTTCGTCGTCTTGATATCTTCTAATAATGAGAACTTACCCTCTTCCAGCTGCGCCATATACTGCTGCTGGAATACGATAAAGTACTTGTCTTTCTCTACTTTACGAACAATCGCGTTGATATCGCTGAAGAAACGGCTGATCTTCCGATCGATGACCGCCGTCAAGAGGGAGCGCTTTACGTCCTCTACTTCGTCGATGGTTTCCTCATAGTTATCAATATACACCAACGCAACCACCAGTCGCTCATCATCGTTGATTTTGCGGTAGTGCATCAAGTCTGTTTCATCAAATAGAAGTAACGCTGTCAGGGATTCATCTCCCGTCAGGGAAAAAAGCTGCTCTCCCTCGCCGGAAAAGGTGATCTTCTGCAAAGCCGCTTCATAGAAGCGCTCGTTGTGCTCTAAGTGAATAGAATAAGGTTCTTCCGTCGCCTGTTCAATCACCTGTCTCGTAATTGCGGTAAAAATTCCGGTAATGGATTTCTGGTATTCCTTCTCCCGTCCGCTGACTTCCACGAACCGGTTGTTCATCCAGAGGATGCGGCCCTCGTCATCGAGGATGGCGTATGGAATTTTGAAATTCCGCAAAAGCTCCCGCTGCACCATACCAAAGCGTGTAGCGAAGCTGATGATTTCATTGTTAATCTTCTTCCGATATGACCGATAAAACAAGGTACAAAGCAGGGCGTACAACGCTGTAACGCCAACCGCACTGATTCCTATCTTAAAATCCACAAAGCATAATCCAATGCTTGCAATCGCGAAAAATACGGTGAGATATATCGGAGCACGTAAGAAGTGCTTAAGTTTTCCGTTATACTGTATGCCTGTCATGTGATTCTCCCTAATTTGTGTCACAAATCTCCCCAGATTCGCAACAATTCGCAGTTCCCCCGCGATTATAATATAACTACCTTATTATATCATTTCCCCTTTTTTTTACAAATTTCCCGCTCTAGTTATTCTAACGAAGAAATCTTGGATATTTTGGTTAGTTTAACATTGTTCCAAACCCTCCCTTTGTCTAAAATGAATATAGTTTTAAAAAGGGGGTGCAATCATGAAATCTGTTAAGGTGAATATCAACTCCATCGACAAGGTTAAGAAGTTCGTCAATGTCATTACATTATTCGACAATGATTTTGATCTTGTTGCAGGACGTTACGTGATCGACGCTAAGTCTATCATGGGTATCTTCTCTCTTGATTTATCTCAGGATCTTGAGTTAATCATTCAGAAGGAAACCGATGAAGACAAGATTTTAGAAGCATTAAAAGACTTCATCGTAGAGTAATCTTTATCGATTGGAGAAAAGAAAGGAGCCACTACAATGGCAAATATTTCATTAAAAAACATTTGTAAAGTTTATCCAAACGGCTTCCAGGCTGTTAAGGACTTCAACCTCGACATCGAGGACAAGGAATTCATCATCTTCGTAGGACCATCCGGATGTGGTAAGTCTACCACCCTTCGTATGATCGCTGGTTTGGAGGATATCTCCAGCGGTGAGTTAACCATCGACGGCAAGGTTATGAATGCAGTAGAGCCGAAGGACCGTGATATCGCAATGGTATTCCAGAACTACGCTCTGTATCCACATATGACTGTATATGACAACATGGCATTTGGTTTGAAGCTTCGTAAGGTACCGAAGGATCAGATCGACAAGCAGGTTCGTGAAGCTGCTAAGATTCTTGATCTTGAGAACTTACTTGAGCGTAAGCCGAAGGCTCTTTCCGGTGGACAGAGACAGCGTGTTGCTATGGGTCGTGCAATCGTTCGTAACCCGAAGGTCTTCCTGATGGACGAGCCTCTTTCCAATCTGGATGCTAAACTTCGTGTACAGAGGCGTATTGAGATCGCAAAACTGCATCAGAGACTCGGAACCACGATCATCTACGTTACACATGATCAGACCGAAGCTATGACGCTTGGTACCAGAATCGTTGTTATGAAGGACGGCGTTATCCAGCAGGTTGATACACCGCAGAATCTGTATGATAAGCCTTGCAATCTGTTCGTTGCAGGATTCATGGGATCCCCGCAGATGAACTTCTTAGATGCCGTTGTAGAAGTAAACGGCGATGTAGCAAGCCTGAAAGTGGCGGGCAAATCCATTCCGCTTCCTCCGTCTAAATCCAAGAAGCTGATCGACGGCGGCTATGAAGGAAAGACCGTAACATTCGGTATCCGTCCGGAAGATGTATATGATTCCGAGATGTTTATCGAAACTTCTCCGCAGAGCGTATTCGAATCCCAGATCAAGGTTTACGAATTGCTTGGTGCAGAAGTATATCTCTACTTTGATCTGGAAGAGTTCCCGATCACGGCAAGAGTTGATCCCCGTACGACAGCA
>JAILOI010000087.1 GCA_024690885.1 Lachnospiraceae bacterium
AAAAAAGGGATGCCGTATTGGCATCCCTGGGTTAGTCTTTGAATTGTTTCATGTCTAATTCCGGCATCAGTTCGTCGGAGATGACATGGAGCATTTCGGTCAGTTTTTCGTAGTCGGCAGGAGAGAACCGCTCCTTGCAACGATGGACAATCTTCATAAGATATTCGTTGTTGATTTTGTAGTAGTCCATGTACTTGTCGGAGGGAACAAGATAGAAGATGCGTTGATCGTCTCTGGATTGTTCCTTCTTGATGTAGCCTTTCTTGATGAGGCTGTTGACGCGGTACGCGGCATTGGGAGCGGAGATATCCATCATCTTGGCAAATTGGGCCACGGTCGGACGATTCAGAGCCATAATGCATTCCATGGAGAAGGCTTCCACCATGGTAAGGGTGGCCTCACGGTGTTCAAACCGGGAGAAAATCTGCATGTAAAAATGCACTCTGAGTTTTTCGTAAACGGATAAAATGGCGCGTCCAAGCATGAAAGGACAATCCTCCTAACTATTTGATTGCAAAGGTCAATTCGGCTTTGACGGCCGGCTTGCCTTCCACATAAGCGACTGCTTCTGCAACGCCGATGGGGCCCTTCTGTTTGATGAGCTTGCAGTGAAGTTCTACAACATCACCGGGAACAACTTGACGCTTGAAGTGAGCGTTCTTGACGCCGCCAAAGAGGGCAAGCTTGCCTTTGTTCTCCGGAAGGGATAATACCGCAATGGCACCGGTTTGTGCAAGTGCTTCTAAGAGAAGCACGCCGGGCATAATCGGAGTACCCGGGAAATGTCCCTGGAAGAAAGGTTCATCCATGGAGACGCATTTGCGGCCGATGGCCCATGCCCCCGGTTCATAATCCAAGATGCGATCAACTAAGGCGAAGGGGTAACGATGGGGCAAAATTTCTGCGATCTGTGCAGCACTTAATTCATTCATACAATACTCCTTTATTATGCCTTATTTTTTGCGAAAATCAAACATGCATTGTGACCACCGAAGCCAAGACTGTTGCTGAGGGCATAGGTAAGGTCAGCGTCGCGGCCGGTATTTGGGGTGTAATCCAAATCGCATTCCGGATCCGGAGTGGTCAGACCAACAGTGGCCGGAATGAAACCATCCTCGAGGGCCTTGACACAGAAGACAGCTTCTACGCCGCCTGCGCCGCCTAAGAGGTGACCGGTCATGGACTTGGTACTGGAGATTGCAACATCTTTTGCATAATCTCCAAAGACCTTGTGGATGGCCATAGTTTCGCATAAATCGTTCATGTGAGTAGAGGTGCCGTGGGCATTGATGTAGTCAATGTCCTGAGGCTTGAGGGAAGCATCTTCGATGGCAAGTTCCATACAAGCAGCACCGCCGGAACCGTCCGGAGCCGGAGAGGTGATGTGGTATGCATCACAGTTGGAGCCGTAGCCTACGATTTCGGCGTAGATTTTGGCACCACGGGCTTTCGCATGTTCCATTTCTTCTAAGACCAACATACCGGCACCTTCACCTAAAACGAAACCACCACGATTCAAATCAAATGGAATGGAAGCCGTAGCAGGATCGGTGGAGAGGGACAGGGCCTTCATGTTGGAAAAACCACCGATGGCAAGCGGGGTCACCGCACTTTCAGCACCACCACAAACCATCACGTCTTCGTAACCGTCACGAATGCGATGGAAGGCGTCACCGATGGCATTGCTACCGCCGGCACAAGCAGTTACCGGGCAGGTACACATGCCTTTCAGGCCGTGGCTGATGGCAACACGGGCAGCTGCCATGTTGGTGATGGACATAGGGATGAAGAAAGGGCTAACCTTCTCAAATCCACGGGCCAATCCCTTGTCATGATTGTCTTCGATGACATCCAAACCACCGATACCGCAGGAGATGATGACACCACAGCGGGTCGGGTTAGAATCATTGATTGGTGCACAGTAGCGCGGGGTTTCTTCCGTAGGTGTAATCAGACCACTGTCTGCCAATGCTTCGTCGGCAGCCACCATAGCAAGCTGTGTAAAGCGTGCCATGTGACGGATTTCCTTGCGCTCTAAACAAGTGGTAGGATCGAAGTCTTTGACTTCACCGGCCATCTTAACTTTGTATTCGCTGGCATCGAAGGCGGTGATTTCGCCGATGCCGCAGACACCCTGGCGAATGTTTGCCCAACTATCGGATACGGTATTACCGGTTGGATTGATGGTGCCTAAGCCGGTAACAACAACTTTTCTTTTTTCCATGGTTCAAAAATCTCCTTACATTCCCATGCCGCCGTCAACAAGCAGAACCTGTCCGGTGACATAGGCACTTTCTTCTTTGGCAAAAAATAAAACAGCGTTGGCAACGTCTTCGGGTGCACCCATGCGATTCATCGGAATCTGGGCGGCGATGCTTGCCTTGGTGGCATCGCTTAAATCTTGGGTCATGTCGGTGCCAATCCAGCCGGGTGCAATGGCATTGGCGGTGATACCGCGGGTGGCCAATTCCTTGGCAACGCTCTTGGTAAAACCGATGAGTCCGGCTTTGCTGGCAGCATAGTTGGCCTGGCCGGCATTGCCGTGTACGCCAACGACGCTGGAGATGTTGATGATACGGCCGAAGCGCTGCTTCATCATCGGCTTGGTGACCGCCTTGGTGCATAAGAAAGCACCTCGCAGGTTGGTTCCGATGACCGCATCAAAATCTTCCGCTTTCATGCGAAGGAGGAGGGTATCTCGGGTAATGCCCGCATTGTTTACAAGAATATCAATGCGACCGAAGGCCTCCATGGTTTGATTGATTAAGGTGGTAGCACCTTCCTCGGTAGAAATATCTGCACCGATGACCAGTGGAGTAGCAGAAGGGTTTGCTGCAAGGCAGAGGGCCTTGGTTTCTTCTGCAGCCGCCTGGTTGCCGGCGTAGTTAATCACAACTTGATAGCCTTCTTTCGCCAGGGCAATGGCAGTGGCACGTCCGATGCCTCTGCCGCCACCGGTAACGATGGCAATACGTTCTTGGTTATTCATAGGGTTCTCCTTCCTTGGACTAGGCAGCAAACGCCGCGAACAGCGCTTCTACATCGTCCTTGGTTTCTACGGTATGAATCTGAATCCGGTCGGCCGGAATGTCGGAATCCTTTAAGACCTTTTTCAAAAAGCCGGAGAGGGCTTTGCCCGGTCCGATTTCGATGAAGCAGTCATAGCCGTCTGCCAACATCTTGCGCAAGTCTTTCTCCATGCGTACCGGAGACTGTACCTGCTGTACCAGAAGATCCGGAATAGCATCCGTAGAAGGTTGGGTATCACCCAACACGTTGTAATAAACCGGAACGGATGGATTCTTGAATGGAATGGTGGCAAATTTTGATTCCAAAGCTTTGCCGGCCGGCTCCATGAATTTTGTGTGAAAAGGTCCACTGACTGCAAGCGGCAACACACGCTTGGCACCGGCTTCCTTGGCCAATGCAGAAGCTTCTTCCACGGCTGGCTTTTCACCACTGATGACCAGCTGTCCCGGACAGTTGTAGTTGCAGATGGTGACGTATCCCTTGGAGGATGCCTTGTCACAGCAGGCAAGCAGGCTTTCTTCATCCAAGCCTAAGACGGCAGACATGCCACACTCGATGTCCTTGGAAGCAAGTGCCATTGCCTGACCGCGGTAAGCAACCAAATCAATCGCAGTGGCAGCGTCAAACACACCGGCAGAAGCGAGAGCGGAGTACTCGCCCAGGGAGAGTCCGCAGGTGCCCTGTGGCTGGATGCCGTGCTTCTTTAAAACTTCGGTGACACCACAGGCGAAGGCTACCATGGCCGGCTGGGTGTATTCGGTCTGAGATAATTTATTGTCCGGATTCTCGAAACAGATTTCCTTTGGGTCGAAGTCTAAGTGACCGGCCTCGAAGGCTTCCTTAAATTCCGGATAGGTCTCGTAGAGATCTGCACCCATACCGGTGTGCTGAGCTCCCTGACCTGCATATAAAAACGCAATTTTCATAGTATTCTCCTTAAAAAAACGACTGGGTTATGCACCACAAATGTCAGCAAAAATCTCACGAAGCGGACGAATGGAAGTCACCTGACCACAGGTTTGACCGGCCATGAGGCTGCCCATCTCGGTATCCCCATCGAATACGGCACGACGGAGGCTGCCTAAGGTGTACTGCTCAAGTTCGTCTAAGCCGGCACCTTCCTTTTCCTTCTTCAAATACTCCCGGGCCATCTTGTTTTTTAAGATACGGACCGGAGTACCGCCGATTCGACCGGTTACCATGGCATCGGTTCCCTTGGCCTTGATGACGGCATTCTTGTAGTTCTCATGAATCGGGCATTCCTCGCTGGCCAACAGACAGGTTCCAACCTGTACGCCGCAGGCACCGAGTGCCATAGCAGCCTGATACTGGCGATGGTCTGCAATTCCGCCGGCTGCAATCACCGGAACATCTACGGTATCACATACCTGAGGAACCAATGTCATGGTGCTCATTTCACCGATGTGGCCGCCGCTTTCACTGCCTTCTGCAATGATGGCATCGGCACCCTGACCGGCTAATTTCTTGGCAAGGATAGGAGCAGCAACCACCGGAATCACGATGATGTGGGCTGCCTTAAAGCTTTCCATGTATTTTCCCGGATTTCCTGCACCGGTGGTGACCACCGGAACTTTCTCCTCAACGACGATACGAGCAAACTCGTCGGCTGCCGGATGCATCAGCATGATGTTGACACCAAAAGGCTTGTCAGTGAGGGAACGACAGGTCCGAATTTCTTCTCTTAATCCTTCCGGCTGTAATCCGCCGGTGGCAATGATGCCGAGGGCTCCTGCATTGGAGCAGGCAGCTGCAAAGGCACCGGTGGCAATGTTGGCCATACCACCCTGAATAATGGGATACTTGGTCCCTAAAATTTCATTGAGCATTTTCATAGCGTTCTTATTTTCCTCCGTAGGTAATCAGAGCACCACCCCAGGTGAGTCCGCCACCGAAGCCGATGAGCAGAAGCTTGTCGCCGGCTTTGATGCGTCCGGCTTCTTCCAGTTCTGCAATGGCAAGTGGAATGGAAGCAGCAGAGGTGTTACCCAGATGATCCATATTCTTGTAAAACTTTTCTTCCGGTGCTTTGAGCTTATGAATGCAGCGGTCGATGATACGAGCGTTGGCCTGGTGGCAAACCACGTGGTCCACATCTTCCCAGGTCAGCTGATTACGCTCCATCAAGTCGGTGATGCAACGATACATGGCACCAACAGCGAAGCGGAACACTTCTTTTCCGTTCATCCACAGTGGGGAAGGTACGATTTCACGAGAGATACCACCGCAGGTAATCTCGGTACTTCCCTTGGCACCTAGGAAGGAATCAAAAGCTGCAGACTCGGATTTCTTGTAGATGGCAGCCGCACCGCCGTCACCGAAGAGTACGCAGGTGGCACGATCCGTCATGTCCACGACACGGCTAAGCTGCTCCACACCGAGCACCAGAGCATACTCCCGGTCGCTTTGATCCAGGAAGCCGCGGGCAACGGTGGTTGCATAGATGAATCCGGTACAGGCGCTGTTGACATCCAAGGCCGGAATATCTTCGGATAAGCCCAAGTGCAACTGCAGTAAGCAGGCAAGAGACGGAGTGAGATAGTCCGGGGTAAAAGTTGCACATACCACGCATCCAATCTCATCCGGAGTGATACCGGCCGCCGCAATGGCGTTTTTCGCTGCTTCCAAGGCCATGGTGAAATTGCTTTCCCCTTCGTCACAGAAGCGACGGGCACGAATACCGGTTCTTGTATAAATCCATTCATCAGAGGTGTCTACGGTTTTGGCCATGTCTTCGTTGGTTACCACCTTCTTAGGCAATCCCATACCGCAGGCAATCAGTTTTAAATTTGTCATTTCAATCTTCTTCCTTTAGCCAATCTTACGGAATTTCTGATGACGGTCAGCCACCAGTTCATTGGCATTCATTTTCTGTAATTGTTTGAAGTGGCGTTCCAATACTTCATCCAAGGTGTGATAGAGCAGGGATGGATTGGTCTGTGCACCACCGGCCGGTTCCGGAATGATTTCATCAATGATGCCGGCTTCGAATAAATCATCGGCGGTGAGCTTCATCATGCTGCAGGCCTCTCCGCGGCGGGAGGCATCCTTCCATAGAATGCTGGCAAAGCCTTCCGGAGAGAGTACGGAGTAAACCGCATTCTCCAGCATCAGCATGCGATTGGCTACGCTGAGTGCCAAAGCACCACCGGAGTTTCCTTCACCGGTAACAATGGTGATGACCGGAACACTTAAGTGACTCATGGCCGCTAAGTTTCGGGCAATGGCTTCTCCCTGGCCGTGTTCTTCTGCCTCCATACCCGGATATGCACCCGGTGTATCCACGAAGGTGATGATTGGACGGTGGAACTTCTCGGCCTGCTGCATTAAACGCAGGGCCTTGCGATATCCTTCCGGACATGGCATACCGAAGTTGTAACGGACATTCTCCTCTGCTGTATGACCCTTGCGATGGCCGATGATGGTCACCGGTGTCTTCTTGTAGAGGGCAATGCCGCCGTAGATGCTTTGGTCTTCGTCGTAGAGATGATCGCCCTTTTGTTCAAAAAAGTCCGTAAACAATGCGTCGATGAAATCCTCCACGTGCGGACGGGTCGCATAGCGGGCCAAATACACCTTGTCCTCCGGTGTCAAATTCCGGCATTGCTGTAATAAGTCATGACGCAATGCTTTCAGATGAATGATTTGGGTACTTTGATTTTTGTATTTTCGCTCGCCGCGTCGGGATGCGACGGGGCTGATGCCTTCCTGAGAGAGGCCGGCCACTTCTTTGGCCGCCTGTTGCTCTAACTCAGCAAGTTTCTTTTCGATATTTTCCGTTTGTTCTAGAATTTGTCGAATCATGCGAACTTCAAACCTCCCGGAAGGATGGATTTCTTCTGATTATGGAGGGTCAGAAGATGAATGATGGTATCTCGCATTTCGCTGCGAGGTACGATTTTATCCACAAAGCCATGGCTCTCTAAATATTCACTGCGCTGGAAGCCCTTGGGTAATTTCTTGCCGATGGTCTGCTCGATGACACGTGGTCCGGCGAAACCAACCAGGGCGTTTGGTTCTGCTAAAGTGATATCCCCCAAGGTTGCAAAACTTGCGGTTACACCACCGGTGGTTGGGTGGGTCAGGTAGCTGATATAGAGACCACCACGTCTGGAGAACTCCTCAATGGCATCTGCAGTTTTGGCCATCTGCATCAGAGAGTAAATACCTTCCTGCATTCTTGCTCCACCACTGGCAGAGAAGATGATGAGGGGACGATGGTGCTTGGTGGCATATTCGATGGCAGAAGTTACCTTCTCACCAACGATGGAACTCATGCTTCCCATAAAAAAGCGGCTATCCAAAACGATGGCCACAACCGGGAATCTGCCGATGGTACCGGCTACGGTAACCGCAGCTTCCGAAAGTCCGGTTTTCTCCTCCTGATGGTTTAATTTCTCCTGATAGCCCGGGAAATTTAGGGGATCCTTGGCTGTCATATCTTTATTTAATTCCTTGATGCTGCCCTTATCCATCAACAGGCTTAGACGATAATTGGCGCTGATTGGGCGCAGGCTGCCGCAGATTGGGCAGACATAATGATTGTCTCTCCACTGGGTTTCGAGGGAGCGGCGATTACAAGCCTTACATGTCATGAAAACAGCATTCGTAGTCGTATTCATAGTCTTTCTTCCTTTCCCTACTAAGAAACCTGCCGACGATGGCGTTGCGTTCCGTGTCGGCAGGTTTGAAAGCAGTGTGTTTACTGATGTTTCTTAATGCAATCCAAAACATCCTGTACGGTCTTGAGATTTGCAACTTCTTCATCAGGAATGGAAATTCCGGTCTCTTCCTCGATGGCCATATGAAGCTCAACGATGCTCAGAGAATCAGCATCCAAATCATCGATCAAAGATGCTTCCGGTGTTACCTTGTCAGCATCACAAGCAAGTGTGTCAACAATTAAATCCTTCAGTGCGTCAAATTCCATGTTTACCTCCTCATTTTCTCTTTCGAAATAGATTTGATTTTCTTTCAAAATATTTAGTTAAAAATATTTAATTAAAATCTGTGAACAATATCGCACAAGAGAAAAGAGATGTCAATATAAAACACAATAATGGGCATGTGGGAATAAAAAAATGGACAAAAAAATACATCGCCAGGGGGAGGCGATGTAATCTAAAAAGGGGGGTATAGAACAGGTACATAAGGGGGGAGGATACCTGCTCTAAGGAGAAAATAACAAACTAAAAAAGTGGTATCTTTTTCGTTTATGCATGTATCTTATCATCTGTCAAAAAAATCGTCCTGCCATATCTTTTGAAAAAGTAGCCAAATCTTGCAACAGGCTTTGCCTATTGTCCCCAAACCACAAAATGTAGTATGATGAGGTTAGAAAAAAGCGCCGAAGATACGGCGGAAAACCGATGGGAGAATGGAGAATCAAGCATGAATTTTATGATGGCTTTTGATGTGATTTTGTTGTTGTTGGGTGCATATCTTGTATATGCAGCGGTAATTATGAAGAAGAATGGCAATATTCCTTCTTCCATCGTACCGGCCATAAAACTGCAGACCTGCAGGGATGAGAAGGGCTTTGCAAAATATCTGTTCCCGTGGGTGTTGGCATTTGCGCTGGCAAGTTTTCTTTTTGGCCTGGTGTCCTTAGGATTGGATACCAATGTGTTGGCCTTTGGCGATGCCAACAAATATGTAAATACGGTGGTTATTATTACCTTTTTATTGATGTGGGGAATGTTTTCTTACGTATTACGTAAGGGCTATTCCAAGTTCTGCTAAACCATAGAAGGGGGCGATGCATATGGCAGGACGCCGTAAAATCAAAAACTGGGGACAGGTTGGAGTATTAGTTCTTGTCCTGGTGGCATTTGTGCTACTGATGAGTTTCGGACTGGTATTGCGGGATTACAAATTAGAAAATACGGCGGATGGATTGCATTGGGTGGCCAAGGTTCCGGTGCCTCGCGTATCCGGATTGACCCTAAAATCCGAAGAAGCCGGCAAGCTGACCATGTCCACGACGGAAGTGGCCGGGGTAGAAGGATATGAATTTCGGGTATCCCGCTTCAAGAATATGTGGTTTGCCAAGTCCTATCGCACCACCCAGCTATCCAAGGAACTGGGTATGATGAAAGAGGGAAAAACCTATTACGTACAGGTACGGGGCTACAAGAAAAACACTGCCGGACGTACGGTGTTTGGCTTATACAGTAACATGAAGGGCTGTACCATACGCAAACATCTTTCCAACACGCCCCTGAAATAAAAGCATCGGATACAACAAAAGACCTTCGTTCTTCCAAAGTGAGGAACGAAGGTCTTTTCTTATTCGGTCATCTTATTAATAAAGTTGGATTTGAATTTGGAGTAGACAATTTTCTGGCTACTATAGAGTCCGAAGTAACCGGATACCACATAACTAAAAGCGATGGCCAACAAGAAGTAGTTGGCGCCTTCAAATCCAAAGAGCTCTAAACAAATCAGGAAGGCGGTAATCGGACTGTTGGTCACACCACAGAACATGGCTCCCATACCGATGGCTGCGCACATGGAAGGGGAAATGCCCGCCAATTGTCCAAACAAGCACCCGAAGGTGGCACCAATGTAGAAGGTGGGCACAATTTCACCACCCTTGTATCCGGCTGCGATACAGATGGAGGTTGCCACAATCTTTAACAAAAAGGCATAGGAGGTGGTTTCCCCACCGATGGCATCGGAAATGACGGCGGTTCCGGCGCCGTTAAACTCCTGGGTGCCAATCAGGAGGGTAATTCCTAACATCAACACACCGCCGATGAGTCCACGCAGATAGCGGTTTGGGATGAACTTCTTAGCGTAGAAGCTGCTTTTGTGCAGGCTGACGCAAAAGAGAATCGACACCAGGCCGCACAAGGATGCAAGGATGCCCACCTTCAAAGCACTTTGGAAGTGGAAGGGGGTATAGGATAAAATCTCGTAAAACGGTGCAGGAGCGCCCAGTCTTGCTGCAACATAACGTGCAGTTAAGGATGCAATGGTACAAGGCAGCAGGGCGGCGTAGTGCATGATGCCGACAGAGACAACTTCCATAGAGAAGATGGCTGCAGCAAAAGGCGTGCCGAAGAGGGCGGAGAAGACCGCACTCATACCGACCATCACCATGGTTTTCTTGTCCCGTTCATTAAAGCGCAAACACTTGCCGATGAAATATCCCAAGCTGCCGCCAACCTGAAGGGCGGCACCCTCACGACCCACGGATGCACCGCAGAAGTGAGAGAAAATGGTGGATAAGAAAATCAAACCCGACATGCGAAGGGGCACCCGTTCATCGGAATGAATGGAGGCGATGACCACGTTGGTGCCACCGTCATTTTCATAGCCGCATAGTTTATAAATCAATGCAATGAGGATGGCTCCCACCGGAAGGAGATAGAGCACCCAGCTATGGCCTAGGCGGTAATCGGTGACGAAAGCAATGCCGTGATGGAACAAGGCACCGACCACACCCAGGGCACCACCAACAATGAAGGAAAAGATGATCCACTTGATGGTGCTTAGGGCACGCTGCAGGTTATGTTTTAATTTGTGTTGAATTTTTGATTCTTTGTTTTCCATAATACTCCCGTTTCTTCTTCATTTCATTACAACTGTAGCACTCCTTCCGGCTTTTTTACAAGGGGCGGATGTGGTAAAATAAACTCCATAGGGTTATCTTTTGTCAAAAGATAAGAAAACAGGAGGGTACAGCAGATGAATGCAGTATATGAAAAGTTAGAGAAGTGCCTGAAGAGTGTACGTGATAAGGTAGATTTCGTACCGGAAATCGGATTGGTATTAGGATCCGGATTGGGTGATTACGGTGATCACATCCAAGTGGAAGCAGTTGTAGACTACAAGGACATCGAGGGATTTCCTGTTTCTACCGCACCGGGTCACAAGGGTCGATTTCTGTTTGGATATGTGAATGAAGTTCCGGTGGTTTGTATGCAGGGACGTGTTCATTACTATGAAGGTTATGAGATGTCGGATGTGGTATTGCCCATCCGTTTGATGAAGATGCTTGGAGCCCAGGTGCTCTTTTTGACCAATGCAGCAGGTGGTGTGAAAACCGGATTCCATGCCGGGGATTTGATGCTGATTACCGACCAGAATGCAGCATTCATGCCGTCTCCGCTGACCGGCCCCAACATCGATGCATTTGGTGTCCGCTTCCCGGATATGAGCCAGATTTACGATGAGGACCTGCAGCAGATCGTGCGTGCCTGCGCGTCTGAGATGCACATCCGCCTGCGGGAGGGTGTTTACTTCCAACTGAAGGGACCAAACTACGAGACCCCGGCAGAGGTGAATATGGTACGTACCCTCGGTGGAGATGCAGTCGGTATGAGTACAGCTGTTGAGGCCATTGCAGCCAACCATATGGGAATGAAGATTGTGGGGATTTCCTGTATCTCCAACATGGCATGCGGTATTTCTCCAAACCCGTTGTCTGAGGAGGAAGTCATTGAGGCCGGACGCAGTGTATCTGAGACCTTTACGGAGCTGGTAACACGCACCATTACGTGCATTCACAAAAGCTTATAATGGCGGTTTTGGTGAACAAATCCGCTCTTGAATAAGAGAATTTACTCATTTATAATTAGGAAGTTAGTGTAAGAAGGTGTAGAGCCTGTCCTTCAGAAAGGAGAATCACTATGAGTGCTTTTATCGGAAGCTTTTTACAGTATTTCATTATTATGATTATTTTAATCGTGGTTGCCGTAGTCGGTGCCAAGATTGGAATTGCACTTCGCAAGAACAAGGATGCGAAGGCATCTACAGCAGAAGCTGTAGCATCTGAGGTGACATCCTCGGAGGAAAATAGATAGAAATTTGGAGGAAACATTACTCATGAAAAACGGAGTAAACGAACTGCGTAGAAGCTATTTGCAGTTTTTTGAGAGCAAAGACCACTTGGTAATGAAGAGCTTTTCTCTCGTACCACACAATGACAACAGTTTACTTTTGATTAATGCAGGTATGGCACCACTGAAGCCTTACTTCACCGGCCAGGAGATTCCTCCTCGTCGTCGTGTCACCACTTGCCAGAAGTGTATTCGTACCGGCGATATTGAGAACGTTGGTAAGACTGCACGTCACTTGACCTTCTTTGAGATGCTTGGAAACTTCTCTTTTGGAGATTACTTTAAGCATGAAGCTATTGCTTGGTCATGGGAATTTTTAACAGAAGTTTTGGGATTGGATCCGGATCGCTTGTATCCTTCCATCTACGGAGAGGACGATGAAGCCTTCGAGATTTGGACCAAGGAAGTTGGTGTGGCACCGGAACGTATTACCCGTTTTTACCGTGATCCGGAAACCGGCGAGTGTGATAACTTCTGGGAGCATGGCGCAGGACCTTGCGGACCTTGTTCTGAGATTTATTACGATCGTGGAGAGAAGTACGGATGTGGCAAGCCGGATTGTAAGGTTGGCTGTGATTGCGATCGTTTCATGGAAGTATGGAACAACGTATTCACCCAGTTCAACGGCGATGGCCATGGCGGATACGAAGAGTTAGAGAACAAGAACATTGATACCGGTATGGGACTTGAGCGTCTGGCTGTTGTAATGCAGGATGTGGATTCCGTATTCGATATTGATACCATGAAGGAGATTCGTGACAAGGTTTGCGAGATGTCCGGTAAGACCTACCAGGTAGATGCAATGGACGATGTTTCCATTCGTTTGATTACCGACCACATTCGTTCTGCAACCTTCATGATTTCCGATGGAATTCGTCCGGGTACTGCCGGTCGTGAGTATGTATTGCGTCGTATCATTCGTCGTGCAGCCCGTCACGGACGTATGCTTGGAATCGACGGATTGTTTATGGCACGCCTTGCTGAGGTGGTCATCAACAACTCCAAGGATGGTTATCCGGAGTTGGAAGAGAAGAAGGAATTCATCTTCAAGACCTTGAACGGTGAGGAAGAGCGCTTCAATCGTACCCTGGACAAGGGACTTGAGAAGTTGGCAGAGATGGAAGCTGAGATGGAAGCAGCAGGCTCCAAGGAATTATCCGGCGAGCATGCGTTCATGCTTTATGATACCTTCGGATTCCCGGTAGATTTGACTGCTGAAATCCTAGAAGAGAAGGGATACTCCTATGATGCTGCAGGCTTTGAGAAGTGCATGCAGGTACAGAAGGAGACCGCACGTGGCGCACGTAAGGAAACCAATTACATGGGTGCGGACGCTACAGTTTACAACGAGATTCCGACGGATTATGTCAGCACCTTCGACGGTTATGACAAGATTTCCGCAGAGGAAGTGATGCGTGATTTGGTTGTCTTCAACGAAGAGGGTGGTGAATTAACCGATGCCTTGGCAGAAGGCGACAAGGGCGCCATCATTGCAGAGACCACCCCATTCTATGCAACCATGGGTGGACAGCAGGGTGATCACGGTGTGATTACCTGTGGCGATGGTGTATTCGTGGTAGAGGATACCATTAAGGTGGTAGGTAATAAGATTGCACATGTGGGACATGTACAGAGTGGTATGTTACAGAAGGGCAAGTCTGCTTCCTTCGAAGTAGACGCAGCACTGCGTGCAGCAACCTGCAAGAACCATTCCGCAACCCACTTGCTTCAGAAGGCATTGCGTGAAGTATTGGGTAACCATGTGGAGCAGGCCGGATCCTTCCAGGATTCCAACCGTACCAGATTTGACTTCTCCCACGACAAGGCAATGACGGCTGAGGAAATCGCCCGTGTCGAGGATATGGTCAATGCAGAGATTGCCAAGGCAATTCCGGTTGAGACGGCGATTATGAGTATTGATGAAGCACGTGCTTCCGGTGCCATGGCACTCTTTGGCGAGAAGTACGGAGAAGAAGTA
>JAILOI010000108.1 GCA_024690885.1 Lachnospiraceae bacterium
AATAAGGCACGTTAAAGACTGTGAATGCGTACAGTAGTTTTGCAGGACTTCTTAATAGAGAACGGTGTCGGCGGCTGGAAGCACCGGTAAGAAGCGCAGGATGAATTTTCACGCAGGAGTTGCATGGTTGAAGGCTAGTAGGCCATGACGGGTAGCGCACGTTACGCGTACACGAGTGTCAGAGATGTTGTGTCTCTGGAATCAGGGTGGTAACGCGGATTTGATTCGTCCCTATATTACGTGGGGGCGATTTTTTTGTGCTCTTTTCGGAGTGCAGATATGAGCCCTTGAATAGCAAAAGGAGTAGAGAGAATGAAAGAACAGTTAGAAGCAATCAAAGCAAAAGCGCTGGCTGCTATCGAAGCAACGGATGGCATGGACAAGCTGAACGAAGTTCGTACCGGAATTCTTGGTAAGACCGGTGAGCTGACTGCAGTATTGAAGGGTATGAAGGACGTTGCTCCGGAAGACCGTCCGAAGGTTGGTCAGTTGGTAAACGAGACCAGAGAAGCCATTGAGAAGTTATTAGAAGAGAAGAAGGTGCAGTTCGAAGCAGAGGCACTAAAGCGTCGTTATGAGTCTGAGAAGATTGATGTCACCATGCCGGCAGATAAACATGTACATGGTAACTTGCATCCAATCACTCAGGTACGTAATCAGTTGGTAGATATCTTCGGTTCCATGGGATTCGAAGTCTATGAGGGTACTGAGATTGAGACGGATTACTATAACTTTACCGCTTTGAATACCCCTCAGGATCATCCGGCACGTGATATGCAGGATACCTTCTATCTGTCTCCGGAGTTCTTGCTTCGTACACAGACTTCTGCTGGACAGATTCACGTTATGGAGAAGCAGAAGCCACCAATCAAGATTATTTCTCCTGGTAAGGTATTCCGTTCTGATGATGATGCCACCCATTCTCCAATGTTCTCCCAGATGGAGGGCTTGGTTGTAGACAAGGGCATTACCTTGTGCGATTTGAAGGGTATGCTGGATGAATTCGTGAAGGAAGTATTCGGTAAGGAGACTACCACACGTCTTCGCCCATCTTACTTCCCGTTCACCGAGCCATCCGTTGAGGTAGATGTAAGCTGCTTCCAGTGCCATGGCAAGGGATGTAAGCTTTGCAAGGGTACCGGATGGATTGAAGTCCTTGGAGCAGGTGTTGTCAATAAGAAGGTATTGGAAGGCTGCGGCATTGATACCAATGAGTACAGTGGATTCGCTTTCGGTATTGGTATTGAGCGTATCGCCATGCTGAAGTACGGCATCAACAACATCAAGTTGTTATTTGAGTCCGATATGCGTGTATTGAAGCAGATTGACGACTAAGGTTCGGGAAGGAGATTAAGGATATGTTAGCACCACTGAGTTGGTTAAAAGAATATGTAGATATTGATGTAACTCCACAGGAATTAGAAGATAAGTTATTCTCCTGCGGATTCGAAGTAGAAGAGCGTTATGAAGTAGGTAAGGACATCTCTAATGTCGTTGTAGGTTTGGTAAAGACCTGCGAGGCTATTCCGGATACCCACTTGCACTTGTGCCAGGTAGATGCCGGTAAGGCTGGCGTCCTTCAGATTTGCTGCGGCGCTGATAATGTACAGGCTGGCGGCAAGTACCCATTGGCATTGGTTGGCGCAACTGTTTATGCTACCGCCAAGGATCACGTGACCATCGAAGGCGTGATGACCATTGGTCAGGGCAAGCTTCGTGGCTATGATTCCTTTGGTATGCTTTGCTCCGGTACTGAGCTTGGTTTGAACGAAGACTTGTATCCGGGCGCTGGTTACAATGGACTTCTTGTGCTTCCGGAAGATGCAGAGGTTGGTGCAGATGTGAAGCCAATCCTTGGATTAGATGATCAGATTTATGACATCGCTATCACTGCAAACCGTCCGGACTGCCAGAGTATCTATGGTATCGCAAGAGAAGTCGCTGCCGTACTTGGTAAGGAGTTGAAGGCTCCATCTCTGGAGTACACGGAGCATGAGGCGCTTGCGGATAGCTTCTCGGTATCTGTAGATGCCAAGGACCTTTGCCCACGATACTCTGCACACTATGTATATGATGTAAAGATGGGACCATCCCCAGCATGGATGAGACGTCGTCTTGCTCTTACCGGAATTGGTTCTATTTCCAACATTGTTGATATTACCAATTACGTGTTAAAAGAGCTTGGACAGCCGATGCACGCTTTTGATTACTCTTATCTCGAGGGTGGCAAGATCAATGTTCGTCGTGCCAACAACGGCGAGAAGATTCAGACCTTGGATGAGAAGGAATTTGAACTTACTGACCAGAACCTGGTTATCTGCGATGGTGTAAAGCCAGTAGCACTTGCAGGTATCATGGGTGGTTTGAACTCTGAGATTAAGGACAACACCACAGCCGTTATGTTTGAGGCTGCCAAGTTTGCCCGTGATAATATCCGTAAGTCTTCTCGTGCGTTGGGACAGGCTTCCGATTCTTCTGCACTTTACTCCAAGGGTGTATATGAGTACACCACGGTAATGGCGATGAAGAGAGCGCTTCACTTAATCGAGGAGCTTGGTTGTGGTACCGTATCTTCTTCTCACTTTGAAGATAACACCGGTAACTCCACCGAGCCTCACGAGATGAAGGTGAGTGTAAACAAGGTCAACGGAGTACTTGGTATTACCGTACCTAACGAAGATATTCTTCGCATTTTAACAAATTTGAATATGGATCCATCCATCAACGGAGATGAGCTTACCTTACAGATTCCGGCATATCGTGAAGATATGGAAGATTATCCGGATGTTGCTGAAGAAGTCATCCGTATGTATGGTTATGACCACGTAGAGGGAACCTTCATGCCAACTGCACAGGTTACCATGGGTGGTTTGAATCTTCGTCAGAAGAGTGAGCTTAAGATTAAGAGAGCATTGTGTGCAGCAGGTGCCTTTGAAGGTATCCATTATTCCTTCTTCTCTCCAAGCGACTTAGATTTGCTTCGCTTGCCAGAGAATGCCAAGGAGCGTACTGCGATCTCCTTGATCAACCCAATTAATATTGATTTGTCTCTTATGAGAACAACCCTTGCACCGCAGATGATTCGTGCGATGGCAGGCAACCAGAAGAAGGCCATCTTAGAGGGTCGCATCTTTGAGCTTGGTAATACCTTCATTCCAAAGAGCCTTCCACTCACTGAGTATCCGGATGAGCGTGAGACCATCTGTATCGGTGCCTTCGGTAAGGAAGAAAGCTTCTTCACCATCAAGGGTCTTGTGGATACCGTTGCAGATGCACTTGGTGTGAAGTTCGACTACACTGCATGCGAGAAGACCTTCTTGCATCCATATCAGACCGCTGAAGTTTCCTGCAATGGTGATGTCATCGGTTATGTTGGTAAGGTGAACTACGAGGTTGCTGACGAATTGGATATGTCGGTGGATGCGTTTGTTGCAGAGCTGGATTTACGCGTATTATCCCAGTACTATGGCAAGCCTCAGGTGTTTGTTCCGATTTCCAAGTATGATGAAGAGAAGCGTGACTTCGCATTCGTTGTGGACAAGAACGTAACTTGTGGCCAGATTGAGAAATTAATCTACAATGCATGTGAGTTTGTAACTTCTGTTAAGCTCTTCGATGTATACGAAGGCAGCCAGTTAGGTGCAGACAAGAAGAGCATGGCCTTCTCCGTTGTATTTACTCCAAGAGATGAGAAGTTGAAGGGCAAGAAGGTAGAGGAGTTCGTTGAACATATCCTTGCTGACCTCAAAGAGAAGTTGAACGCTACTTTAAGAGCTTAAATTACCGTTAAGGGCCCCGCACTTTCGACAATACGCCTACTCCCTCGAGACCCGTTCGCACTTCGTTCCGCCCGTAGCGGACACTACGCAATCAATCGATTGCTAGTGCCGACGGGCTCCAAGAGTCTCGAAGGAAGTAGGGTATTTGTCTAGCGTGCGGGGGATTATTGTTTTTAGCTTCATAGTATAGTTATAAATTAGATAGGATGTTTTATGGATCATATTTATGATGTAAAAGATTACGACTACGAACTGCCGGAAGAATTAATAGCACAGGATCCGTTAGAAGATAGAACGAGTTCTCGCTTGATGGTTCTGAATAAACAAAGTGGTGAAGTTAGTCATCACCATTTTTACGATATCAAACAGTATTTAAAGCCTGGTGATTGCCTTGTCTTGAATAACACGAAGGTGATTCCTGCGAGACTGTATGGCGTCAAGGAAGATACCGGTGCGGCCATCGAGATTTTACTTCTGAAGCGAGAAGAGGATGCGATTTGGGAGTGTCTGGTTCGCCCGGGCAAGAAGTGCCGTGTGGGTGCGAAGATTTCCTTTGGTGACGGCTTGTTGCATGGGGAAATTATCGACGTGTTAGCGGATGGAAATCGCAAGATTCAGTTCTCCTATGAGGGTATCTTCGAGGAGATTTTGGATCAGCTTGGGGAGATGCCGCTGCCTCCTTACATTACCCATAAGTTGCAGGACAAGAACCGCTATCAGACGGTGTATGCCAAGTATGACGGCTCTGCTGCAGCGCCGACCGCCGGCTTACATTTTACCAAGGAGCTGTTGCAGGAAGTCCGTGACATGGGTGTTCGGATTGCAGAGGTGACCTTGCACGTAGGACTTGGCACCTTCCGTCCGGTGAAGGTGGACAACATCTTAGAGCATCATATGCATTCTGAGTATTATCAGATTAGCCAGGAGGCCTGTGATATCATCAACGAGACCAGAGCGAATGGCGGTCGTGTCATCTCTGTCGGTACGACCAGTACCCGTACCTTAGAGTCGGTGGCCAATGCCATCTTAGGCAATGCCAAGGGGTTGGTGAATTCCGATGCGGATGTGAAGCCGGCGGAATATATACAGGTAGGCGACAAGCAGTATGTGAAGTTGACTCCACAAACCGGCTGGACGGAAATCTTCATCTATCCGGGGTATGAGTTTCAGGTGATTGATGGACTGATTACCAACTTCCATTTACCGGAGTCGACCTTAATTATGTTGGTATCTGCCTTAGCCGGAAGAGAGCATGTGTTAGCGGCATATGCCAAGGCGGTGGAAGAGAAGTATCGCTTTTTCTCCTTCGGAGATGCCATGTTTATTGAACCTTAATACCGAGGACCGTTTCCTTTTACGGAAGCGGTCTTTTTGTCTAATTATGTTGGAAAAACAACTCTTCCACGCGTGTAGAAAAAGTTTTATAATGGGTATTTGAGAGAATTCGTTTCCCAAGGAAACGCATGAGGAGGAGTATAACAACATGAAACAACGTAAAGGTCAATTGGTTGGCAAAGTGGTATTGCTGGCCGTCATTTCCGCAGCTTTGGTAGGCTTGGCAATCGGAATGGTAGGTATTGTGGAAGTGCGTTCGTCATATTTGAACATGACCGAAGAAGAACTACGCGCCGCTTGTGTGCAGGCAGAAAGTGAATTCCAGAGTATGTGGGACGGAGATTGGTCCTACGATGGGAATACGCTTTGCAAGGGAGAGCAAGACGTTACCGAGGAGTACACCGAAACCATGGAGCAGCTGAAGGCGCAAACCAATTTGGATTACACCATTTTTTACAATGACACCCGTGCGGTGACCACCATGAAGGATAAACAGGGGGTATCCATGGTAAAGACTACGGCTGATGCCGGTGTGGTACAGGACGTGGTAGGTGCAGGCAAAAGCCTGTACAAACAGAATATATCCATCGGTGATATCCGGTACTTCGGATACTATATGCCGCTTTGCAACGATGATGGCGAGGCTATTGGCATGATGTTTACCGGTAGAGCCGGCAGTGATATAATGCGAGCCATCAACCGGATGGTGATGATTATGATTGCAGTATTGGTGGTTGGTATCGGTAGTTTGATTGGATTGGGTACCTTGACTGCAACCTTGTGTGGCAAGGCAATGAAGCGGGTTGCTGCTGCAGTTTCGGTTTTAGCGGAAGGGGATTTAACCCGGGAAGTGGATGAAAAACTGTTAAATCGCTCCGATGAGCTCGGTATCATTGCAGAGAATATCCGCACGTTAACAGAGAAATTGCGCAGTGTGGTGGGCAATGCCCGTGGATTATCCAACAATGTCAGCAAATCCGGGGATGAACTTTCCAGTTCCTCCCAGTTGGCTGTCCAGGCATCTGCTCAGGTGACCGGTGCGGTGGATGACATCAGCAAGGGTGCCATATCTCAGGCGGAGAGCGTCCAGGATTCCGCAGTGAACGTATCGGACATCGGGGTGGACATCGAAACCATCACGGATCGTATTCATACCCTATCGGACTACACCACGAAGATGGATGCAGCCTGCAAAAAGTCCATGGTGGCGCTGGAGGATTTGCTTTCCCAGAATGCCGGTGTGGTAAATTCCATGACAGAAATTGATGGCGTTACCCGCAAGACCAATGAAGCGGTCAATGACATCAGCCAGGCCACCCAGTTGATTACGGATATTGCAGACCAGACCAATCTTTTGGCTTTAAACGCCTCCATTGAAGCAGCCCGTGCAGGAGAAGCCGGACGAGGATTTGCAGTGGTGGCAGAAGAAATTAAAGCATTGGCGGATCAGTCTTCTCATTCCGCAGACGAAATTAAAGAGATTGTGGGGGCTTTGGCCCTCGAGTCTAACCGGTCTGTGGAAACCATCGATGCCTTGCGCGCAGAACTGGATACCCAGTCGCAACAAATTGATGAAACCCGTGGCGTGATGGCACAGATGGAGCAGGAAGTATCTTCGGTTACGGAACATACAGAGGAAATCGCACAACGGATTTTGCGTCTGGATGGGGCCAAGAACAATCTACTTCGAATCATTGAAGAGTTGTCGGCAATCTCCGAGGAGAATGCAGCAAGCACCCAGGAAACCAACGCATCCATGGAGGAATTAAACGCAACCTTTGAGATTATCAACCAGAGTGCGGATGAGTTGAAACTCCTGGCTAATCAGTTGGATGAACAAATCAGCTTTTTTCAAATGGAACAAGCTTAAGGAAACCAATCGGTGGTCGTAAGATATTACGGCCACTGTTTTTTTACATAAAGGCAGCTAAATGTCTAAAAAATTGTAAAGTTATCAATTTTATTTGACAAAAATATTTAAAAAGTCAGAAAATAGCGTATAATAGTATCATGGGGTGGAGAACATAGGATGTGTTGTATTTCCAACGTGTTTGAAAAACAACGAGGCAGAATATGTATGAGGAGGAAGTTATCGTGAAAAGAGAACGTAAGGGGCATTTAGTTGGAAAAGTGATTGCATTGGCCGTTGCTTGTGCAGTCGCAGTCGGCATGTTGATTGGTATTGTGGGTATTGTAGAAGTGCGCACGACCTATCTGAACATGACCGAAGAGGAACTGCGTGCAGCCTGTATGCAGGCCGACAGTGAGTTTACGAAAATGTGGGATGGCGACTGGGCGTATGATGGTGGCGTATTGACCAAGGGTGGTCAGGAAGTATATGAGGAATATGCCGAGACGCTGGAGGAGTTAAAATCCCAGACAGATTTGGAGTATACGATTTTCTACAACGACACTCGTGCAGTAACCACCTTGAAGGATTCCTCCGGACAGTTGATGATTGGCACGACCGCATCCCAGGCGGTGGTCAGTGAAGTCATCGGGTCAGGCAAGAATGTGTATCGCCAGAATCTCGATATTGGTGGAATCGATTATTATGGATACTATGCGCCAATGTGTAACGATGATGGTACAGCGGTCGGTATGATGTTTGTCGGTCGTCCGAGTGCAGATATTAATCGGAAAATCAACGGTGTCATGATGCTGATGGGCATTGTGTTAGCAGCCGGTATTTTGATTTTAATCGTGGTTGGAAGTGTTATGGCAAAGTTAAGCGGTAAGGCGATGAACCAGGTGGCAGAAGTGGTTGCAGTCTTAGCCGAAGGTAATTTGACGGTGGATGTGGATGAGCGATTAATTGCACGGAATGATGAGGTTGGAACGATTGCAGAGGATGTGGAAGCCCTGGCCGGTAAACTTCGTACGGTTATGGGCAATGCCCGTGGGTTATCCAACAATGTAAGCAAATCCGGTGATGAGTTATCCAATTCTTCTCAGCAGGCAGCAGCAGCGTCCTCTCAGGTAACGGATGCTGTGGATGATATCAGCAAGGGTGCCGTGTCCCAGGCAGAAAGCGTACAGGATTCCGCATCCAACGTATCCAATATCGGAGATGACATCGATACGATTTCTTCCAATGTTGGCACACTTTCGGATTATACCAAGGAGATGGCAGCCGCATGTCATAAGTCTATGGAAGCATTGGAGTTGTTATTACAACAAAACTCCGGCGTTGTGGTTTCTATGACAGAGATTGACGCCGCCACCAGAAAGACCAATGATGCGGTACAAAACATCACCAATGCTACGCAGTTGATTACAGATATTGCATCTCAGACCAACTTGCTGGCATTGAATGCGTCCATTGAGGCAGCCCGTGCCGGCGAAGCGGGACGTGGATTTGCAGTAGTTGCAGAAGAAATCAAGGATTTGGCCGATCAGTCCTCCAAGACGGCAGATGAAATTAAGGCAATTATTGAGGGCTTAGCGGTTGATTCCAGACATTCCGTGGAGACCATCAGTCGACTTAACGAGGAACTGGATGCACAATCCAAGCAGATTGATGAGACCAAGGGCGTGATGGAAGAGATGGAACAGGAGGTTACCTCCGTTACGGAAAGTACCGGAGAGATTGCAGAGCGTATCCGTGCATTGGATGATGCCAAGAATAATTTATTGACCATCATCGAGGATTTATCTGCGATATCCGAAGAGAATGCAGCTTCCACACAGCAAACCAATGCATCCATGGAAGAGTTGAATGCGACCTTTGAGATTATTAACCAGAGTGCTGACGAACTCAAGGGCTTGGCCAACGAGTTGGATCAGCAGATTGGTTTCTTCCAAATTGACAAGGCATAATGGAATCAGAACAGGCGGTCACACCTTTGGTGTGGCCGCTTTTTATTTCCCATGGAATATGCTAAAATCTAGATGGAACTTGTGGTTCATTAGAGGGGGTCTTTCATGGAGGAGAAGAGAAAAAATAAGCGAACCGATTTGAAGGTAACCGCAGAACTATCGGTCTTAGGTACCACCGGTGAAACCAAAATTGTAGAGGCGGATATTTTAGATTTATCCCCTACCGGCATTGGCTTTACCTGCAACGATACGCTCGAAATCGGGGAAGTATATATGACCAAACTCAAGATTTGGACGGAGGAAACCATCTCTGCCATCTTGAAGGTGGTGCGTTGTACCATGATGGGAGATACGCCGGTGTACGGAGGTATCTTCGTTGGTATGGAGAACAGTGATATCCTGCGTATCCAGGTATACCAGATGTTCTCAGACAATGAACAAAAGGAAGTTGAGGAGTAGACATGAGTGATCAGAGTATTCTTTTCCCGAACTTGCATATTACCCTAGAACATGTGGGAAAGAATATTTCCATCGGTGGTTTTTCCATCGCCTATTATGGAATTATTATTGCCTGTGGCATGATTCTTGCCATGTATCTGATGTTACATGAGGCAAAGCGTGTGGGCATCAAGCAGGAAGATATGTTAGACATCTTTATCTATGCAGTGATTGTGGGTGTTGTTGGTGCCAGACTTTACTACGTCATGTTTTCCTGGGATTTATACAAGGACAATCTGGTGAGTATCTTCTTCCTACGCCAGGGCGGTTTAGCTATCTATGGTGGCGTCATCGGCGGCTTGATTGCAATTTTTATTACCTGTCGCATCAAGAAGATTAACTTCTGGAAGGTGACCGATCTTGCTGCTATGGGTGTTCTGGTTGGCCAGATTTGTGGCCGCTGGGGCAATTTCTTCAACCGGGAAGTCTTCGGCGGTTACTCCGACGGACTTCTTGCTATGGGACTTCCATTGGATGCCATTCGTTCCATGGAGGATGTAACGGAGGAGATGCTACAAAACCTATTGGTGGTTGATGGCGTGGAGTTTATCACGGTTCATCCCACCTTCCTGTATGAATCGCTTTGGAACCTGGGTGTGCTTCTGTTTCTCCTATGGTACCGCAAGCATCAGAAGTTTTACGGAGAATTATTCTCCTTCTATTTATTGTTATACGGCATTGGACGTTTCTGGATCGAAGGTGTGCGCACCGACCAGCTGAAGATTCCCGGTACCATGATTCCGGTTTCTCAGGTGGTTGCCATCATTATGATCATCGGAGCCTTCTGCTACATGGTCTTTATGCGTAAGACCCACAAACAGGACCTCCCAACTTCATAATTTCGTTCATCCGACCATCACACATTGTGTGGTGGTCTTTTTTTATTGCCCTAGGTGTGGGGCGCGCCTGCCTGCGCTCGGCTGCCCACTCTCATACAGCGGTGCCCAAGTGGGGGAGAGTTCGATCGTAGCACAGGACGAAGCGGCCAGGTTCCCGCACAAGAGAAGCCCCCACCGGGGAACAAAACATCAGGGAGACACCACATATTGTGGGATGGCCCTCCACCATGAACCACCGGTTGAAAACCGCGTAAAATCAACGAAAACCCCTTGCAAAAGTGGGCCTGGGGGAGTAAAATGAAGAAAAAGGTGGGGGAAAGTGGTTAATTATGGAGTGAAGTGGTACGATATATACCATAGAAGGAAGGAGGTGTTCTGCAAATGTTCATGGGCGAGTACAGCCATAGCATCGATGCGAAGGGCAGATTGATTATGCCGGCAAAATATCGAGAGCAGCTTGGAAGCGAATTCGTAGTGACCAAGGGCTTGGATGGATGCTTGTTTGTGTATCCCCAGGAAGAGTGGCAGAGCATCGAAACCAAATTCCGTGAAGTGCCGCTAACCACCAAGGACGCCAGAAAGTTCTCACGATTCTTCTTCGCAGGAGCAGCGGCGTGTGAAATCGATAAGCAGGGACGAATTCTTTTGCCATCGGTGTTGCGCGAGTTTGCAGAACTGGAGAAGGACGTGGTACTGGTCGGAGTACTGAATCGTATCGAGATATGGGACAAGAATAAGTGGGAAGAGACCAATGGATACGATGATATGGACGAGATTGCAGAACATATGGCAGAACTTGGACTTAGCATATAATTAGGAACCTTTTATATGGAAGAATTCAAACATTTCTCTGTGTTATTACAGGAAACAATAGACGAACTACATATTAAGCCGAATGGGATATATTGTGATGGAACTTTAGGTGGCGGCGGTCACTCCTTCCAGATCGCCAGCCGCTTAGAGGACGGTCGTCTCATCGGCTTTGATCAAGATCAGGATGCCATCGCGGCGGCAACAAAGCGATTGGAACCTGTTAAGGATAGAGTAACCATAGTGAAGAGTAATTACGAACATATGGTGGAGCGGGTGCATGCACTCGGTATCGACCATGTGGACGGCATCGTCCTGGATTTGGGCGTCTCCTCTTATCAGTTGGATGATAAGGAACGCGGCTTTTCTTATATGCAGGAGGATGCACCGCTGGATATGCGTATGGATCAGGAGAGCGGAATGACGGCCGCAGATATCCTCAATACCTATCCGCAGGAGGAACTGATTCGTATTTTACGAGAATACGGAGAAGAGAAGTTTGCAAGTAATATCGCAAGGAATATATGCCAAGCGCGGGAGAAGACGCCTTTTACGGTAGCCGGACAGTTAAACGAGGTGGTACGGGCGTCCATTCCGAAGAAAGCACAGATGACGGGCGGACACCCGTCGAAGCGAACCTATCAGGCACTGCGCATCGAGTTAAATCGCGAGCTTTCGGTGCTGGAGGAAAGTTTGAATGGGATGATTGATTTGCTGGGTGAAGATGGGCGAATCTGTATCATCACCTTCCATTCCTTGGAGGATCGCATTGTTAAGAATATTTTTAAGAAGGCCGAGGACCCATGCACCTGTCCGAAGAATTTTCCGGTGTGTGTCTGTGGAAAGAAGTCCAAAGGCAAAGTAGTAACAAGAAAACCAATTCTTCCAAGCGAAGAAGAATTAGAAGTGAATACAAGATCAAAGAGTGCAAAGTTGAGAGTGTTTGAACGACATGTAAACTGATTGGCAAAACAGTGGTGTGTGCTGCCAATCGTCTTACGGGTGGGGACCTGAGAGACAGCTTAGCAGAATTTGACAAAAGCATTTGAAAAGTAATGCGGGGAGAGTATTATGCAAGAGTATAAGACTTATGAAATCGAAAATTTCGGTTATCAATACGGAAATCTTGCTCCGTCCATCCATCCGGGCTTAGAGCGACAGAAGATGGAAGAGGAGCGCCTCAGAAAGAAGCAGGAGCGTGAGCGCCGCCTCAGAAAGAAGCGTTTGATCGAGCACAAGAAAGAATTGCGTCGTCGTAAGATGCATGCCTTATATATGACCTTTGGATTGATGATTTTCGGTGGTTTGTGCACCAGCTACATCTATTTACAGAACAGCATCACCACCAGCATGCATAACATTGCAAGCTTGCAGAGCGAAATTTCCGATCTGAAGGCAGCCAACGCAGCAACGGAAAGCCGCATCCACACAGCAACCAACTTAAACGACATCAAGAACCGCGCTGTGAACGAATTGGGTATGGTCTATGCAACCAGTGACCAAATAGTGTATTATGATATGCAGGATGAGGACTACATGAATCAGTATGACAACATTCCGTAGAAGCGGTAGGATAATACGTTGGTAAGAAGAGATAGAACGCAAAAGAAAATAACGAAGATAACAAGAAGAATGCAGGGAAGACTATGGATTGTATTTGGTCTCATCTGCGTTCTTTTTGTGGTTCTAATCGCTCGCTTGATGTATATACAGTACACCAGTGGAGAACGCTACGAGAAAATCGTACTTTCTCAGCAGGAGTATGACAGTACCATCATTCCCTTCCAGAGAGGCAACATTACAGATGCCAAGGGTACAGTGCTTGCAACCAGTATTGATGTGTACAATGTCATTCTAGACTGTAGTGTGCTGACTGCAAAGTCGGATAAGATTGACAGCACCATTGCGTTGGTGTGCACTTGTTTTCCGGAGATTTCCGCAGAGGATATGCGGGCGAAGATTACGGATCAACCGGACAGCCGGTATATCAAGCTTGCTAAGCGTGTCAGTTTCGAAGAGAAGGATAACTTTGAAACCCTGGCTAATTCCGAGGAATACGATGACAAGATTTCCGGTATTTGGTTTGAGAAGGAGTACATCCGCAGCTATCCATACGGACAGCTGGCCGCCGCTATGATTGGATTTTCCACGTCCGGTAACCTCGGCGTCATTGGTTTAGAAAATCAGTACGACAGTTATTTGAATGGTATCAACGGTCGTTCTTATGGATATCTGAATGATGATAGTAACATGGAGCAGACTGTGATCGAGCCGGAGAACGGCTATACTCTGGTCACCTCCATTGATGTGAATATTCAAAGCATTGTGGAGCAGGAGATTCTAAACTGGAATAATACCTGCCTGGATGAGGAGCATTCCATCGGAAGTCAACATACGGCGGTATTGGTGATGAATCCCCAGAATGGTGAGATTCTTGCTATGGCCACCTATCCGTTTTTTGACTTGAATAATCCGAGAGATTTGGTGGCATCCGGCTTATACAAGCAGGAAGAAGTGGATGCCATGACTGAGGATGAGAAACTGGAGAAATTGAACCAGTTGTGGCAGAATTATGGCGTGACAACCACCTATGAGCCGGGTTCCACCTTCAAGCCTTTTACCATTGCCATGGGCTTAGAAACCGGAACCTTGCACGATGGAGACACCTTCTTCTGTGACGGTGGTGAGACCGTCAGTGGACACTTCGTTCGCTGTACCGGTATTACCAAGGGCGGACACGGAGAGGAGACCATCCAGAAAGCGTTAGAGGATTCCTGTAACGACGCGTTGATGCAGATGTCCTTCCGAATTGGCGGAGATAACTTTGCGAAGTTCCAACATATTTTCGGCTTCGGACAGAAGACCAATGTAGACCTGCCGGGTGAGGCTCGCACGGACTCCCTGTTATACGATGCCGAGGCGTTGAATCAGACGGCAATCAACTTGGCAACCAATGCCTTTGGACAGAACTTTAACACCACCATGGTGCAGTTGGGCGCAGCCTATTGTTCCTTAATCAATGGCGGCAATTTGTACCAACCCCATGTGGTGACAGCGATTACCGATAGTGCAGGCAATACGGTCCAATCCGTTGATCCGGTCATTGAGAAGAAGACCATCTCCAAGGAGGTTTCCAATCAGCTCAAGGGCTTTATGCTCGGCGTTGTGGAGGAAGGTACCGGTAAGTCAGCCAAAATCGAAGGCTATGATATCGGTGGTAAAACCGGTACGGCGGAGAAGTTGCCCCGTGGAACCGGCGATTACCTGGTATCTTTTATCAGCTATGCACCCCAGGACAATCCGCAGGTAATGATCTACACCATTGTGGATACAGCGAATGTAGAGGACCAGGAGCATTGTCAGGGACCAAAAGAAATAACCCGTAATATTTACAGCCAGATTCTCCCGTATCTGGGTGTGGAGAAAAAGGCAGTAGAGCCGACGGAATAAGTTTGAAATAGAAAGAGGATGTTTTCTTATGTGGAAGGAATTTGTTGTGATGGATGTGATTGCTATGGCAGTCAGCTTTGTTATGGCGTTGTTGCTAGGACACCAGATTATTCCGGTGTTACAGCGCTTGAAAGCCAGCCAGACGGAACGCAATATTATGGAGTCCCACGTGAAGAAGAACGGAACCCCAACCATGGGTGGCGTGATTTTCTTAGGCTCCATGTTCGTGGTATCGCTTGCAACCGCACATATTCAACCACATATCATTCCGGTGATTATTTTAACCATGGGATTTGGCATCATTGGATTTTTGGATGATTATCTCAAAGTTGTATTAAAGCGCAGCGACGGATTACTGGCTTGGCAGAAGATGACCCTGCAGATTGTGGTTACTACGATTTTTGCCGTATACATCACCCGGTACTCCGGAATTTCATTGACTATGCGTGTGCCGTTTACGAATGGAATGATGCTGGATTTGGGGTGGCTGGCTATCCCGCTTTTGTATTTTGCAGTGATTGGTACCGTCAATGGAACCAATTTTACCGATGGCTTAGACGGCCTGGCAACCAGCGTAACGGTGGTTGTGGCAGCCTTTTTTACTGCAGCAGCATGGAGTCTTGGTGTTGCAATTGACGTGCTTGGATTTATTATGATGGGTGCGTTACTTGGATTTTTGGTATTTAATCGCCATCCGGCCAAGGTGTTTATGGGAGACACCGGTTCCTTGGCACTCGGCGGTTTTGTGGCAGGTATGGCCTATATGCTTCAGATGCCGTTGTTTATCATCGGTGTGGGCATCATCTATTTGGTGGAAGTGTTATCTGTTATGCTGCAGGTAGGTTCCTTCAAATTGCGCCACGGGAAGCGTATTTTCCGCATGGCCCCCATTCATCATCATTTTGAGCTTGGTGGTTGGAGCGAGGTAAAGATTGTGATTGTCTTTACCGTTGTAACAGTACTTGCTAGTATCTTGATGTATTTTGGCATATAAGAAAGTGTGAAGAATTTGGCAGAAAAATATGTAGTAATCGGAACCGGAATCAGTGGAATTGCTGCTTGTAACCTTTTGCAAAAAAGAGGCCTGCAGGTGGTGTTGTTTGATGGCAACGACCAGTTGGATATGGTGGCTTTCAAATCCAAGAACCCATCCCTATCAGATGTGGAGATGTACGTGGGCAGCTTGCCGGAAGCGGTATTAAAGTCGGTGACTTGTGCGGTGTTAAGTCCGGGCGTTCCGACGGATATTCCGTTGGTGGAAGAGATGCGTGCACGTGGCATCAAGATTTCCGGAGAAATTCAGTTGGCGTATGAGATGGGCCGGGGTGCAGTGGTTGCAATCACCGGAACGAATGGAAAAACCACCACAACGGCACTTACCGGTGAAATTATGCGTCGCCACTTTACAGATGTGCGTGTGGTTGGTAATATTGGTATTCCGTACACCAAGGAAGCAGAAACCATGACCGAAGAGACGGTGACGGTAGCTGAGATTTCCAGTTTCCAGTTGGAGACCATCTCCAGCTTTGCACCGCATGTTTCTGCGATTTTGAACATTACACCGGATCATCTGAATCGTCATCATACCATGGAGAATTATATTCAGGCCAAGGAAGACATCACCAAATTCCAGGGCAGTGAGGATGTGACGGTATTAAACTATGAGGATGAGGTGTTACGTGCCTTTGGCGAAACCTTGCATCATAAGGTAATTTACTTTTCCAGCCGCCGGGAATTGGCGGATGGCCTTTTTTACGAAGATGGTGTGATTTACTGGAATCGTGACGGCAAGAAGGAAGAGATTCTTCCGGTGGATCAGCTTCAGATTTTGGGATTACACAATTATGAGAATGTGATGGCGGCAGTTGCGATGGCAGATGCCATGGGTGTGACCATGGATGAAATTCGTGATGCGTTGCGTGCCTTTACTGCTGTGGAGCACCGCATTGAATATGTTTGCGAGAAGCGTGGCATTCGTTTCTACAATGATTCCAAGGGAACCAATCCGGACGCTGCCATCAAGGGTATTTTGGCTATGGACCGCAAAACCTGCCTGATCGGTGGTGGATATGATAAGCAGTCCACCTATGATGAGTGGATTGAGAGCTTTGGTGACAAGGTGAAGCTTCTGGTGTTGATTGGACAGACCAGAGAGAAGATTGCAGAATGTTGTAAAAACCACAATTTTAATGATTACGTGTTTGCGGATACATTTGAAGAAGCCATCGACAAGTGTTATGCAGCAGCAGAAAGCGGAGATGCGATTTTGCTGTCTCCGGCTTGTGCAAGCTGGGGCATGTTCCCGAATTATGAGGAGCGTGGACGTATCTTCAAGGATTACGTTCGAAATCTGGCAGAATAACATCATGGGATGTTGACCATAAGAAAGGAGGATGGAGATGGCCTCAAAACGAAAAAAAGCCACCCAACGGGTGCCTCATATTCGATATTTTGATTACAATTTATTAGCCATCATGCTCCTGCTTTTGATTTTTGGTATGGTCATGATGTACAGCGCCAGTGCGTATATGGCAACCTTAAAGTTTGGAAATCCATCCTTCTGGCTGATGAAGCAGATTAAGGCCGCTGCCCTTGGTATGATTGGTCTTGCAATCTGTATTCGATTGGATTATCACATCTTTAAAAAGTTTGCATTCCCCATTGCGCTCTTGTCTTTGGCGCTATGTGTGTATGTATTGTTTACGGAGTCCATCAATGGATCCAGCCGTTGGATTTACATCGGTGGTCTGTCGATTCAGCCATCTGAGATTGCCAAGGTGGCAGTGATTATCTTTTTGGCTGCACTGATTTCTAAGATTCCAAAGGAACTGAGAGATACCAAGCAGGTGATAAAATGCTTTTTGATTGTAAGTCCCTTGCTGGGCGCAGTTGCATTGGCAAACTTAAGTACTGCAATTATCATTGCCGGTATTGCATTTATTATGTTATTTGTAGCAAGCCCCAATAAGCAGGCTTTCATGCTGATTATAGCTTTGGGCGTAGCCGGACTTGCGTTGTTTATTACCATGTTTAGTTATCGTAGTGAGCGTATCAAAGTATGGCTGCATCCGGAGGATTATGACAAGGGATTCCAGACATTACAGGGATTGTATGCCATCGGTTCCGGCGGACTTTTTGGCAGAGGCTTAGGCGAAAGTATGCAGAAGATGGGTTACGTACCGGAGGCCCAAAACGACATGATTTTCTCTATTATTTGTGAGGAGCTTGGCGTGTTTGGCGCGGTATGTATCATTGTGTTGTATTTGCTTTTGATTTGGCGATTGATGATTATTGCGATCAATGCCAAGGATTTGTTTGGTACCTACATTGTGGTGGGAATTCTATCACACATTGCCTTACAGGTGATTATGAATATCGCCGTAGTTACCAATACCATGCCAAATACCGGTGTTATTCTGCCGTTTATCAGTTACGGTGGAACGTCCATGTCGGTGCTGGTAGCCGAGATGGGACTGGCTTTGTCGGTGTCGAAGGGCATTGAACTTACCTAAGATTGAGGATGCTATGAGGAATAAAAAAACAAGAGAGCCGGAGGAAGTCTCCCGCGTAAAACGAGTGAAGCGGGAATCCAAGGTGAAGTATTACTTTTTTAATATCATACTGGGCATCGTGATTTTCACGTTGATGGCAGCCATGTTTATCGTCTTTTTCTGTCAAGTGCAGAAGGTGACGGTGGAGGGTAGCGTGGTCAACGATCCGGCCATTATTCAGGCTTATATTCTAGACGATGAATACTCGAAAAATGCGGTTTACGATGTGGTGAAAAACTTTTTTAAACCCAAGAAGGGAATCCCGTTTGTGGAGAAGTACACCGTGACCATGAAGAGTTTGAATCATCTCTTGATTACCGTAACGGAGAAGCCGCGGTCCGGAATTTTAGTGGATGAGGCGGCCGGGCAATACATCTATTTTGATGACGAGGGCGTTGTGACAGAGATTTCCAATATCTATCTGTCGGATTTGCTGGTGGTTACGGGAGTGACGCCAAAGAGCGCAACCATCGGGAAATACATCCCCATCAAGAAGGTACAGCGGCGTTCCCTGTTGGCACTCATTAAGATGCTGAAGAAATACGATGTCAGTGTTTCGTCTATTAATTTTGATGAAGATGGGACACTTAGTTTCGTGCATGAGACCATGACCGTCAGCCTTGGAACCATCTCGCGACTGGAGGATAAAATCCATCGACTGTCCCAGATTATACCCAAGTGGGAAGAACAAACCGGGTCGGCTCCCGGAACACTATATCTTGATGATTTGACGGAAGAAAACACAGATGCTGTGTTTAAACGGGCCCAATAGATGGGTGGGAAAATACTCATTTTTTTGCGAAATGGGTTGATAAATAGCCCGAAAAACTATATGATATGGTATGAATGTGAAAAAAGAGAGATTAACTGTACATGATTCGTGCAAGCAGTTTCGAAGTAAGAAGAGGAGGAGCGAACCGTGCTTGAACTTAATAGAAATGAAGTAGATGCCGGAGCAAAAATTATCGTCATCGGAGTCGGTGGCGGTGGAAACAACGCAATCAATCGTATGATTGATGAGAACATTGGTGGCGTTGAATTTATCGGCATTAATACAGATAAACAGGCATTAACCCTGTGCAAGGCACCGACCTTGTTACAGATTGGAGATAAATTGACCAAGGGACTTGGCGCAGGTGCAAAGCCTGAGATTGGTCAGAAGGCAGCTGAGGAGAACGCAGAGGATATTTCTGCCGCTATCAAGGGCGCAGATATGGTATTCGTTACCTGTGGTATGGGTGGTGGAACCGGTACCGGTGCAGCTCCTGTTGTTGCACAGATCGCTAAGGAGCAGGGAATCCTGACCGTCGGCGTCGTAACCAAGCCATTCAAGTTTGAGGCGAAGACTCGTATGGGCAACGCACTTGCCGGTATTGAGAATTTGAAGGAATATGTGGATACCTTAATTGTTATCCCGAATGACCGTCTCTTGGAATTGGTTGATCGCAGAACCTCCATCGAAGACAGCTTGAAGAAGGCAGATGAAGTCCTTCAGCAGTCCGTTCAGGGAATTACTGACTTGATTAATGTTCCTGGACTGATCAATTTGGATTTTGCAGATATCCAGACCGTTATGCGCGACAAGGGTATGGCTCACATTGGTATTGGCTCTGCCAAGGGCGATGACAAGGCAATGGAAGCAGTTCAGCAGGCAGTATCTTCTCCATTGTTAGAGACCACCATCAATGGCGCAAGCGATGTTATTGTTAATATTTCCGGTGATATTTCCCTTATGGATGCCAACGAAGCAGTTGGATATGTTGAGGGATTGGTTGGTGAATCTTCGAATGTTATCTTCGGTGCGAAGTTCGATGAGAAGATGACCGATGAAGTAACTATTACAGTAATTGCAACCGGTTTGGAAGAATCTCCGGTTTCTTCCGGTGTAATTAGCGGCATGCGTTATGCAACGACTCCTCATGTGAATCCTACATTTGGCGCAACGCGTCCGGCTACACCAAACCCGGCCATGACCCGTCCGGTTATGCCGAATGTAACGGCTCCGGTTCAGCCAACGGTAGCAGCTCCTACCGCTGCCGCATTCAGTGGAATTCAGAAGCCACAGCAGCCGGCTAGCACCATCAAGGAGCAAGACATCAAGATTCCTGATTTCTTGAAGAATACACATAAGTAATTGAGAATGTAGGACCCACGCTAAGGTGTGGGTCTTTTTATTTAAACACAATTCGGAGGCAATGGTGCGATGAGCGCTTTATCGAATATCATCACTATGCAGGTGATTGATAAGTTACGTAGGAAGAATATAGCGAATGGAAAGCGTAAGAGTTACGGGTATACAACAGAGCAATTTGAGTGTTCCGGAGACGGTTATACAGGGGTTTTTGTAATCTTTAGTGTGATTTTTGCTCTGATTACGGTAATTGCGGTTATTAGCTTTTTCATGGGCGGTGAAGATGCAGGAGTGGCAATATACTTCTTTGGAGTCGTGACAGTACTGACTATTTTTGCTAGTTGGGCCTCTGCTCACCAGCGGTTGATTGTGGATGGGAATGAGGCTACGTATGTGAATGTGTGGGGCATGAAACTCCACTTCCAACTAACGGATGTTACCCAGTGTCTTACTACGGAGCAGTTTCTTCGCCTATACATCGGTAACCGGAAGGTTGCTACCCTGGATAAGGATATGTATGGTCTTACATTCCTTAAGGCACGCTGCAAAGAAGCTGGCATCCTGTGGCGGAACAAGTCCGGCAGGAGCATCAATAAGTTTACGCTGGTTTGGCATGCAACGCGGACCATTGCATGGATTTTTATCTGGACCATAGTAGGAATAACGGCTCTTGTGATTCCGGTGAGTATATCTTCCAGAGGGGTTACAGTAGATGCTTTTGTTTTTATTATAGAAATTGAACTTTTAATGGCTACGTTCTTCTTCGGTTTTGTTGCTCTTATGATGTTATTCTTTGCTATAGGCTTAAAAGAGGTGAATAGTATCGAGCGGGCCCTTGGACTCTCCTTCCGTGAGGAGATGGCGCGACGTGGTGCAACCGGAAGAGAGTTTCAAGATGAGCAATGGTTTGTGGAATCCGTACCCGGGAAAATAGCAGTCCTGAATCGCCGTTTCATCAAAACGTGGCACGGTATCAAAGCAGAACGTACATCCGAAACATCCCTTTATCATGTGGAGTTCACGGACATCAATGGCAAACGACACAAGATTGGCGGCCATTACAAAGAACATGCGGATAAAATGTGCCGTTGGTATCTAAAAAGAGAGTCCAAATAATCGGACACCTGACCTGATATCTTAGTTTCAGAACATGCTTAGAATGAAAAACTAAACCCGTTCTTTGACAACTGAAAAATAGCTACAAAGGTCTAATTTACTTTTTCTGAAGCGCATGTAAAGCGTGGTATATTGAAAATGTCGATTACTATCTGCTGGGAAAGGAGCAGATATGAATTATTACAGTGCTAGTGGTCAAATGGATCTATCAGATCGAATCGCGATTGAGACTGGAATATGTACAAACGAATCATTCAAAAAGATAGCTCAAAGGCTTCGGAGACACCCATCTACTGTTGCTCATGAAGTGAAAGAAAACCGGACGTTCATCAAAGGCAATTATCCTAATGGAAGAGATTGTAGATTAGCTAGGCATTGTGTCGTAAGACATTTGTGTGGATGCGATTCAATCGATTGTGATATGAAGTGTCGGCTATGTAGAGATGTAGATTGTACTAAGATTTGCGGTAAGTATATTTCGGTTGCTTGTCATAAGTTTGATTCTCCGCCGTATGTTTGTAACAACTGCAAGAATAAAAAACTTTGTAACAAAGATAAGTATATTTACAGTGCTAAGTTTGCTGATGCAGCAGTAACCAGACGTAGATCGGAGTGCCGGCAAGGTGTAAGACTTTCGGATGAAAAGATGAAAGAACTAGATGAGCTTATAACACGTCTTGTTAAAAAAGGGCAGCCGTTATCACACATATATGCAGAACATGAAAATGAAATGCCGGTGTGCCTGAGAACGCTTTATAACTATATCGATGACGGTGAATTAACCATTAGAAATGTAGATTTGAGACGAAAGACAGGCTATCGACCACGGAAGAAAAAGTATAACGATATCAATGGTTTCCATTCTTTGGAGTTTAGAAAGTGTAGGACGTATGCAGACTTTGAAAATGCGATGAGGTTCTTCAGCTTTTCTGAAGACGAAGTGACAGAAATGGACACTGTAAGAGGCGTCAGAGAATCAGGGAAGCGTCTTCTGACAATGATATTCAGAAAGAACAACGTAATGCTCTTGTTCTTGATGCCGGATGGGAAAGCAGAGTCAGTGAAAAGAGTCTTTGATTATCTTGAAGCAGGACTCGGAATTGAAACCTTTCGACGCTTATTTCCGGTTATTTTGACTGACAATGGAAGTGAGTTCAAGAGGGTAGATGATTTAGAGCTGACGACGGATGAAGATGGTTTCCTTGTCAATAGGACAAGTCTTTATTACTGCGATCCAATGGCTTCGTGGCAGAAAGGCTGTATTGAGAAGAACCATGAATTTATTCGCTATGTAGTTCCAAAAGGGAAAAGCTTAAACCCGTATACGCAGGAAGATGTGACGACACTAATGAATCACATCAATAGCGTAAAACGTCCTGGACTTGGGAATAAGAGCCCATATGAGCTTGTAGATGAAGCTGATAAAGACTTCAAAGCATTGATGTCATTATTAAAAATGCACCTCATCCCACCCGATGAAGTGCATTTAATGCCAGATTTATTCGTTAAAAAGTAGTTAGACCGAATCTGCAGATAGTAATCGATTTGCCAATATGTGTTATATAGACGGGTCGCTTTTACTTCTGCATAACAAGTAGCCAGCCGTCTTTTAGTCATGCAAAAAAATATATATCTGCTATCTGGGATGCCTTAATTATAGCACGATATGTGTATCTAGCCATCCGTTATTTGGCCTCAATTTGACCTGATAAACGAATTTTGATTAAAGGGTGGATTTTCAGT
>JAILOI010000126.1 GCA_024690885.1 Lachnospiraceae bacterium
AGTACGGTCGCTTCTCTATGAATCTCTGTTAAGGTTGCTGCCGGAATATTGGCGATACGACCAAGAGTCACAACCGGCGCTTCCTGCATTTCTTGTACGAGAGCATTGGTCTCTTCGAAGAGGGCTGCCGCTTCCGGATTCTCCGGGAAGAGCTTCTGGGCGAGACTCTCTTCCTGTGCCCGCAGGTCCTCTACCAGTTGTGCCAGGTCTGTTGTATTTACATCAATTCCCTGCTTCAACATGGAGAAGGTTGCTTCCTGTGTCATCATCAGACGAATCTCTTCTACCACACGCTGATCATGAACCTGGGATAAGATCTGATCGTCACTCATGGTCTGAACCGTTGCTACCAGCGCCTTGGCCTGATCCTGCATGGAATAGCCACGCACTAAGTATGCATCCTGTGGCATACGACCTTCGGATACGGATGCTACGATTGCATTTACAATATCCGACGGTTGCTGTACCCATTCTCCCTCTGCCAAGGAATTCATATAAGTTAGATTCTCTACGGTTACCGGAATGTCCTGCGCCAGCAGAGTCTTAGCATAGCTCTCTGTCTTGTCATCTACCGGCAATCCACTCTCTTCAATGATGGCATCTACCTGAGGGCGAATGGCCTCCCACTGCTCCGCGCTTAATTCACTCTGCGGTGCCGCGTTGCTATAATTTGCAGACTTGGCGTAGACAGCAGTATAGACATTTGCAATAGTTGGTGGCAGTTCATTTTTTACCAGATAGTTCTGTGCCTCCGGTGTCACTTCTCCGATTTCGGATGCCTTCATCAGCGCCGTCTTCGCATCTGCAACAATCGCCACATCCGTTGGCAAGTCTGCCTGCTTCAGGGCGTCGGTTACCACAGCTGCCGCCTGTGTACTTCCGCTCATAGCGCTAATCTCATCCGATGATAATCCACCCATGGCTTCAATATCTGCACCGGCAATGGCCAACTGCTTCTTAATCTTATCGGAGACGGTGACGATGGTATGCCCCGGCTGGTCCATAGGAGAGAATCCCTCCTCGGACATACGCTGATAATCCTCGTCAGACATGGTTTCGGATGCTAAGACCATCTGATTCTTCATGGCTCTTACATCTCCACCAAAAGAAGACGCATCCTCCAGGTGATCTGCCACCGTGGATTGCGTCAATTGATTTTTTTGATAAGTAGGTTGATCTATTGATATGCTTCGAAGAACCCCATCCATTGGTTCCACAGATTTCTCTGCAGTCTTCTTCACATCACTCCATGATTGAGAAGCACTCTTTTCGATGGCCCCTGCATTTGCTTTGGTCGCGTATAATAAATCCTCTACCTGCATAGCGTCCTCCTAAAAAAGCCTTCACCTCTTATGTCGGACAGTTTTCCAAAAAAATTAACCAAAAAAAATGGACCCCCGGGACGGGGTTATAGGACCATTTTTGATTTTGGCCCTATAACCCCGTCCCGGGGGTCCAAAATGAACGTATCAATTCGACCTCAAATACGCTATAATGTCGAATATGAATACATTTATAGGAGGTTTGTATGGATTACACTACAGCTTATAGCATTGGTAGAATCGCCGGTGCACTTGTTATGGGAGCACTGCTTGGACTTGTACCATTGATTTCCGGTATTAAGAAACAGAAAATCGGATTTGCTATCGGAGGCTTCTTTGCCTGCGTTGTTGCCGGTTTTCTTCTTGGTATTATTCTTGGACTTCCGGTATGCGCATTGTTCACCTTCCTGATTCTAAGAGACACAAATCAGACGAACCCGGTGGATCAGGCTCCAAGCCAGGATGCAAATCCGACCATTGATCCGAATAGCAACGATCAATAGAGCGTGTAAAAAGGCGATTCCTCTCGTATGAGAAGAATCGCCTTTCTTTCTATCATTCCGTACGCCCAACCAAACGCTTATACAGTTTCCCATCCACACTACGCTCAAGAAATTTAAAATCAACTAAATATCTTCTCAAAATTGCATAATCGCTATAGTGGTCCATTAGGATTTCATTTACTTCTTGTTCTGTGTATTCTTTTCCTTCCTCGAAGAAAGTAGCAACATATAGAAACAACTTTTCCTTACTTTCCCACTTTCTCGGAATCTGTATAATCCTACTATCCTTTATATATTTCAAAACCTCTTCCATTAGTACTCCTCTCTAATGTGGATACTTTCCACAAAAAAGCTTGCTATAGTGCATTATACTTATAAAAGTGGACCCCTTTTATAAATAGATTTACCATTTATCTAGACACCAAAAGGAGGTATCTTTTATGTCCACAAGACAACATTACGATGAGGAATTCAAACGAACCCTCGTAGAGCTTTACCAACGCGGTAAAACTCAGTTCACCTAACCCTTCAATCGACTTTTATATTACCACCCATATGCCATCTTGTCACGCCGACGATACTCGCCATTTCTTCCGCAGTTTTATCCGGAGTTTCAATCAATAATCCACGATAAAAATTTGTACGCTCAAACAACTAACAACCCCAACAGCCCGTGTCAATCTACAGCACATCTTCCCTGCTTTTGACACGACCCGATGGGGTTGTGTTCTTCTTTGTTACTTCTTACTTCCTGTATATCATGGGCGTAATCAATGCCCGCTTCTTGATTATAATCCAACATACTATGGTTTTCACCGCTTCTTTTGGCGCTCAAAAATCTTGGGATTTAAAATTTACGGGTTTTTCTTCAGATTTCCAAATTACCACGTAGGATTTCCGTTTTGAAAATTTTGGTTTACGTGTACTTTCTTAATTTCCTCAGAAAAACCCGTAATTTTTCCTTCCAAATCCAAGTTGCTCATGACCCACAAGGAAAATTATGCTCCAATATTCCAAAATCCTACGTGGTAATTTGGAAATCTGAAAAAATACCCGTAAAAAATTTTTCCCAACTTTTTTGAAAATTTTGGTTTACGTGGTAAATCTCCAATTGCTCAATTATACCCGTAAGATTTCAAAATTAGACCGACAATAAGCACATCTTTATGCCATAACGTTGCCCCAACTCATTCTATGACAATGCTGCTCCATAATCCCCGTCCCTGCATATGCATTTTCTCGAATATTCGTATCATCCTGCAGGAGCGCATGTAAAAAGGACGTGTCATATGACACGTCCTCATCGTTTATACCGGTTTACACATCTTCTGAAATTCTTCTCGCTTCTGGGCCTCCGTCCAATCATTGGACTCGAATCTACTGTAGTATTCTTCCATATCGGTCAAGTCCAATACTGCAACCGCTTCCTCACACAACGTAACAAACTCATCATTTACCACATTATATAGTCTGCTCTGACGAACAATATCGTAGGAGAAAAAATCCTTAGCCATCAGGCGCTGAAACTCTCCATCACGGTTATGCATATATGGCCCTGTTACCAAATTTTGATCAATGCGATAGGTATCAGAAAAAATCGGCTTATTTACAAAATAAACTTTGCAATCCTCCAGGGGCCACTCTTTCTTCTTATACTCCTGATAGATGGCATAGAAAATTTTGTAGTAATTATCCATCACCTTGCTATTGTCTCCGTAAACCATCTGATATGCGTCGCTCCAAGGCGGACAAATCACCGCAGTGACCTTGGCGCCTCGATCAACAGCCGCACGAATATCCGGGATCAGCGCGCGTGTTAATATCAAACGATACCCGGAAATCCAGATGGTCTTATCGCAATCTGACAGAAACTTTTGCAATGCCTGTTTTTTATCCTGGTACAGATTTGCAATTCCGAAGGCATGCATATCCTCCAAGTATTCCTCACTAAGATGGTTTTTGTAATTAACAATCACATCTGCCACCATCGTAAAAATCGTAACCAACAGGGATGTAAACAATGCCAGAATCAGATTTGAAACGACTTCATCTTCCCGCACGGATGGAATATTGTAAATTGCCACCGATCCAACAAAAATCAAAGCAAGTACAATAATCACCCACACCTGCGAATGCATGTGATATGCCTTAATCTTAATCCAAAAGCCTCGCTTCTCTTTCATGCAATCTCCCTCACATAATACACGGTATCGATACCCGCGCCTCTATCATCTTTGATGGTCTCCGCCAGGTAGAAATTCAGCTTATCCAGTATATGAATATGCCCGTGGTTTTCCGACCAGGTTCGAGTTGCAACGTACGCATCCTCAGTGCAAGAAAAAAGCTTTTCGTACATTGCTTCTGTTAAATGTCTACCACGATACTCCGGTGCAACCACAATCGTTGATACATAGGAACATGCAATATCGGCCCCACAGACAGTCAACGCATGCTTAGGGATATAGGACAAAAAACCTACCACCCGATGTTCAATCGTAGCGAGTACAAAGGCCTGCTGACACATCTTCTCAAAATACTCTACAGGCTCAGATGCAAGCGCAGCTTGTTCTTGCAAATTTGTTTGCGTTGTTCCTTCCCTGGCAGAAAGTGCCGGAACGAACTCTCCATCTGCTGCATATAGAATTTCTTGCACCTCCTTGGCATGCTGCCGAGAAAGCTTTTCCTCATGAACTATGTTCATCGAGACCTGCTCCTTTGCTCTTTATCTACAATTCTGTACGTCCATCCAAGGCACGCAACAGCGTCACCTCGTCGATGTATTCCAAATCGCCGCCCACCGGTACACCGCTGGCAATTCGTGTGACACGAATACCGCTTGGCTTGATGAGCTTGCTGATATACATGGCGGTTGTCTCGCCCTCCAAGCTGGAGTTGGTGGCGATAATCACTTCTTCCACGTCATCCTTCTGAAGGCGCTGCATCAGTTCCTTCAAACGGATATCGGCCGGGCCCACACCCTGCATCGGAGAGATTGCTCCATGCAATACGTGGTACACGCCGTCATATTTCTGTGTTTTCTCGTATGCCGCCAAGTCCCGGCTATCCTCCACCACCATAATCTTCTTATGATTGCGCTTCGGATTGGAACAGATAGGGCACACCTCTTGATCGGTCAGAGTAAAACATTCCTTGCAGTAACGCACGTTCTTACGGGCGTCCACAAGTGTTTCCGAAAGCTTCTCCACGTCCTCGATTGGCATGTGTAAGATATGAAATGCCAACCGCTGGGCGGATTTTGCTCCGATACCCGGAAGACCGGATAACTCCGAAATTAACTGACCGATTTGTTTGCTATAGTATTCCACGTTTTACCTCGTCATCCAATCTTAGAATGGAAGTCCTCCACCTAAGCCTCCGGTGATCTTCGCCATAGCTGCCTGGGACTCATCATCCATCTTGCGGAGCGCCTCATTGGTTGCTGCCATGATAAGATCCTCTAACATCTCAACATCTTCCGGGTCAACTGCTTCCGGATCAATCTTCACCTTGGTAACTTCCTTCTTACCGGATACGGTTACCTCAACCACACCGCCGCCTGCTGCAGCAGTTACTTCCTTGGTCTCAAGCTCCTTCTGGCTCTCCTCCATCTGACGCTGCATACGCTGCGCCTGCTTCATCAAGTTGTTCATGTTACCCGGCATACCACCGCCCGGGAATCCTCCTCTTTTTGCCATTTCAAAAACTCCTTCTATTCTTCTATTTCATCTTCTTCAACAAGCATGCCGAATTCCTCGGCACGTTTGAAAAATTCCGGTCCGGACGTATATAACTTCTCCGCCGGTACGCCGGTCTGGTTGGCCTCCACGCGAAACTTCACGTTGGCACCGGTAAAGTTATTCAATACGTTCTGTAATTCCTTCTGCCCATTCTCACCGGTGAGCATTGCATATCCCAAGTTTCCGTCGCTGCCGGCAGGGACATCCATCACCAGAAGCAACTCGCCTTCACTTGTCGCTGTCGGTGTCACCCCTTGTAAAAAAGGCCGCATCATTGGTTCCACCAGGGAAATCACCTCATTCCACTGCTTTAAAACCGCGTCCACTTCCTCCGGTCTTGCATCGGGAAAAGGCTTCTTGGCTAGACTCTCGGGGCTTGGGGCACTCCCAGCGCTCCCTGTATCTGCACCTCCTGCCGCCTGGGCAACCACAACACCGTTGGCCAACTGCTGCTCGATGCTTCGAATACGATCAATCATCGAATCGCTGTCCCGCTCCATCTGTGGTCGGCAGAGGCGAATCATGGCAATCTCCGTCATAACACGCTTCTGCGTTGCGTTGCGCAACTGGTCGGATAAGGTGGAAAGCACACGGATGTATCGCATCAATACGGCCTCATCCAACTTCTCAGCTTCCTCCTGCATCACCTTCAAATTATCGGTGGAAATATCCAGAATATCTTCCATATTCTCGATGTTCTTCACCAGTAAAAGATTTCTCAGATACCAGGTGAAGTCCGTTACAAACTGACCAATCTCCCGGCCCTCAATGATAATCTCATCCACCACCGAAATCACCGTAGAAACATCCCGGCTCATAATACCACGTAACAGCTTGGAGAACACTTCATTGTCCACCGCACCAAGAACGTTTAAAACGTTGTCATAGGTCAACTTCTGATTCGGGTAAAAAGCGATACACTGATCCAAGAGAGAAAGAGAATCACGCATGGAACCATCACCGGCCTTCGCCACGTAACGCAGGGCCTTCTCCTCTGCTTCCACACCTTCCCGCTCCATCAAATCTGCCAGGCGTTCTGCAATGGTGTCGATGGAAATTCGATGGAAATCATACCGCTGCACACGGGAGAGAATGGTAATCGGCACCTTCTGCACTTCCGTGGTTGCCAAAATGAAGATCGCATAACTCGGCGGCTCCTCGATGGTCTTCAATAACGCATTGAAAGCACTGGTACTAAGCATGTGTACCTCATCGATGATGTAAACCTTGTAACGCCCTTCCGTCGGCGGATAAGCAATCTCCTCGATAATGCCGCGGGCGTCATCTACACCGTTGTTCGAAGCCGCATCCATCTCCACCACGTTCATAGAACGACCTTCCGCCACCGCGCGGCAGGAAGCACACTCCCCACAAGGGCTTCCATCCTCCTGCCGATGCTCGCAGTTTACCGCCTTGGCAAACAGCTTCGCCACCGTCGTCTTACCGGTTCCTCTGGTTCCGGTAAAAAGATACGCATGACCGATGCGATCGTTCTTCAGCTGATTCTTCAGCGTCGTAACAATATGATCTTGTCCTTTCACTTCCGAAAATTCCTGAGGTCGGAACTTTCGATATAATGCCACATAAGACATCCCGTCTTACTCCTAACTATTGAAATTTAATCACCGAAGCTGATTCCAATACGCTTTGCTTCTTTGATCATCTTACATTCCGGATCCACAGTTTTTAACTTGCCGGCCACATCTTCCAGTGGAACCAGCTTGGTTTCACCATCCACGATGGCTACCATGTTTCCGAACTTTTTGTCCATAATTGCTTTTGCAGCGGCTGATCCAAGACGGGTACAAAGTGCACGGTCATATGGGCAAGGGCTTCCGCCACGCTGGGTATGACCCGGAACGGTTACGCGCGCTTCTGCGCCGGTACGCTCACTAATCATCTTCGCAATTCGATAGGATACGGAAGGATGACCTTCTTTCTCCTGCTTTTTCTTCAATTCCTTCTTGGAAAGTTTTGCATCTTCCTTGGAAATTGCACCTTCTGCCACTGCAAGAATGGTAAATCCCTTGCCGGCTTTCCGACGCGCTTCAATGGCGTCGATGATTTTCTCATCGTCGTATGGAATCTCCGGAAGAAGGATAATGTCCGCACCGGATGCAACGCCTGCATAAAGCGTTAACCAACCAACCTTGTGGCCCATCACTTCCACGATAAATACGCGGTTATGAGAAGCCGCTGTGGTATGAATGCAATCGATGGCATCACAGGCAATATTCACTGCACTGTAGAAACCGAAGGTCATGTCCGTACCATAGATATCATTATCAATGGTCTTCGGAAGGTGGATGATGTTTAGCCCCTCTTCTCTAAGGAGATTTGCGGTCTTCTGAGTTCCGTTACCACCGAGGATTACCAGGCAATCCAGATTCAGCTTGTAATAGTTGGACTTCATCGCTTCCACCTTGTCCAAGCCATTCTCATCCGGCTCACGCATCAATTTAAACGGCTGACGGGACGATCCTAAGATGGTACCACCCTTGGTTAGGATGCCGGAGAAATCATTGCTGGTCAGCAAGCGATAGTCTCCGTAAATCAGTCCATGATATCCGTTAAAAAAGCCATAGACCTCCAACTCCGGTACATTGGTGCTTAACCCCTTCACCACGCCGCGCATAGCAGCGTTTAATGCCTGACAATCTCCACCACTGGTAAGTAATCCGATTCTTAACATAATGACCCTCTCCTTTTCTAACTTTTCATAATGCCGTTCGTTGCGCCCTACTTCGTCTCTATAATCTTGCGAACATATTCATACATCCGCTGAGTGGATGAGATGGATAAACGCTCGCCCGGTGTATGAATATCATACAAATCCGGCCCCATGGATACCGCATCTAAGCCCTGGATTTTGCCGGATAATAAACCACACTCCAAACCGGCATGAATCGCACGTACTTCTAATGCCTTACCAAACATCTCCTGATAAATCGTACAAAGCTTCTCACGCAATGGGGACTCGGCAACGTACTCCCATGCCGGATACTCTCCGTTCATTGCAATGGAAGCGCCGAAGGCACGTGCCACAAAAGATACCTTCTGACGAAGGGCTACATATGCAGCACCTACCGAACTACGGATGGAAAAACCAAGCTGTAAGTACTCGGTGTCCATGTTGGTAATACCCAAATTCAAAGAGGTCTCTACCAATCCCTCAATGGCATCCGACATACGCTGGATACCATTTGGCAAAGCCAATAACAGGTTGATCACACGAGAGGTAGACTCGGTAGACAACGGTAATACCTTGCCCTCGACCCCAAGCATTTCACCTAAGTTGCGCTCCTCCACCAAGTTGATATCGATGTGAATGTTTGGATCTGCCATCTGATACTCAGAGAGGATGGCTTCCTGAACACCTGCTACGATTTCTTCAAACTTGGCAACCTTGTCCTTCGGTAATACAACAATTGCCTTGCTCTCACGAGGAATGGCATTATCCTTGCTACCGCCGGTTAAATTCACCAACTGGATTGGCAGATTTTCGGTTAAGGTTGCAAGGGTACGTGCCATCAGCATAGTGGCATTGCCACGTCCCTTGTCGATTTCATCACCGGAGTGACCACCGAGCAAACCGGTCATCACCAGTTCCCGATATGCAGCAGCACCCTGGGCAACGCCCATGATGGTCGGTCCCTGAGCCAATTCCTGACGCTCAATCGGAAGGGAAATTCTTGCAGTACCACCACCGGCACAGCTTGCCAATACTTCGCCTTCCTTCTCACTGTCTAAGTTCAATAACTGCTTACCCTGTAACATGGATAAATCAATTTCTCTGGCACCATCCATACCCACTTCTTCGGATACGGTAATGATGAC
>JAILOI010000131.1 GCA_024690885.1 Lachnospiraceae bacterium
TGGCAGATTTCCTAAATGTTGTTTTTGCAACAGATAAAAAATTAAAATATACGATTGACAACCTGAAACAAATAGGGTATTTTTTAGGCTGTCAGTTAGGGTGGCCTAACGCGTAGGCTGCCCTTTTTTTTCAATCTAATAATAAAAGGAGGTTTTATTGTGAAGTTTTTAAAACTGAAAGACGTTGTAATGATCGCACTTCTGACTGCGCTTTACACCGTTATTTACATGATCGCAGGATCTCTTGCGATGGTATTCGGACCTTACGGTCATTCCATTAGTGCAGGTATCTGCGGATTGTTGACCGGTGTTGTTGTTTACTTTATGGCACGTAAGATTGGCAAGTTCGGACAGTTCATGCTGATGCAGGCCATCGTATTAATCTTGATGTCCATCATGGGTGCAGGTTACTTGCCATGGTTCATCACTTCCATGATCGGTGCATTACTTGCAGATTTGATTGCTTCTAGAGTGAGCAAGCCGGCTGTATGGAAAATTGCAGTTGCATCCGGTTTCATGCATGTAGGTCAGTCCCTCGGCGCAATTCTTCCATCCATGTTCTTTATGGAGAGCTATAAGGAAGAGTGGATTGCCAGAGGACAGGATCCGGCAGCCATGGAGCAGATGGTTCATTATCAGTCCGGAATTCTTGGTACTTCCGCAATCGTAGTGGTATTTATCCTTGCAGTTGCCGGAATTTACCTGGGACATGTGATCTTGAAGAAGCACTTCGAGAAGAAGGAAATGGAAGCAAAAGCAGCATAAAGATCTATTTTTTTTGTTACGGTTAAAACAGTGTTTTAATGGAGAAAAGGCGGCATCCTACGCCGATTCCATAGCGCTGACCTATGAAGGCGTGGACGTTAGGCAGAAGAGATATTGTAGATGGATACAAGGGACGCGTGATTGTATCCGGTGATGTGGCAGGATATGTACGGAACCAACGAAGCTTACGCACCGTCTTCCACCCCGGTGGTGGCAGCAATTTGTAAGACGGAACCAACCACGGTAACCGTAGCAGATTGTGGACATGCCCAGGCCTTGTCGGAAAAACCGGAAGAAATTATCCGGGAAATTCAGAAGCGCCTGTAAAAGCAGCCATGATGGCATCTCTGCTTGAAAAGTGTGATTTAAAAAGATACCATAATTTTTATGAAAACATTGTTTTGTGGAGGTGCCGAAAACATGGCCGTTTGGGTAGAAGGTGCAACAGACAAAATTTTAAAAGCAGCAAAAGAAGAGTTTATGGAGCAGGGATTCTTGATGGCATCCTTGCGCACCATAGCGGAGAAAGCGGACACCAGTCCACGTTCGATCTACACTCGCTTTGCAAACAAAGAAGAGCTGTTTGCGTATTTCGTGAAGGATCACATGGAATATTTTCGTGATGAATTCCAGCGCTACCTTACTCGTTTCGAATCCCAAAGCGTGGAGGAACAGGTAGAGGGAAGAGAAACGGGCTCCAGTCATTGTTTGTATGAACTGACGGACTATATTTACGCGCATTTTGATGCTTTTTATCTTTTGGTATGTTGCTCAGAGGGTACGTTGTTTGAAAAATTCATCGAGGAATTGGCAACCATGGAAGCCACCTATACCGATCGGTATATGCAGCACACCGCAGGAGACGGAAAGAAGCCGGAGATTGATTACGACTTTATACACATTATGAGTCGTTCCTTTTTCGAAGGCTATTTCGAAATCGTACGGCACCGGTATGATGTGACCCGTGCGAAAACCTATATCGGCCAGCTGCTGAAATTCAGCGAGGCAGGATGGAGTCAATTCCTCCAATAACTAGGAGGAATCATGAAAAAAGATAAGAACAATCTATTACAGAGATTACTATCTTTTACCGGCAAAAGTCGTGGATTACTCACCTTATCTCAGGTGTTATCCGGCATCAGTGCCTTATTTATTATGGCACCTTTTGTATGCGTGTACTTTGCGGCAAAAGAATTGGTATTGGTATTTACCGGAGCCGAGTTAAACTCCGCAGCACTGATTCAATGGGGAATTCGTGCGGTGATCGCTGAGTTTATCGGTCTACTTTTGTACTTTATTGCACTTCTGTGTTCACACGTTGTTGCATTTCGAACAGAGAAGAATCTGAAGATGGCAGCATTGCGTCATCTGTCTAAGATGCCACTGGGATATTTTGAAACCCATCCAAGTGGTATGCTTCGTAAAATCATCGACGATAACAGTTTCCAGACCGAAACCTTCATCGCCCATCAGCTTCCGGATTTGGTGGGAGCCTATGTGACGATGATTGTCAGCATGGTTGTCATGGTGGCCTTTGATCTGCGTGTGGGTATTCCGATGGTGGTATTGTTTGCCATCAGCTTTGTGCTCCAGGGAGCGCTCATGGGCAAGGATAGCATGACGTTCATGAAGACCTATCAGGATGCGATGGAGAGCATGAACCACGAAGCTGTGGAGTATGTCCGTGGTATTTCGGTAGTAAAGGTCTTCGGACAGACCGTGGAATCTTTTACCAAGTTCCATAAGGCCATCCAGGATTACAAGAAGAATGCATTGGCGTATACCTTATCTTGCCGCAAGGGAATGGTGGCCTTTTCCTCACTGATTAACTCCGGCTTTCTGGTACTGATCCCGGCAGGTGTGATTGTTGCACTTACAACCGATGATTTGCTTGGATTTACCCAGAAGTTCCTCTTTTACCTAATCTTCACACCGGCTTGCTCCGTGATGTTGAACAAGATCATGTACATGACCAGTTACAAGATGCAGGCAGAAGAAGCCATGCGAAGAATCGATACGATTCTTACGGCAGAGCCAATGCCGGAAGCAGAGGCGCCGGCGACTCCACAGAATTCCGATATTGCCTTCGAGCATGTGACCTTTGCCTA
>JAILOI010000132.1 GCA_024690885.1 Lachnospiraceae bacterium
GCACAGCCAGTGTGACTCTGTCCTCTGACTCCACATGGACGTTGACCAAGGATACCTATATCAATTCCTTCAGCGGAGACTATAGCAATATCACTACCAACGGATATAGCCTCTATGTGGGCGGTGTAAAAGTACTGTAACCCATATGCGGGTGATGGGGCGAGGCGGATGTAGAAAAAGATTCGGTGAATCTTTTTCCCGCCGAGCCGACCGACGAAGGAGCTATGCTCCGAGGAGACCTCGAACCCATGGGTTCGAGGTCTCACCCGCTAAATAAATAAGACCCCAGGCGACTGCCTGAGGTCTTATTTATTAAGCGGGTGATGGGAATCGAACCCACGTATCCAGCTTGGAAGGCTGGTGTTCTACCATTGAACTACACCCGCAGATGCCCAGTCTCGGAATCGAACCAAGGACACACGGATTTTCAGTCCGTTGCTCTACCAACTGAGCTAACTGGGCGTCCTTGCTGTGAATGCTTCACAACAAAAACGATTCTATAAAAAAAACATCAGAATGTCAAGCATCTTTTGGCATACGGCTCTCATGACAGGTAAAATAAATCACCTGACGGTCCCCGCACAAACGCTTAAGAAGTTCCAGGGAAGTAGCAATTTTACTCTCGTCGAAATTGGTAAACGGATCGTCGAGAATCAGCATCGGCTTCTCCTTCTCATAGAGCACATCAATCAGTGCAAAACGAGCACAAAGCGCGGTGATATCCTGATAACCGGAGCTTAGGTATTCCGCCTTGCGGGTTGCACCGGAAGACTGCACCAGGACATTTAAGTCCATATCCAAATCCACCGACTCCGGGTCCAAACCGGTAATCTCCAAATCATTCAGGTAACGACGCAAGCCCTTGCGCAGCGGGCCCATATATCTGGAGAGGAACTGGTCTCTGGCCTGGCGCAAATACTTCATGGTATTGTCAAACAACGCAATGCGCTCTTCCATCTCTTTTTCCAGGCGCAAATACATATCCAAGTCATCCGCAACTTCTTCCAACTGCTGGATTTCTTCCGCCAACTCGGAGATTTCGCTTTTGCCCTTGGCATTCATATCCCGCAGTTCTGCCAAGCGTTCGTCGATGGTGGCCTGCTTCGCCTGTAAGTCTTCCACCGCTTCCACGGTTTCATTCACATCATAGGCCTTCTCAAATTCCGCAACTTCCTCTTCTAGCCTTGCCAGACGGCCCACCAGACCCTGGTACTGTTCTGCGTTTAGATGGATGGTCTGAATCTGCTCGTGATAGCTCTGGTTTTTGTCGGTTGGATACTTGTCCACAAAGCCACGTACCACCGCCTCCTGGCTGGATACCAGCTGCTTTAACTCCTGCATCACGCTGCGATTATCCAGCAACTCATTGTACGTCTTTAAATCCTTCTCTAAGCGCTCCAAAATGACCTTGGCATCGCCGCCATCCTCTAAGTTTTCGTCATAACATAAGCCGTAATGGGCCAACGCAGAATTTAGGGATACCTGTAAATCCGACAGCTCATCCATGCTGTCTGCAGTCTGATCCAAATACTTCTTCTCTGCCTCAGACAGACGCTGGAAATGATCCGCTTTCCGTTGGATTTCCAACACCATCTGCTGCATACTTTCGGTTGGCGTTACCAGGAAATTCTGCAGGAATTCCTGACACCGGCCGGCCACTTCCACACGCTGCTGACGCTTCTCTTCCAACGCTAACGCTGCATTGCTTTCCTCCTGCTGCGCTTCCAAACGAGCCTTCCGATCCAATACCCGCGAGCGAATGGACACCAAACCGGTCAACAGAAGAAGCAGGGCGCCACCAATGAAGCAGACCCACTGCACCACTGCCGTCACCATGGAAGGCAAGGTGTAAAAATGGAACACAAATCCGCCGGCTACCAATACCAGCGCAATCAGGATGGCTACCACAATGCCACCGGTTCCTGCCTTGCGTTTCTTCTGAAGCTGGCGATGCTCCATCTGTGCTTCCCGGTACTGCTCCTCTAACGTCTCCATCTGACCGTCAATCTGGGTCAGAAGGGAGGCCTGATCCAACACTTCTGTTAATTCCTCCGGTGTTGGAATTCGTTTCCGGAAGTAAATCTTTAATTCCTGTAACTGGTTACGTTCTTCTTCCGTCATCTGCAGATGCTGGCATTCCATCTGCAAAGTCTGAATGCGACGCGCCTCGCCATTCCAGCGATCGATGTCATCCCCCTGGATTTCATAACCCACGAACAGCTCTTCTAAACGCCTCTGCTCTGCCTCCTCCGGCAGACGTTCCTTCAATTCACCCAATCGGGCACGATCCACTGCCCACTCACGCTCCGTGGCCTCTGCCACACCGAAGGTATCTCCATCCGGAATTCCGGCAGAGAAAAATTCATCCATGGACTCTAAGGTTTCACGCGCCTCCTCGATGCTGACCTTTTTCTCACGATACGCACCGATTTCCTGTTCCTTCTTGCTCTGGGTGGCAATCTTCTCTTGAAGCGCCTTCTTTTCTTCGGCCAAGGTGTGATATTCTGCCCAACGGTCTCCGATGAGCTGATCCTTCTGTTCAAAGGCACTGTTTAGGGCCGGAAGCTTCTCTAGGGCTTCGTTGCACTCGCTGATGGATGCGCGCACCCGCACCAGCTTCCCCGGATTGACCGCGCCACGACTGGCGTACACCTTCTTGGCATCCTCCACCCGTTTGATAGCTGCATCGAAATTATTCATATCATCCCGTACTGCAGAGAGGTTGCCCATCTTAGCATTGATGCTGTCTGTCATGCCGGTTTCCAACGCTTCCTGGGGAACGAATACACTTTTCTCGAAGGCATCCCGATCCACCTGGAACAGCTCCTCGCCCACGTTGGAGGTATAGTCCTCACTCTCGAGGCCGCTTTCCACATCGTAAAGCTTGAAGGTATCATCCGTATCCTTCTTACCAAAGGTTCGCTCAATTCGATACTGCTTCTCACCTACCACGAACGTGAGGTTTCCACCGTAGACATTGGCATCCCATGGCAGATAGTGTTCCCGCTCCGACAACTCCCGTCGTCTGGAGTATTCCATGCCGTAAAACATGGACTTGATAAATACGGAAAAGGTGGTCTTGCCCCATCCGTTCTCTTCTAAAATTCCGTTGAGCCCATCGGTGAAATCATGGGTGTAATCCTTGATTCGACCGAATCCGGCCACATAGGCGGATACTAATTTCATTCTTCGATCTCCTCTCCCATGACTGCCTTGATACCGATTTCGATAATGGCTGCCCGCTCATCCTCCGGCATCTCCTGCTGCTGCATAAGGCGCACGAATTCTCCCTTCAAGCTGCGGTCCAGCTTAAAGCTTTCGTAATCGATTTGTATATTGGAATGGTCGTAGACTTTCAAGAAATAAAAGCGCTCGTAGTATTCCTTACGAATGCGACGCATATCAATGTCCGCGTCCATCTCCTTCTCTCCGGTCAATACGATTTTGACCAGGTCCTTGGATGGGATGGAAGCCACCTTGCGTTCTACCGCAGCCAACATCTCCGCCGTGGACATATGCACCACCAGCGGTACTTCTACTTCATGTAACGTACGTTTTGCAATTGGCACGAAGGTCCGGGAAATTTCCCCATCCTCGATGGTTAATTCCACAAAGCCCTTCTCGCCACACTCATCAAATCCACGGCCTTCTAAGCAACCGCAATAGCAATAGATGCCCCGGTCGTCCAGCCGATCCTCCTTGTAGGCATGGATGTGGCCTAAGGCTAGATAGTCAATGTACTTATTACGAAATTCCGATAAATTGATGATGTGGGTGCGATCCCGACCCACGTAGTTTGACTCCTGTCCGTGCAGCATGACAATATTGGTCTTCTGCTGGTCCAACACCAAATCTGTGGAAAGGTTCTTGTAGTTCTCATCACAGATTTCCCGACCGGTAATCACCACATCGTCGTAGACGTACTGCTCCCAGGTTTCTGTGGTAAACAATTTTAGATTCTCCGGAAAGTCCTCTTCCTCGATGCTCTGTAAGAAGTTGGTCCGGTCATGGTTGCCCTGCAGGTACAGAAAGTCAATCTCCGGATGCTCATAAATCTGGTCCAACACCCGGCGACCGGCCGTCTTTCTGATATGTTGTTTATCAAACAAATCTCCGGCAATCATAATGATGGATACCCCATGCTCTGCGGCATAAGAAACCATCCGCTCATAGGTATCCAATAATTCATCTCGTCGCTGCTTTGCTTTCTCTGCATCCAGATTACTCTCCATCTTGGAGTCTAAATGTAGATCCGCGCAATGTATTATTTTCACTTCGATAATCCTCCAACGCTTGACGGGTCACTCGCTCTACCAAGCCCTCGAACTCCTCTGAGGAGATGCGTAGCGCTCCGCTTCCGGCGACAATCGTCTGTTCCGCCCGATCGGAGGTTACCACCGTCACCGAAGCATCTCCCACCAACTCGTGGGTTGCCCGCTCGATGTAGGCGTCCGCCGTCTGGGCTTCCTTGGTATAAACCACGTATATATTCTGATATTGCTCACTCTTGCCGGGATTTCCCTTCACCAGGTAAGCATCAAAGACCACAATCAGTTTTCGGCCATCCACCCCCTGGAAATTGGACATATGCTCCAACAGGCGACCTCTGGCTCCGTGGATATCCACCGCCATCAACTCTGCCAATTCCTTCCAGGCATGAATCACATTGTATCCATCTACCAGCACGTAGCCGGGCTTGGTTGCCTTCCGGCGCGCCGCAGCCCCCTTGTGGGTTGCAAAATACGCCTCTCGGGCTTCCGTCGCTTTCGCCTTCTCATCCGCGCTTCGCACCACAGTCTGGGACGGTAACCGTCGCCGTATGGGCCCGAAGGTCCGCACGAAGATGGCCTCTAATTCATCATCTAAATTATTATACCCTTTTGACGGGGCTTTTTCACTAGGAGCATGAAGTACCACTGCTTCCTGCTCCTTGGGCGCATTCCAAACCGGGGGAGAGAATTTCTCCACCTCATGCCAGGGCACAATGCTGGCCACACCGTGGGCCGGAAATACGGAATCACAACTGTTGCGCAAATCCCGGTCACTGTCATAGGCCTTCTCGGCAATCACTTCTTCCGTGTTATGGCACGGATAATATCCTGCAAAATTTAAGGACAGCTGGCCCATACCACCGGTGTATACCGCCACTTCTTTGCCATAATCCGCAATCATAGACACCGGAACTCGACCGCACAAGATGCCCATGCCATCTTCCACCTCCGGCGGGTCCATGGTTCCCTGCATCCGTTCCAGGTCCGTCATGGCCCGTCCAATCATCTCCTGCGGAATCACCAGGCGAATCTTGTAAAAAGGCTCCAACAGCTGGCCATATCCCATGACTGCCGCCTTTTTCAAACCCTGTCGCAGTGCCCGGTAGGTTGCCTGGCGAAAATCGCCGCCTACCGTATGCTTGATATGGGCACGTCCGCCGATAACCGTCACCTTCACATCCGTAATGGGTGCTCCGGTTAAGATGCCGCGGTGCAGCTTCTCTCCCAGATGGGTGAGAATCAGGCGCTGCCAATTGAGAGCCAACACATCCTGGCTGCAATCGGATGCCAGCTGGATACCACTTCCCAACTCCAGCGGTTCTATGAGCAGATGTACATCCGCATAATGGCGCAACGGCTCGTAATGTCCCACGCCTTCCACCGATTGGGTGATGGTCTCCTTGTAGAGAATCTTGCCGGCGCCGAAGGTCACCACCACGCCAAAGCGGCGCTTGATTTCCTGTTGTAGGACTTCGGTCTGAACCGGTCCCATCAAATTCACATGGATTTCTTTGGTTTCTTCCAACCACTCCACCTGTAGGGCCGGATCTTCCTCCTCCAACTGACGCATGTTGGCCAGTAACGTTGGCAAGGGGTAATCCGTGGGCGGAATCACCTGATAGGTTAATACCGCTTCCATTAGCGGTACATCCCCATCATCACACACCCCGATACCTTGTCCCGGCACGGTCTCTGTTAAACCAAGCAGGGTGCAAACCTCCCCGGCGCCTACTTCCTGCAGGCTTTCAAATCGCTCCCCGTTATACTGTCGGATTTCCGTGACCTTTTCCTTGCCGTATGGAAGTTCCAATTCCTGGCGGTTTTTCAGGCTGCCGCCAATTAAGCGTACATGGGTGAGACGGTTTCCGTTCTTGTCCCGTCCGATTTTAAATACACGCGCCCCGAAGTCGTCGGCATATTCCGGCTCCTTGGTAAAGCAATCCAAGACCTCTAGCAAGCGCTCCACGCCCTCATTTTTTAGGGCAGAACCAAAGATGCAGGGGAAGATTTCCCGATTTACAATAGCATCTACGAGTTGGGTCTGGTTCAGACTTCCAGCCTCGGTATAGGCCTCCAACATGGTCTCGTTGGCCATAGCAAGTTCCTCCAGGGTCTCCCCATCGCCACTTACCACGCCGGCGGATAGCGTCAGTTGTTCCATGTCCACAAAGCTTCCGTGCAAGCCCTCCCGGAGCGCTTCTAACAACTCCTGACAGCTTTGGCGCGCGATATCCATTTTGTTGATAAAGAGAAAACAAGGAACCTCGTACTCCCGCAACAACTTCCATAGGGTACGGGTATGACTCTGTACGCCATCCAGGCCACTAATCACCAGGATTGCGTAATCCAAGACCTGCAGGGATCGTTCCATCTCTGCAGAAAAATCCACGTGCCCCGGGGTATCCAATAGGGTCACGCTCAAATCACCATAGGAAAATCGAGCCTGCTTGGAGAATACGGTGATTCCCCGGGCCCGCTCAATTTCCGCGGTATCCAGATAGGTATCCCGGTGGTCCACACGCCCGATTTGGCGTATGGTGCCACCGTCAAATAATAAACTTTCCGATAAGGTTGTTTTGCCGGCGTCTACATGTGCTACGACGCCCAATACCAAATGCTTCATCTTTTGTCCCCACGTTGTTGTACTGCCTCCGGTGGGAACGCTCCCTCAGAGTGTGTCGAATTGGTGTTATACATTCACCGAGAACACATAGCCCTCATGCGGGCCAAGCTCTCCGCTTAATATACCATGTTCCACCTCATGTGCCACCGGCAGAATAGAATGTCCTGCTTCGTTGGTGACAAACACCTGTTGTATAGTTCCATCCGGAACCTCTGCCCGCCATGCAGGAATATCCACGTGCATGGATGCCCCGCTGCGATTGATTGCGATAATCATCTTCTGATGTGCGGTAAATCTCGCATAACACAAGTAGTCCTTGTCGGTCTGCAAAAACAGGAAAGAACCAAACCGCAACGGTTCGTTGAATCGGTGCATAAAGATAATGTCCCGATGATAATCAATCAATTCATAGTTGGCGCTGCCCCACGGATAGGTCCGTCGATTGTCCGGATCCGTAAAGCCCACCACGCCGGCCTCGTCTCCATAATAGAGGGTCGGAGATCCCGGCCAGGTCATCTGAATCAGAGCCGCTTCCTTAAACAGCGGAATGTTAATATCCTGCCCCGCCGCATCGGACCCCAACTGTGCCACACGTCCCACCTTGTGATTGGTTCGTGTCAAGAATCTGGAGTGATCATGGTTGGATAACTGATTCATGGAACAATACAAGGACGGAGTCAGAAATTCCGTCATACAGTGGCGCATGGTCATCTCAAACCGGCGACCATCTCCTTCTGCTTCCGGCTCGTACCGATCAGAGTGCTTCTCCATACCAGTCATAAAATAGCTCACCGGCTCCATAAAGGCATCATAATTCATGATGGTATCCCACTGGTCACCGCCCAGCCAACTAGACGCATCCCCATAATGTTCTGCCAAAATAATGGCATCCGGATTTGCACTTTTGACTGCATCCCGAAACTCTGCCCAGAACTTATGATTAAACTCCGGAGAATGTCCCAAATCCGCAGCCACATCCAATCTCCAACCATCCGCATTGTATGGCGGAGACACCCATTTCTTCGCAATATGCAAGATGTAATCGCATAGCTTCTGGCTGTTCTCGTAATTCAACTTCGGAAGGGTATCATGTCCCCACCAGCCATCATAGGCATGGTTATATGGCCACTGGCCCTCCGGATAGAAACGAAAATAATCATGATAGGGGCTGTCCTTGGATACGTATGCACCCACTTCAAAGCCTTCCTGGCCCTCGTAGATGCCCTCTCGGTCCAGCCACTTGTTAAAGGAACCGCAGTGATTGAATACGCCGTCTAAGATGACACGAATGCCCTTCTCGTGCGCTTCCTTTACAAACTCTGCAAAAAATTCATTGGATGCTTCTAAGTTTTTCTTGTTGGCAACCCGTGCCTTATACTTCGACGCATGATGGTTGTCCGAATCAAAATCCGCCAACGGCTCTCCGCCATCGTCCACAATTTTACCATAGTGCGGATCAATGTAGTCATAATCCTGGGTATCGTATTTGTGATTGGAGGGCGAAACAAACAGGGGATTAAAATAAATCACCTCAACGCCTAAGCTCTTCAGATAGTACAGCTGGTCCTTGACCCCCTGCAAATCGCCACCGTAGAAGTTGGTGACATCAAACTCCGAAGGCGGTTGATTCCAATCCGCAATATGGGACACATTCCGGCTGATATAATGATACTCGTTGTCTACCACGTCGTTGGTGGTATCCGCATTTTTGAATCGATCCACAAGAATCTGATACATGACGGCACCGTTGGCCCAATCCGGAATAGAAAATCCCGGAACCAGCACAAAACGATATTGCCAGCGCACTTCGTCACTCACACCATACCGGTCGAAGTATGCCACTTCGCTACCGCTTCGTATTTCAAAATAATAGGCAAATGGGGTCGCGCCCAGATTGACTTTGATTTTGTAGTAATCAAATCGCTCCGTCTCCCGATCCAATTTCATCGGCGTACGGTTCTTATTGGCGCAAAGATTAATCTCCGCCTGCTCTCCATGAGCAACGCGAAGGCGAATAGTCACGGTCTGTCCTTTTTTCGGCTGCCAAGGATCTACATAGTCCCTGGTTCCATCACTAAAAATCGCATCCCAATTCATATCCGTTCCTCTTTTCTTAATTTTAGAGAAAAAAAAGACAGCTACGATCGCTGTCTTTTTAGGAGAAGGTATTTCTACTATGGGGGATAGTAAAAATATAATGTATTGGGGGGTTTTTACGATAGTAATTATAACACCCCCATCACATATGTGTGCACAAACTTAACAATTATTTCGCTTAATTTTTGTGCATATTTGCTAAACACCCTCGACTTTCACGCCTTCTCCATTTTGTACATCCTCAGATTTCGGATATACCTGGTCGCCAAACAGCGCCTCAAACTCCTTACGACCAATCTTCTCTTTCTCCAATAACAGCTTGGCACAAGCATGCAATACATCTTCATGCTGACGAATCAAGGTGCGCGCCTTCTCATAGCACTCATCAATGATACGCTTTACTTCGCTGTCAATTTCTGCTGCTTTATCATCTCCATAGCCACGCACACGACCGAAATCACGACCAACAAAGACTTCGTCCTCGTCATCGTCGTAGCAAACCGGTCCGATGCTCTCGGAGAATCCGTACTTCACAACCATATCTCTGGCAGCCTGAGTTGCCTTCTTGATATCACTGGAAGCTCCGGTGGTTACGTCGTCGAAAATCAATTCCTCTGCCACACGGCCACCTAAGGACACCACAATATCCTGCTCCATCTTGCCCTTGGTGTTAAACATCTCATCCCGCTCCGGCAGTGGCATGGTATAACCCGCTGCACCCGGGCCGGTCGGAATAATGGATACGGAGTACACCGGTCCCACATCCGGCAACACATGGAACAAAATCGCATGTCCCGCTTCGTGGTACGCGGTAATTTTCTTCTCATGGTCTAAGATGATCCGGCTCTTCTTCTCTGTACCGATACCAACCTTCACGAAGGACTGCTTGATATCGTTCATGAGAATGTACTTCCGATCGTTCTTCGCAGCCAAAATTGCTGCCTCATTCATCAAATTCTCAAGGTCTGCTCCGGTAAATCCGGACGTCGTCTGTGCAATGACCTTCAAGTCGACATCTTCTGCCAGCGGTTTATTCTTCACGTGTACGCCAAGAATTTCTTCACGACCGCGAACATCCGGACGACCAACAAATACCTTGCGGTCGAAACGACCCGGACGCATAATGGCCGGATCCAAAATATCCACACGGTTGGTTGCTGCCATCACGATGATACCTTCGTTGACACCGAACCCATCCATCTCAACCAACATCTGATTTAGGGTCTGCTCACGCTCATCATGGCCACCGCCCATGCCGGTACCACGGCGACGTGCCACGGCATCAATCTCATCGATAAATACAATACAAGGTGCGTTCTTCTTGGCGTCCTCAAACAAATCGCGGACACGGGAAGCACCGACACCGACAAACATCTCTACGAAATCCGAACCGGAAATAGAGAAGAACGGAACACCGGCTTCTCCGGCAACTGCCTTGGCAAGCAAGGTCTTACCGGTTCCGGGAGGGCCCACCAGAAGCAGTCCCTTAGGAATACGAGCGCCTACCCGGGTGTACTTTCCCGGCGCCTTTAAGAAATCTACGATTTCTTCCAGCTCTTCCTTCTCTTCCTGCAAGCCGGCCACGTTATCAAAGCGAACATCGATGTTCTCCTGGGTGGTCATCTTCGCCCGGCTCTTGCCGAAATTCATCATCTTGGCATTGGTTCCGCCGGAGCTTGCAGCAATCTGGCCATTCATCAAAATCAGGAACAGAATGAATACCACCGCTACGATTAACAGCATCGGAAGTAATTCCAAAAACCACTGATCCTGCGGTACATCACTTAAGGTATACGGTATATTGGCTTTATTCAGGTAGTCCTGAACGTCGTTGACGTCAGAGACATATAAGGTACGGGTTTCCGAAGAATCCTTCAGGGTTACATGCACCGTTCCGGTTGGAACCTCGGCATTCTGATCAATGGAAATCCCCGTAACAGCACCGCTCTCCACATCTTCCTCAAGCTTGCTCATGGTGTAATCCGATGTACGGGTCCCGGTAAAAAAGTACCAGAAGAAGATCACCACAAGTATCAATAAAATGTATGCACCAAATCCACTTCTTCTCTGTTTCAAATAGTTCGTCCTCCATCTTCTGTACGGTGACTACTTATTCTCGAAATCCACAACCCCGATGTATGGCAGGTTTCGATATCTCTGATCGTAATCCAAACCATATCCAACGACGAATGCGTCCGGGATGGTAAATCCGGTGTAGTCTACTGTCACGTCTACTTCGCGACGGTCTGGCTTATCAAGCATTGCGCACATACGAACACTCTTAGCCTTACGCTCCTTGAAAAATCCGGACAGGAAATTCAAGGTGTTGCCGCTGTCAATAATATCTTCAACAATCAATACGTTCTGGCCTTCGCAGTCCAAATCCAGATCCTTCTTCACGGTTACTTCACCGGAAGAAACCGTGCCGGAACCATAACTGCTGGTTGCCATAAAATCAATAATTACCGGTACGGTAATACGCTTTGCCAATTCGCATGCGAAAAAAGAAGCTCCCTTCAGGATGCAAACCAAAAATACGGTTTCTCCCTTGTAATCCTCACTGATCTGAGCACCTAACTCTGCAATACGTGCAGACAGCTCTTCCTCCGGAATCATCACGCGAATACTATGATCGTTCATTCAATTAGTTCCTCCAAACCTCTACTTTTAATACTTTCTTGGTCTCATCTGTGACCAGCGCAGCTTCACTGCGACGATGACCAATTACCCAAAGAATATCCTGCCCTTCGGCCAAAAGCGGAATCTCGTCCCGCTCTTCCTTTGGGATTTTCTCATCGATAAAATAATCCTTCAACCGCTTGCCACCGCCATCTGCAACTGTCTGGATGCGGTCGCCCATCTTACGGCTCCGGATATTTAACTTATCTTTTATCATATCATAATCAAAGATTTTCGCATAGGGATTTCCCGGGATTTCGTCCCCGGCATTCCACGCGCAAACCTCTAGGTGAATATCATACTCGTCCAGGGAAATCTCGTAGCTTTCTCCCATATCAAGGGATGGAATGTCGATGGACCAAGGATTCTTCGGCACTTCCTCATCGGAAATCTTCTCCACCACCAACTCCTCGTAATCTGCCTTCAGATTCATGCCGGCCGGCAGTGATATCTTCTTGCCCACTTCAGCACCTAATAAATCCACGGCCTTAACGAAATGATCTCTGGTAATATCCCGAATTCCGCCGCACTCCTGCAACAAAAACCGACGCACCACTTCCGTCTGCATGGCTTCCGGATACTTCCGTAATTCCTTGCGCACAATACCTTCCTTGCCACGCACCGCGTCCAAAATACGATCCGCATCATCCATATGACTACGGTAGAGACGCATCAACTGCTTGGCGCTCTCGTTGATATGAGCCACCGCTTCCGAATTCACGGCCCGCAACACCGGCATAATCTCATGGCGAATGCGATTTCTCGCATAGTTATCGTCGTTGTTGGTGGAGTCCGTCACATAGGTCTGTTCCTTATCTGCCAGATACATCTCGATTTCCCCACGCTCCACGCACAAGAGGGGACGGATAATCTTGGTGCCGTCCTTCCGCGGGCTCAACGCCTCCATACCGCACAAGCCCCGGATGCCGGTGCCTCTGGCCATCTGATAGAGGATGGTCTCCACGTTGTCATCTGCATTGTGAGCCACTGCAATCTTGCCGCCCTTCTGGCCATACTTGGCCGTCTGGATTAAGGCTTCGTAACGCAAGCGACGTGCCGCCTCCTCTAAGGACATATGCTCCTCTTGGGCAAGCTCCGGCGCATCCACATCCACCTGGCGGAACGGAACGCCTCTGGCAATACAAAGTTGCTCCACGAAACGACCGTCTTCCACGCTCTCTTCCCCGCGGATGCCGTGCTCCACATATACTGCCCGCACCTTCAAATCATAGGTTTCCTGCAGGTCTAACAGTACAAAAAGCAGGCACACCGAATCTGCCCCACCGGACACACCCACGGTAACCTGCTCGCCATGCTCTAGTAGTTCGTTTGTCTCTATGAAATTCCGCACCTTGTCTAAAAAACTAAGCATCTTCACCTCTATAATAAAAAAAGCCGAAGAATCCTCCGGCTTCTCATCTTACTCGTCATCGGATTCGCGAAAGACGATTTCGTTATCATGAACCAGCCCCAGCTTACCCCGGGCGGTGTTCTCCACATACTCGTCGGTCTTGGTACGTTCCTCGTAGGTCTTCAAATCCTCTGCCGCTGCCTGCTGCTCCTCCAGTTCCTCCTGAAGATGGGCTTCCTGCTGCTCATACGCAGCATTCTTGCGGTACAGCGATGTAATCTGGAACGCCATAACGACAACCAAGAATATAATGATAACTCCTACATAGGTCCGGCCACCACGGCGGCGCGGCTTCCTCCTCTTGCTCATTGTCTACTCTCCCTGTATAAAAAACTACTTCTCTACTCTATCAGTTCCCATAGAATCTGAAAAGGAAAAGTTACAGATAGCGGAATAATTCCTTGGCTTCATCCTTCTTGGTGGTGTCCTGTAAATCAAGGACCTCTACCTTCACCGTCTTGTTACCAAATGCAATTTCAATCACATCTCCCACCTTCACGTTGGCCGATGCCTTGGCCGGCTTGTCATTGACAGACACGCGTCCGGCGTCACAAGCCTCATTGGCTACCGTACGGCGTTTAATTAAGCGGGATACCTTTAAAAACTTATCTAATCTCATGCCCACATTATAGCATAAACAAAAGGCCCGAGACAAACGTCTCGAGCCTTTGAATTCGTAATTATACAGAAATTACTTATTTACAGCATCCTTTAAAGCCTTACCAGCTTTGAACTTAGGTGCCTTAGAAGCTGCAATCTTCATTTCCTTACCGGTCTGTGGGTTACGTCCTGTTCTAGCAGCTCTCTTAGATACTTCGAAAGTACCGAATCCAACTAACTGAACCTTACCACCCTTCTTAAGCTCCTTTGTAACGGTCTCTGTGAAAGCCTTAACAGCTGCCTCAGCGTCCTTCTTGGAGATGTCTGCCTTGCTAGCGATTGCTGCAACTAATTCAGATTTGTTCATAGTAATATATCCTCCTTGGAATGTATATATTTCCTGCGTTTTTCACAGGTTAACTACAAGTTCATTTATAATTGTTTTGCAAACCAGTGTCAAGGAAAAAAGCCCGAATTTACGGGATTTCTCGATATTTTTTCATTTTGAACAAAAGCAAAGCCCCAATATTGGCTAATTTCCATATTGAAATCCCGAAAAATCAGTGTTTCAAGGGGGTTAATTACCGGTCAAATTCGAGATCATATTGGACAGCGTGGTCAAGTAATCCAGCTCCCGATCCGTTGTGGCATTTCCGGTGGAATTGTTACCTGTCGTATTGGCATTCGAATTTGTGGTATTGGTCGTATTATTCGTCGCGTTATTGGTCGTATTGCTCGTCGCGTTATTGGTCGTATTGCTCGTCGTATGATTGGTGTTGGTATTCGTGTTGGTGTTGGACGTATTGTTGCTTGCCGAATTCTCATCCTCCAAATCCAATAAAATGGTGGCACTGGAAGAATTCACAAACAACGTACGACTCCAGGTATCATACCCCTCGGCGGAAACCACCAGGGAATGACGACCATACTGTACCTCGTGTACCTTGTTCACATCCACCACTTTGCCATCCAGATAAATCTGGGCATCTTCCACCATACAGGTAAAGGTGAGCTGGCAATACTTCGGGCCTTCCCCTTTTAACTCATTCAAATCCAAGGTCAGGGTTTGGTTTCGCTCCACGGTCACAGACTTGGTGCCACCATATCCGTTGTTGGCCACCGTCACATCATACGTACCTTCCGGCACTTCAAACACCATGTTCTCCGTAATCAGCGCAACCACTTCATCTCCCACCGTAATCAGGCTGCCCTCAAACAAGGTGGTGTTGATCAGGCTGATATAGCCATGGCCGCTGGTGACTGTAATGGAATAGATTTCTTTGTCCATGCCCACGACCCGCAATTCATCCTCCGGGCCAATGTCGGTGATGTAGGATGCAATACCGTGGGAGAACACTTCCGTCTGTGGGGTTAATCGATAGTTGGCATCAGATATCTGCAACAGTTCTCTGGAGAGGTCAATCTTGTAGTTCTTCACATCCTCCTGCACCCACACCCGGTTGGATAACTGAATGGTATCTAGGGTATTGTCTAAGGACGCCGATTCCACAATCTCCACCACCTTGCCCGGAGTGAAACTGGACCAGCTTTCGCTATCGCCGTACTTGTTCAAAAACTTGGTATCCAGACTATAGCTGTAACGGACCTGACGGGTGGATTGGATGTGTTTTAAAATCACAAACTCTTCCTCCCCATCGAAGCTCTCAATCATATATAGGCCGGATGCATCCGTCACTTCTTCCACTTCTTGTTCCGTCTCCCCGGTTTTGGCCGGATCCGATGCTTCCGCTGCAGAAGCGCCACGCGGCGTTACCGCATTCACCCCGTCCTTCTGGCCGCAGCCAACTAGGCAGCATAGCATCAAAAGCATTACCCCAATTGTTTTTCCAGTTATTTGCAGGACTTTTTCCATTGTTCCAATTCCCCCATCAAATCCTCGCGCTCATTTCGCGCCGGGTCTTCGAGTACCACTTGAAGCAAAGCCTCCAAGGCTTGTCCCACCATGGGTCCCTTGGGAACGCCGGCGGCGATCACATCCTTGCCGTTGAGCTTCAAATCTGAAATCTGTACGCATTGTTGCTCTCTGAGAATGGTTTCATAACCCTCCCGCAACTGCGTTACCCGCTCTAACTTCTCTTCCCGCAGATAGTCGCTCTGGCCGAGAATATCCGCCCATTGCAGGGTTAATAAATCCTCCATATGTTCCGTACCGATACGATGCACCAGACGTCGAATATTCCGTGGCGTCAACTGCGGGCGCTCGTCATGATACTTCACCAGACGGCACACCATATCAATGGTTCCATTATCCAGTTTCCAACGACGCAGAATATCCCGGGCCATCACAGCCCCTAAAGATGGGTGGCCCACGAAGTGGTCATGACCCTTCTTATCCGTCTTCTTGCTGATTGGCTTGGCTACATCATGAAGCAAAGCTGCCAGTCGCATCCCCTTGGTGGCCGGCACTTCCCGCATCACTTCGATGGTATGATGTCCCACGTCGTAGCAGTGATGCACCGTGGCCTGGGAGCAGGAAAGCATTGCATCCCACTCCGGGAAAAAGATGGCAGAAAGTCCGCTCTCGGCCACTGCCTCCAATCGCTCCGGATGATCGGAACAAATCAATTTCAACAGTTCCACCTGGATCCGTTCGGCCGATACCTTGGACAAGGTAGGCGCCAGGGTTTGAATGGCTCCAAAGGTTTCTGCCTCGATGGCAAAATCCAATTGGGCACTAAACCGCAAAGCGCGCAGCATCCGCAGGGCATCCTCGGAAAATCGTTCCGTTGGATTTCCAACACAACGCACGATGCCGCGGCGCAAGTCTCCCAGTCCATCAAAGAGATCCACCAGACCTTCCGTATCGTTATAGGCCATGGCGTTGATGGTGAAGTCTCTCCGCTTTAAATCCTCTTCCAGGCTACGGGTAAAAGTTACATCCTTGGGATGACGTCCATCCTCATATTCCCCGTCGATCCGATAGGTGGTAACCTCATAACTAACATGATCGATGCGCACCGTCACCGTGCCATGCTCGATTCCCGTATCGATGGTCACCGGGAAAATCTCCTTCACTTCCTCCGGCAAGGCATCGGTAGTAATATCCCAGTCCGCCGGATTTCTTCCCAAAACGCTATCACGGACACAGCCTCCCACAACGTAGGCGACGTGTCCGTGTGCTCCTAATGTTTCAATAATTGTACTCGCCCCGGAAGGGATTTCGATTTTTAAATTTTCCATCTGTCCCTCCTATGGTCAAATGCAAGATGAGGCAGCAAGTGTTGCCCTGCCGCCTCGTATGTCCTTAATAAGCTTTGCCCCAATAAACCAGCTTCTTGGCCGGCTTGCCACAGCAAGCACAAACTCCGGAAATCTGTTCCTGGTCATTGAATGGCATACAGCGGGATGTCACCGCTAAGTCTTCTTTGATCTTGTTCTCACAAGCCTCATCACCACACCACATCGCACGAATGAAACCTGGCTTGTTGTTGGCGATCTCGGTAAACTCCTCATAGTTATGTGCATCATAAATATGAGAATCCCGATGTGCTTTCGCACGCTCGAACATCTCCTTCTGGATGGTTTCAAGCAATGCGACTACCGTCTCTTCCAATGCATCTAATGGGCATTCGATCTTCTCGCGGGTATCGCGACGAACCAACACGCACTTACCTGCCTCGATGTCCTTCGGTCCCAGCTCGACACGAACCGGAATACCGCGCATCTCTGCCTCGGAGAACTTCCATCCTGGGCTCTTGTCGGAATCATCTAACTTGGTACGAGCCACCTTGCCTAAACGCTGGCAAACTTCAGCGGCCTTCTCTAAGACGCCTTCCTTCCGCTGCTGAATCGGAATTACCATCACCTGGGTCGGTGCAATACGAGGCGGCAATACCAATCCGGAGTCATCTCCATGAACCATGATGATGGCACCAATCAGACGCGTGGTCATACCCCAAGAGGTCTGATATACATACTGTAACTGGTTGTTCTTGTCCGTATACTGAATGCCAAATGGCTTGGAGAAGTTGGTACCGAAGTTATGGCTGGTACCGGACTGCAATGCCTTGCCGTCATGCATCAATGCTTCGATGGTATAGGTTGCATCCGCACCGGCGAATTTCTCCTTGTCCGTCTTCTGACCGCGAACCACCGGCATGGCCAGTACTTCCTCGCAGAAGTCTGCATAGAGATTTAACATCTGTACCGTACGCTCCTCTGCTTCCTCTGCGGTTGCATGCGCAGTGTGGCCTTCCTGCCACAAGAACTCTCTGGAACGAAGGAACGGACGTGTCTCCTTCTCCCAACGAACCACAGAACACCACTGGTTATAAACCTTCGGCAAATCTCTGTGAGACTGAATAATATCCTTATAGAAGTCGCAGAACAAGGTCTCGGATGTCGGACGTACACACAAACGCTCCTGTAATTCATTGAGACCACCGTGGGTTACCCAGGCAACCTCCGGCGCAAATCCCTCTACGTGATCCTTCTCAACCTGCAGAAGGCTCTCCGGAATAAACATCGGCATATAAACGTTCTGTACGCCGGTCTCCTTGAATCTACGGTCCAATTCATGCTGGATATTCTCCCAGATAGCGTACCCATCGGGCTTAATGATCATGCATCCCTTAACAGATGAATATGCAATCAAGTCCGCCTTGACTACAACGTCGGTATACCATCTAGCAAAATCTTCGCTCATAGAAGTAATCTCTTCTACCAGCTTCTTATCCTTAGCCATGTCACTAAATCTCCTTCTAAAATTCTCGTTATAAAAAGTAAAAATCTCTCTAAATTCTATGCAACAGCGCTCCGCTTGTCAAGGAAGGGGCCCCTTTTATTCTGCAAAAAAGTCCACAAAATCCTCTCCGCGGGGAGCGATCTCATGCACTTCCATCAAACGGGTGAGGGGATGCTGAAACTGCACGCGATATGCGCAGAGGCTGATGGGATGTCCGGTGCGAATTCCACCGTACTTCACATCCCCCAGAAGAGGTGCGGTACGAGAAGCAAACTGCACGCGAATTTGATGATATCGCCCGGTCTCTAAGGTGATATCCACCAGACGCATATGATCCCGTTCTTTTACTACCTGATACACCAGGCGTGCCTTCTTGGCCCGCGGGTCTGTGGAACGTACCACCTTGGCCCGTCCTGCCCTGGCGTCCTTGACCAGGTAATCTTCCAACACACCGCTTTCCGGCAGGGAATCCCGCGTTATGATGGCATAGTAGTTCTTCACCAGTGTGTGGTCCCGCAATTGCTTGGTTAAAATATCCGCCGCTTCGCTTGTTTTGGCCACCACCATAACCCCCTCGACGGGTTGATCCAACCGCTGGATGATTCCCACATATGGTTCTTCCCCGGCCGCCGCACGGTGATTTTTCAACCAGGTTTCCAAGTCCATCTCTGCTACAGAACGGGTTTGCGTTGCCATACCCGCCGGCTTATATACAACAAACAGACTCTCGTCTTCCAGTATAATTTCCGGTGTTTTCTCGTTCTGTCCCATGAGCACCTCCTCTTATACCTTGAAGCGATATCCAACACCCCAGATGGTTTCGATATACTGTGGCTTGTTGGTGTTTAACTCAATTTTCTCACGTAATTTCTTAATATGTACGGTAACGGTGGCAATGTCGCCTACAGAATCCATATTCCAGATTTCCTGGAAAATCTCCTCCTTGGAGAATACATGATTCGGATGCTCTGCCAAAAATACCAGAAGTTCAAACTCCCTGGAGGTCAGCTGCTTCTCTTCGCCATTGACCCAAACCCGGCGCGCGGTCTTGTCAATCTTGATGCCGCGAATTCGCATAATCTCGTTGTCGATGGGCTGGGAACCAACCAATCGGTCGTAGCGGGCAATGTGAGCCTTCACACGTGCCACCAGTTCACTCGGGGAAAACGGCTTGGTGATGTAATCATCCGCACCCAGTCCCAATCCACGAATCTTATCGATGTCTTCCTTTCGGGCTGACACCATCAAAATCGGAGTGTTGCGGTCCTGACGAATCCGCTTACAAATCTCGAAGCCATCCATATGCGGAAGCATAACATCCAGAATGAACATATCGTAATCTTCATCTAAGGCCCGCTGCAGTCCAATCTGTCCATCCCCTACGATTTCCACTTCAAAACCGCTAAGCTCCAGATAGTCTTTCTCTAATTCTGCAATTGCCTGTTCATCTTCTACAATCAGTATTCTATTGCTCATTCACTACCTCCTGATATTTATGCAGTACAAAATACATTACTGTTCCCACGTGCTCCTTGCTGGTTGCCCAAATCTGGCCGCCGTGGTCTTCGATAATTTTCTTAACAATGGATAATCCGATACCGCTTCCACCGACAGCGGAATTACGGGATGCATCGCTTCGGAACATCCGGTCAAAAATATGGGGCAAATCCTGGGAGGAAATACCCATACCGTTGTCCTCCACCTCAATCTGAACAAAGTCTCCCACATCCTTCACACGAAAGCTGATAAACAATGGATCCTCGCCGTGGTACTTCACCGCGTTGCCAATGATGTTGTGAATCACACGCATCAACTGCTCCGGATCGGCAATCATCTCCACCGAATCATCCACGAAGCACTGATAGCTTAAGTGCATGCCCTGGTTCTCCAAATCGATGGCCAAATCCTCTGTGCAATCATTAAAAAATCCACGTACCGGAATATGTTGAAAATCATAGGGAATCCGGTTGGTATCAATCTTACTGTAGAGAGAGAGCTCATTCAACAAGGTATTCATCTCATTGGCCTTGCTGTAGATGGTACGCAAATACGCTTCCTGCTTCTCCGGTGTGGTCGCCACCCCCTCTAACAAGCCTTCCGCATAACCGCGAATCGCTGTCAGGGGCGTCTTCAAGTCATGGGCAATGTTGGAAATCAATTGCTTCTGGACATTCTCATCTTGGATTTTGTCCTTGGCATCCGCCTGCAAGCGCAGTCGCATCTCTTCGATGGACTTGGCCAATACCGCAATCTCATCATTGCCGTGAATATCGATGGGCTCATCCAAATTGCCCTCCCGAATCTGGTTGGTGGCACGCATCAGCCGTCTGGTGTTTGGCACCAAGCCGGAATAGGTCCAGGTAATCAAAACCGCACCGGTAAAAATCAGAATCAACAGCACGGAGCCCACCAAATCCCACATGAGATTGCGCACCTCCGGCAATACCTCCCGGGTGGTGGTCACAATGAAGGCACGTCCCTGGCCGCCTCCATCAAAGAAAAAATCCACCTGCTTCATCAGTACCATCTGGCCGTCGTAATAGTAACCGGCCAAACCGTCTCCGATGCTTCCCGCTCCAAATCTGGGCAAATCCTCCACCTGGATATGGAGTTGGTCACTCCGGGTGCCATCATAAACCACCTTATCTCCACGACAAATCATCAGATAGGAATACTTCTCGATTAAACCATCGTTCATCTCATCCAATCGTTCCACATCGGACATCCACTCCACGTGACTGGTGGCCCAATCCCGCAAGGTCTCGTACTCCGTCTCCGTATAGTTGCTTAAGAGTTCATAGGAGTTGGCCAGATAAATTCCATCGTCACTAATCAGAAAACTACGTCCGTCTAAGTTCTGCTGGATTTTCTGTGCGGAAAAAATCAACGCAATTGCCAGAAGAATCGGTAAAAATATGATAATGCAAAAAGAAACAATCAGTCGTGTTCGAAATCTCAAATCCGTACCTCTGTGAATATACAAAAAGGGCCGTAAGCACAACGCTTACGCCCCTATTATAGCATTATAAAATATCCTTTTACAGATACTTCTTCAGTGCGTCTACCTTGTCCAATGCCTCCCAAGGAAGATTCAAATCGTTGCGACCGAAGTGTCCGTAAGCAGCAGTCTGCTTGTAGATCGGACGACGAAGGTCTAACATCTTGATAATTCCGGCCGGACGCAAATCGAAGTTCTCGCGAACAACCTCTACCAGCTTCTCGGAAGAAAGCTTGCCGGTACCGAAGGTATCGACGTTGATGGAGGTAGGCTGTGCTACACCGATGGCGTAGGACAACTGAATCTCGCACTTATCTGCAAGGCCTGCTGCAACTAAGTTCTTGGCAACATAACGTGCTGCATAAGCTGCAGAACGGTCCACCTTGGTGCAGTCCTTACCGGAGAAAGCTCCGCCGCCGTGACGAGCCATACCACCGTAGGTATCAACGATGATTTTACGTCCGGTCAAGCCGGCATCACCGTGAGGTCCACCGATGACAAAACGTCCGGTTGGATTGATGTAGAACTTGGTCTTGTCATCCACGAGTTCCTGTGGAAGAACCGGGTCGAAGACATACTTCTTGATGTCTGCATGAATCTGCTCCTGGGTCACATCCTCATCATGCTGGGTAGAAAGAACCACTGCCTCTAAACGCTGTGGCTTGCCGTTCTCATCATACTCAACAGAAACCTGGGTCTTGCCGTCCGGGCGAAGATAGCTGAGGGTTCCGTCCTTACGAACCTTGGTCAACTGAAGAGAGAGCTTGTGTGCCAAAGAAATCGGATATGGCATGTACTCATCGGTCTCGTTGGTTGCATAACCAAACATCATACCCTGGTCACCTGCACCGGTATCCAAATCATCGGTCAAGCTTCCTTCTTTTGCTTCTAATGCCTTATCTACACCCATTGCGATATCTGCAGACTGCTGATCCAACGCAACCATCACCGCACAGGTGTTGCCGTCAAATCCGGTCTTGGCATCGTTGTATCCAATCTCATTTACCGTCTCACGAACGATGGATGGAATATCCAACTGTGCCTTGGTGGTAATCTCACCGGTGACCAATACGAATCCGGTACAAGCTGCTGCTTCACAAGCAACACGGCTCATAGGATCCTGGGCCATACATGCATCTAAAATTGCGTCAGAAACCGCATCGCAGACTTTGTCCGGATGTCCTTCGGTTACGGACTCGGAAGTAAATAATAACTTTTCCATGTTATCCTCCTATAAAAGATAAATAAAAAAATCCGCTGTATAAGCGGATTCGACAAAATCGTAAAGATCATCAAATCCTCTTATTGTTCGAAAAACTCGCTCAGGGAGGCACCTTCCGACTAAGGGTTGGGGTTGCCGTGGCTTCATCGATCCTATGTATCTCCACCACTCTGAATAAGAGAACCTATGCAATATGGAATTAATGACCTTACTAGGTACGTCTAATAGGTTACATGGTCTATCCACGTCTGTCAACCCATTGTTCTGTATACATGTACATTATATCTTTTTTGTCTATGAAAATCGTTGCAAAACCCCTATTTTTCAATCATAATGAAAGAAGAAAGATACTATATATAGGGGATACAATGGAATGGAAAAGATACTATCACGAAAACTAGAGGCCGGCATGGTGGTTGCCAAGGAGATTGTCACCAAGCACGGCCAGACCATCGCCAAGACAGGCACGGTTCTTACGGACACACTCATTGCCCGGTTATCGTTCTATCGCATCGACAGCGTCTATGTGGAGGATTTACCAAAACCGGAAGAGCCACTGCAAGATGCGGTACCGGCAGAACCCCTTGTCGAAGAGGCGGTAACCGTAGAACTGCCGAAGAAGGAGCCCCCGGCAGAGCCTGTGATTGTCGCGCCTTCCGTCAAGGATACCATTGCTTATTCCCAGAAGTTGAAGAATAAACCGGAGTTTCTGGATTTCCAGGTTGCATACTCCAAGAACATTGCACTTCTTACCCGCGTCCTCAATCAGATATACAAGGGGGATTCCAGTTTTTCCACTGATGAATTGCTCCACGAAGCAGAGAGTCTCTTCCAAGGCAAAACCACATTGGAAATCTTAGATTTGTTACACGCCATCCGCGCTGTGGATGACAGTGTTTATGCCCATTCCCTGAATGTGGCACTGGTTGCCCGCGGCATCGGTCGTTGGCTGAAATTCTCCAAGGAGGATTTGAACATCTTAACACTGGCCGGCTTGTTACACGATGTTGGCAAGCTTTCCATTCCGGAAGAAATATTAAACAAACAAGGCAAGCTTACCGACGAGGAATTCGATATGATTCGTCAGCATCCCCTCACCGGCAATCGCTTGTTGAAAAACATCCCGGGCTTAGATCACCGCATTCTTGCTGCCACCTTGCAGCATCATGAACGCGGCGACGGATCCGGATACCCTCGTCAGTTGCAGCAGGACGAAATTGATGATTTTGCTTCCATCATTGCCATCGCCGATGTGTACGATGCCATGACCGCAGCCCGCACCTATCGTGCTCCGCTGTGTGCCTTCCAGGTTATCGAATCCTTTGAGCAGGATGGCATTAAGAAGTACAACCCCAAATACATCCTCTTGTTTTTGGATCGAATTGCTTCTTCTTACCAGAACAGCCGCGTGGTATTGTCCGACGGCAGCCGCTGCCGCATCATCTACATCAATCACCGGAAGCTTTCCCGTCCGATGGTTCAGTTCGATGACGGTACCGTGTTAGACTTAGCCGCCAAGCCGGAGTTACATATTACATCCATTCTTTAATAAAACTAAAATAGCAGGAACCCGTGAGGTGACCCCCAAAAGGAATTAGCGGATGCTTTAGGTGTTCAACAGAAACGTATTTCCCAAATTGAAACAATAAAAGCTCCAGGAAGACATTCTCTTCCTAGAGCTTTTCTATTCCTTCACTTCTTAATCTTCTAAATAAACGGAACCATATACACCGGAATATATTCTATTCCGTTTTCCCACTTATAATCCTTGGTATGGACAACGTACTTATCCTGTATCCGCCTACTATACTTGTCACAAAAAACATCTAAAGACTTGTGTGACCTGTAATTTCCTGATTTGACCTCAATCGGACAAATTTTAGTTCCAACCGAAGTAATAAAATCTATCTCATACATATGGTTTGACGTATCACTTTCCATCGTATAGTAAAACAGATTATTACCTTTAGCCTTTAACATTTGTGCAACAACACTCTCATAAACATAGCCCATATTCGTCTCAAGCTTATCTGATAACAGTTTGTTATATATCACGTTCTCGGTGTATGCTTTGTCCTTAAACGCCAAAGTTACAAATAAACCAACATCAGATGTAAAAAGCTTATATCGGCCTGAATCCTTTTCCAATGCCATCCCTGCCCCAGGATTGTTCGCGTGATACGCGATATTGATCGTATATGAGTTCAACATATCCGGAATTAAATCTTGAACCTGATTCGCCCTTGTTCCTTCTCTCGCGTTAGATAATATATATCGGGATGCATTCCGACTAAGATTTGCAGGAATCGCATCATATATATCGCCAGCCAGGCCCGAAGAATCGATTTTAGTAAAATCTTCCTCATAAAGATCAACAATTTCTCTCTTTGCCACATCAACCGCCTGAAGATTATTTGTATCCAAATATGTTTCAATTGCCTGAGGCATACCGCCGATAAGCATGTATAATCGAAAGAGTCTCATCAGATTTCTATGCATGGCATTTCCTGCAGGCTTCTTATTCTTCAATAGCGTTTTAATAGTTTCAGCCGTAACCTCGTCCCCTATAGCCCACAAGAATTCCTCATAATCCATCGGATACATTGAAATCTTATGCTCTTCACTAGGGATAAGGATATCCTTTGTATTCTTTTTGATGGAAATAAGAGAACCTGTTTCGATATACTTATATCTTCCGTCAGCCACAAGATATTTGATTGCCTGTCTTGCCTTAGGAAGCAATTGAACTTCGTCGAATATAATTACGGATTCTTTCTCATACAGTCTTGTGCCCGTTAACTGTTGTAATTGCAAAAAGAAATAATCAAGATTATATGTATCATCAAATAGTTCGATTATCTCCTTATTGACATGCGCAAAATCCAGCAGTATATACGATTTGAATTCGTTTCTGGCAAACTCTTCCGCGATTGTAGATTTTCCAACTCGTCTTGCACCCTTTATTAAAAGAGCATATTTGTCACTTCGCTGTTCTTTCCATTCGAGGAGGTCATTATATATCTTCCTTTTAAATACTGTATTTCCCATAAAACCGCCTTTCTTGATAAGAGTATAACGCAAATCCCCGTTCATGTAAACGTAAATCTTACGTAAATCCCCGTTCATGTAAACGTAAATCTTACGTAAATCCCCGTTCGCGATGAAATACTGCTAGAATATGAGCCATCTTTGCAATCAAAAAAGCTCTAGGAAGATACTCTCTTCCTAGAGCTTTCACTCGTTTTACTTACCGAAGATCCAACCAATTACATTGGGCCAAGTCTTTTTGATACTTTCACCAATATTCTTATGAAACTTTCAAAATAAACTTCTGAAGATCATGTTCATTATCCACCAACTCGATGTTGCCACCCAGTCCCCGAAGCTTCACTTCAAAGTCTTCGTATCCACGCTGAATGTAGTAGATATCATCTACGACGGTTACACCTTCCGGAGCAGCCAGACCAGCTACAACCAGGGCAGCACCTGCACGTAAATCCGGAGCGGATACCCGTGCACCGGTGTAATGCTCCACGCCGGTAATGATTGCAATGTTGCTCTCCAAACGAATGTTAGCACCCATGCGCGCCAACTCATCCACATACTTAAAGCGGTTATCCCAGATGCTCTCGGTTACCGTACTGGTTCCTTCGGCAACTGCAAGTACTACTGCCATCTGTGGCTGCATATCCGTCGGAAATCCCGGATATGGAAGTGTGGTAACTGCGGTATGCTTCAGTGGCATATCTTCTGCAATGACACGTACGGCATCATCATATTCAATCACCTTGCATCCGGCTTCTACCAAC
>JAILOI010000018.1 GCA_024690885.1 Lachnospiraceae bacterium
CTTTACCGGCTACATCGGTCAAGGTTGCATAGGTACCGGTGACGCCAAGCGCAATAACCGCGCAAGCAGCCAAGGTAATGATGACTTTTTTGTTCTTAAATTGAAACTTCATTCCTGACTCCCTCCTTAGTTATTTCGCAGTGTTGTTGTTTTTCCAACCTGATCCGTATATCCGTTATCCACATCACTGTGAGAGGAGGTGCTTCCACCAATCTCAAAGGTGTTCTTCACAACATCCGTATCCGTATCCCGATTGGAATGGGTTAACTTGTTCTTGTAAGTGGTCTTGGCCCAGGACTTATTCAATTCCAGGACGAAGGATGCCGTCTTGGTATCCTGATTGCTGGTAGCTACCTGATTTTCTGCTGTGGCATCCAAACTTACGAAGGTAAATCCCATGGTATCCCACTCACGCACTTCGTAATTGCCCTTCGGCAATCCCTCAATAGTGGTCGCAAGGGTTTCATTGAAGATTCCCTCTTCGGCTTCACTGAAGCGTAAAGTCTTGTAATAAACCTTGCCGGTTTTGGTGTTGGTAATCTGGAAGGTAAATACCGGATCGCCATATGCTTTCTTGTAATCCGATTTGCTAATCTTCTTCTCAATCACCAGTGTTCCGCCAACGACGTTTACCAGATAGGTTGCACTCGCACGAGCAGAGGTGGTGACCTCTCTTCCGGCGTTGCTTGCCGGTGTAGCAAATGCACTTGGGCGTTCTGCTACGGTGTATGGCTTGTATTCCGCCGTTACACGATAACGTTCTACTGGGCTTCCCATGTATTCTGCGGTATGGTTCGATGCAGATGCCCCCTCACCCTCTATGGTTCTGCGGAAGGTGATGGTTCCTAATACATCATTGGTGTTTGCATATGCATAATTCACGGTGAAGGAATTTCCTTCGGTAAAAGCAACGTTCTCCACAATCGAAGCGCCATTCACCTTCATGCTGTCGACGAGTTGCTGCAAATACGTCTCAGAAGCAATCTCATCTCCCAGGAACAGGGTTACTTCATCGTCCTCACCAACGAAGTTTAATAACTTCACATTGACGGTTGGCTGCTCAAATGGATCAAGGGCACCATCTGCAGTGAGGCGAATACCGGATTCGCTACCGTTGGTTGGAACCTTGTTACCACCTAAGAAATCTGCCTTTGCCTGAATACCGATTGTCTTGGACCAATTTCCTTCGTATGGCAAGGTCTGATTCTCCCATGTAATGGTGGTGGTTCCGTCTGCATTTTCTACATATAATCCCTTCAGCTCATTCTTGGCTGCCGGTGTTAATTCAAATCTGGCATCAATCACATCCGTGATGGTGACACCGTCAATATCATAATTCTTGGTAATACTCTGGCTAATGGCTTCAAAAATCTTCACTAAGCCTTCCTGGGTATCGGTGGTAAATGCGTATGCCGAATCACTGGCAATCGTACCACTCAACCATCCCTTAGCCGCATCTGTAAGACTAAATCCTACGGTGTAGATGGTCGCTCCGCTTTGCTTCAGTGCAACAGCTGCTGATTCGGAAGCATCCTTAGAGTCCCAATGCCTCATATTGCCTTCCTGTGGATTGTCATGATTTCCGGTAGGCTCCCCATCGGTAAAGAGAATAACGATTTTCTTGCGTCCATCATTGGCTGCATTCAGCTGCCGTTGTGCCTCATTCATTGCAAGCTCCGGAGAGGTTCCGCCATTCGCATTCAACTTATCCAAGGAAGCAATGGCCCCGGTTGGATTATTGCCAATCTGCTGCAAGGAATAGAGATTATTCGCTTCTCCATATCCCTCGGATGAGAAGGCCACAATACCCACCTTACTCTTCGGTGACTTGGCGGACATGGAGGTTAGGAACTGTTCTACGGAAGACCTTAATATATCCAGGCGCGAAATGCGGCGATATAAATAGATGCTATCGTTAATACTGCGTTCCCTACCATTTGCAGCTCGATACTTGTATTCAAACCCTATGAGAGCGACATCATATAGTTCATAATAGGAATTGCCAGACTTAACATAGTATGTGTTATCTAAACTACCCCAGTCGCCTTTTAGATTTCCATAGGTTCCTGCTCCAACATAACGCACATCACCGGCCATCGGATACTTCATTGATCCGGACTGATCTAACAACAACATCACATCCACCGGTTCCTGCTTCGTACTTGTCGAAGTGGTCTGGGTTGTGGAATTTGCAGTTAATGCAATCTCATAGGTACGATCATTATAATTTACCACCTGTACCGTCTTGCTCTTCTCATAAGTTGGAATCACCGGAACAGAGATTTTTGCATTCTGAAGTACATAATCGCTACAGAGGAAACCGTCCCCGTCATACAACTCTGCTTTCGCTTGGTTGTCATTATCCACCGTCACCCGGATGGTCCAAGGCGTGGTTGCCAATTCATAGCCTTCCGGAGCAATGGTCTCCGTCAGGGTGTAGGTTCCTGCGGTTAATCCGTTTAGGATGATCTGTCCCTGCTGATCGCTGGTTACGGTACGCATTTCGTTCTCGTTACCATCTTTTACCAATTTGAAGGTTGCACCGGAAAGCAAGGTTCCCTCGTCAGCATCCTTCTTGACCAAGGTGACATCTGCCTTCGGTGTGGTGTACTCCACGATATGTGCATTCGGCACGGTGAAGTTCATCTGGCAGTTGGAATCCGTTGCACCACGCTCCATATAGAGGATGGTCAAGGTGTGTTCCTTGGAACGATCGCAGCCATTCTTGCCGCCATCGATGTAGTTCCACAAGTCTGCGGTACCGGTCAATGCCTGGTGAATACCGCCCATATCCAATTCGGAAATTGGCTTACCATCAATCAATACCCACAAATCATCATCGCCGCTGAAGGAATAATTCAAATCGCCGATGTAATCATCCAATGTAAACGCGATATCATAGCGAAGTCCGAAGAAATCGTTATGGGTTCCACC